>JBGCEF010000015.1:0-26663 GCA_045106175.1 Bdellovibrionales bacterium
GAAGTACGCTTGCCATAGCCTTTATTGGAGACGGTGAGTAGGATTTGTTCTTTTGCTAGCATTTCAGAGAAACGTTCTGCATCTAGCTCTAGGTCGGTTTCTTCATATTCGAAATTCTCATCATCGCTGCCGATGATTTGCGATGCAGCCTTGAGATAGGCATTACGTTCATCCGGTGTGACATCGATATGCTTTAAGATCGACATGGAGATAACTTCGTCTTTTTTATCTTTCATTTTCACGCCGCGCACACCTGTTGAATTGCGACCAGCGAAGACGCGGATGTCGGTGACAGGAAAGCGGATAGCTTTGCCGAGTTTAGTGGCAAGCATGACGTCGTCATCTTCTTCACAAATTTGTACCGAAACGAGACTTTCGTCATCGCCAAGCTTCATGGCGATTAGTCCGTTAGAACGGATATTCGCAAAATCGGAGAGCATGTTACGGCGAACCGTTCCGTGGCTGGTTGCGAACATAATGTTTTTGCCTTCAATTTCTTCGGGGTCTTCCGGCATGCGCATATAAACATTAACGTTTTCGTCTTTTTCCAATGGCAATAGGTTGATAATCGCTTTGCCCTTTGATGTCGGGTTACCAAGAGGGAGTTGGTAAACCTTCATTTTGTGAACGATACCGCGTGATGTGAAGAACAAAATTGGGGTGTGGGTAGATGCCACAAAAAGGTCGGAGACGAAATCCTCGTCTTTGGTCGACATCCCTGCACGCCCTTTTCCACCGCGGCGTTGCGCGCGATATGTATCAAGAGGCACACGTTTGACGTAGCCGCCATGGGTGATGGTGACGACCATTTCTTCGCGTTGAATCAGGTCTTCCATATCCATTTCGAACTCAGCTTCGCAGAGTTCTGTGCGACGCGGGGTATCGAATTTTAATTTTACTTCTTCTAATTCTTCAACGAGTAGCGCCAGTAACTTTTCGCGATTAGCAAGAATTTCAAGATATTCAGCAATTTGATCTGTAATCTCGCGGAGTTCATCGGCGATTTTGTCGCGTTCTAGTCCGGTTAGGCGGTGAAGGCGAAGATCGAGGATTGCCTTAGCCTGTGTTTCGGACATTTGGTAGCTGCCGTCATCATTGAGCGGATATTCCGGATCGTCAATTAACTCAATCAGTGGCGCAACATCTTTCGCGTCCCAAGATTTTGCAAGAAGACCTTCTTTGGCTTCTGCTGGGTTTGGTGCATTACGGATGAGAGCGATAATCTCATCGATATTGGCAACGGCAACGGCAAGACCAGCCAAGACATGAGCGCGATCACGGGCTTTGCCGAGTTCGTAAATTGTGCGGCGGGTGATAACTTCTTCGCGGAATTTTACAAATGCCTTAATCATGTCACGGATCAGCATCATTTGCGGCTTACCATTATGAAGGGCGACCATATTACATGCGAAATTGGTTTGAAGGGCCGTGTGTTTAAAGAGCTGGTTTAAAACCACATCAGCGTTGGCAGTGGTTTTTAATTCAATTACGACGCGTACGCCGTCACGGTCAGATTCGTCACGGATTTCAGCAATGTCTTCAACGATTTTGTCGCGACCAACTTCGCCAAGACGTTCAAGGAGTTTTCCTTTATTGACCTGATATGGCACTTCATGGACGATGATGGCTTCACGTTTGCCGATCTCTTCTACGGATGTTTTGGCGCGCATAACGACAGAGCCGTTACCAGTATGGTACGCCTTATAGATTCCGTTCTTACCCATAATTTTGGCGCCTGTTGGGAAATCTGGGCCAGGGATAATTTCGGTAATTTCTTCTGTTGTGATCTCGGGGTTTGCGACCATCGCGGTACAGGCATCAATCACCTCACCAAGGTTATGTGGCGGAATGTTTGTTGCCATACCAACAGCAATCCCCCCTGCACCGTTAACAAGCAAGTTTGGAATACGTGATGGAAGAACAACTGGCTCGTTTAAGCTTTCGTCATAGTTTGGACGAAAATCGACTGTTTCTTTTTCAATGTCTTGAAGGATTGAATCGGCGGCTTTATCAAGGCGGGCCTCGGTGTAGCGCATGGCGGCAGGGCTATCGCCATCCATCGAACCAAAGTTTCCTTGTCCGTCGACAAGTGGAAGGCGGAGCGACCAAGGCTGTGCCATGCGGACCATAGAGTCATAAATCGCAGAGTCGCCATGCGGGTGATATTTACCCATAACATCCCCAACAATACGGGCGGATTTTTTATAGGCTTTATCTGAGGCATATCCGCCTTCGCGCATAGCAAAAAGGATACGGCGGTGGACGGGTTTTAATCCATCGCGAACATCTGGCAATGCACGCGATACGATAACCGACATCGCATAGTCGAGATAGCTTTTCTTCATTTCCTCTTCGAGGGCGATAGTAGGAAATGTTTCTTCGGATGGTATGTTTGTATCTTCGGTCATATATTTCTATACTTTATAATGATTGTTGTTGTGACGTTTATTGTCCAGTTTTAACGCGAATGGCAGCACGGTCGAGCATGCGTACGATTTCCGGGTAAACGATATTTGCGTAGTCGGAAAATTTGTTACTCGCGGATATCGCTTCAGGTTTGCTGTAATATTCAACCATGGCGCGGAGCTCTTCTACAGTGAATGTATCGGCGTAGGCATCGACAGAAATTTTTTCTAAGGCTTTGACGTTAAATACATTACGCATAGCCGTTTTAAATGTTTCACGCTCTGCTTGCGGGCGCACTTGCGCATATTGATTAATGGCTTGCTCTACTTGTGCACGCACAGGTCTTAGCTCATGCATTTTTTTGGCTAGCTTTACGCGCTCTTCAAATGTTGGATCCAGAGCGGGAGCGCTTATTTCAGCAGAGGCGTCTTGTTCTTGGGCCACTGCTTGGTGTGACACCAATAAGCCAATGCTTAATAGCGATACAATAAGGTATTTCATTCAAATGTCTCTTTCTAGAATGGGATTTCATCTTCGAATTCAGGTACGGATGTGGACGCGCTTTGTGTAGGGGCGCTTTGTGCAGGAGCGCCCTGATCAAAACCACCGCCTTGATTGTCATTAAAGCCGCCAGCGGGAGCACTTTGGGAGTATCCGCCACCACCCATTTCCTGGCTTTGTCCACGGCTGTCGAGCATGGTTAGCTCACCACGGTAAGGGCGCAAGACAACCTCGGTCGAGTATTTGTCCTGACCATTTTGATCTTGCCATTTGCGTGTTTCTAATTGTCCTTCGATGTAAAGCTTTGAGCCTTTATGGACATAGCTTTCGATAACCTTAACAAGACCTTCGTTTAGAACAGAAACGCGGTGCCATTCTGTTTTTTCTTTATTCTCACCTGTCGCTTTATCTTTCCAACGTTCAGATGTGGCAATAGACAGATTGGCGACCCGACCGCCATTTTGAAAAGAACGGATCTCAGGTTCATTTCCTACATTTCCAACCAAAATCACTTTATTCACGCTACCAGCCACGTCTTACTCCTTTTAGATATCTTTAAATTTGAATCGAGTATAGACAGGCAACATCGCTTAACCAAGTGTATTTTCTCGTTTTTGAGGCTTTTTGGGGATTAAAATGTTTTCCTTTTGTTTCCTCTTGAAACGATGCCATACGAATCCATATTATTAAGTATCGATAACAACGAAAGGAGGTGATCCGATGAACGATCAAGAACACAGTTTGAAGGCCGGAATTTGGATGCTCCTAGGCGGGGAAACCGCTTAAGGGCAATATTTCCGGATTTTGGCCGGATTATGAATTCTTAAGATCAAGTATCTATATGAAAACCCTGTTTGCGAAAGCGAGCAGGGTTTTTTGTTACAAAACCAGCCCAATCCATCTATTAACATAATTTTTAAATTAGGATTTAATGATAATGAAAGCTAATTGGACAGACGTCGCAGACAAAGAATACAAAATATTGCGCGGACAGACAGATGCTGGTTATAAAGTCGCAAGGATTAGTCTTTTACCGCAAGCTTTTTTACTAGCAGACAGCCTTGTGCTATCGCAAAATTCTAATACAACAATCAGTTTGCTTATGGGGCTGTTCTCAACACTCCCTCTTATTGCAAAAGCTGAACTTAGACATAGAACCCTTAAACAGTTTGAAGCTGCTGGAGATAACCTCGATAGAGAAACAGCAGAAAAGATCATTAAGAGACGACAGATTGGAAGATTGTCTATTGGATATCAGGTCTATCATTATGGGCGTGAGTTTTTAGATAAAGTTAAAGACCGCTCTAATCCACCGGGACCGCCGGAGCCTTAATTTTGAAAATCTTGCTTGTTTTTTAGCTATATACCGCCATATTACAGGCATGCTTACAGAGATTTCAGTTCGCGGTGCGCGAGAACATAATTTAAAAAATGTGAATGTGGATATGCCGCGTGACAAGTTGATTGTCATTACCGGATTATCGGGAAGTGGGAAATCAAGCCTTGCGTTTGACACCATATACGCCGAAGGACAACGGCGTTATGTAGAGAGCCTTTCTGCTTATGCACGACAATTTTTGGAATTAATGTCGAAACCGGATGTGGATTCGATTGAAGGGCTATCGCCTGCGATTTCTATCGAACAGAAAACAACATCACGTAATCCCCGCTCAACCGTTGGTACAGTCACAGAGATTTATGATTATATGCGTCTTCTTTGGGCACGTGTTGGTGTGCCCTACTCTCCCGCAACTGGTAAGCCGATTACATCGCAAACCGTTTCCGAAATTGTTGATCGGATTATCGCCATGGGTGATGGGACAAAGTTATATATTCTTGCCCCCATCGTGCGTGGACGAAAAGGCGAATACCGCAAAGAATTTAGAGATCTTCAGGCGAAAGGGTTCCAGCGCGTTAAAGTCGATGGGACGCTCTATGAGATTGCTGATGTGCCAGAGCTTGATAAGAAGCTGAAGCATGATATCGAGGTTGTTGTTGATCGCATTGTTGTGCGTGAAGATATGGGCAACCGTCTAGCGGATTCTGTTGAAACGGCTTTAGGGTTAGCAGGTGGTTTGGTCATTACTGAAGACGCAACATCAGGCGAGCAGGAATTATTTAGCGAGAAATATGCCTGCCCTGTTTCAGGTTTTACAATTCCTGAAATTGAACCACGTTTATTTTCATTTAACTCCCCGCATGGTGCGTGCCCGAAATGTGATGGCTTGGGTAAAAAAATGTATATGGATGAAGCCTTGGTTGTGCCCGATGGGTCGAAATCATTGATCAATGGTGCGATTGAGCCATGGTCGAAGAGCTTTGCCCCTTTTTATATGCAAGCGCTTGAAGGAGTTTCACGGCATTACGGTTTCAGCGCAGCGCAGCGTTGGGATAAATTGGATGAAAAAAATCAGCAGATTATTCTTTATGGATCGGGTGATGAGATTGTTCCTATCACTTATAATACAAAATCAGATAGCACATGGAAATCAAACAAACCATTTGAAGGGGTAATCCCATCGCTAGAGAGGCGTTTGCTTGAAACAGATTCAAATTCTGCACGGGAAGAATTGTCAAAATATCAATCATCTGCGCCTTGTGAAGCGTGTAACGGGCACCGTTTAAAGCCCGAAGCGCTTGCCGTGAAGATTGATGGAAAACATATCTCAGAGGTTGGGACTTATTCTATTGAAGAGGCGTGTGAATGGTTTACAGGCGTTGCAGATACCTTAAACGCGCAGCAGCAGCAAATTGCTGAAAAGATATTGAAAGAGATTAATGAGCGCCTCACTTTCCTTCGAAATGTTGGGCTGGACTATCTTAATTTGTCGCGATCATCGGGGACATTATCCGGTGGTGAGTCGCAGCGTATTCGCCTCGCCTCACAGATAGGTTCGGGCTTGACGGGCGTTTTATATGTGCTGGATGAGCCGTCGATTGGCCTCCACCAACGGGATAATAATCGATTGCTTGAGACACTTACAAGGCTGCGAGATATGGGCAATACGGTGATTGTTGTTGAACATGATGAAGATGCTATTCGTGCCGCGGATCATTTAATTGATATGGGCCCGGGCGCTGGCGTGCATGGCGGCAATATTGTCGCTCAAGGGACACCAGAGGATGTCTTTAAAACCGAAGGGTCGATGACAGCGGATTATATGAATGGTAAGCGCGAGATTGCCGTTCCAATAAAGCGTCGCAAGGGTAAGCCAAAGCAGTTCTTAGAAGTGATTGAGGCATCAGGTAATAATTTGCAAAATATATCTGCCAAAATTCCTCTTGGTACGTTTACATGTGTGACTGGCGTTTCTGGTTCAGGGAAATCAACATTTACGATTGATACGCTTTATCGTGCGGCTTCAAAAAGTCTTATGAAGTCAAAAGAACAGCCCTTGCCACACAAAGCGATTAAGGGATTGGCGTTTGTTGATAAGGTGATTGATATTGATCAGTCACCGATCGGTCGTACGCCGCGATCAAATCCTGCGACTTATACGGGTGCGTTTACACCTATTCGTGAGTGGTATGCGGGATTGCCCGAAGCCAAAGCGCGTGGTTACGGTCCCGGACGTTTCTCCTTTAACGTTAAGGGCGGACGATGTGAGGCGTGCAAGGGTGATGGTGTTATTAAGATTGAAATGCATTTCCTACCCGATGTTTATGTGGAATGCGAAGCATGTGGCGGCAAGCGCTACAACCGCGAAACATTAGAAGTAAAATATAAAGATAAATCGATTGCTGATGTCCTCGATATGACAGTCGAAGAGGCAGCAGATTTCTTTAAAGCGGTGCCGAGCATTCGCGATAAGATGGAAACGCTGAAGGATGTTGGGTTGACCTATATTAAGGTTGGACAACAAGCCAATACACTTTCGGGCGGTGAGGCACAGCGGGTAAAATTATCAAAAGAGCTTTCCAAACGTTCAACAGGGAAAACGCTTTATATTCTTGATGAACCTACAACGGGCCTGCATTTTGAAGATGTGCGTAAATTGTTGGAGGTTCTGCATAAGTTGGTTGAGCAAGGCAATAGCGTTATTGTGATTGAGCATAATCTGGATGTTATTAAAACAGCCGATTATCTTATAGATATTGGACCAGAAGGCGGTCATAAAGGCGGAACGATCCTTGGTACAGGGACGCCAGAAGATATTTGTAAGATTAAAGATAGCCACACAGGGTTTTATTTGAAGCCGATGTTAGAGAAAGCATCAGGTGAAAAAATAGCCGCAGAGTAATTTTCATAATTATATTTGATTTTTTCAGAGTTATTTGTTATAACATCGCAAAGTTGAGGAGTTAATATGTCATTAGTTAGAAACGCCGTTATTTTAAGTGGGCTAGGATTATGTGGTGGTTTTGCGGTTGCTGCTTTTGGATATGGCGCATCAGGTGGTGCTATCCTTACTCAAGGCGCATCATTATATGGGAATTTTGCAAGTGCCACTGTTGGTTATGGAGGAGATGCTATTTCCTTCGTCGGTCATGGGTTGGAAGGTTTGATCCCTGGCGGAGCATTTGGCTCATAAACCTGCTGATGTGAGCACTTTTAGCCTGCAGAATTTGCCTATTTCAGCTTAAACGTCTATTATTTTGACATAAATCAGAGAATTACAGGCCATCAAAGATGGCACGGACCTTGCAAACTCCTGTTAAAGGGAAAACAAATACAAGGTTAGAGGATATTATGAGTAGCGACGTTTTTAATTTTTCAAGAAGCTTAGAAAGCCTGACAGATCAGGACATGTATGCGATTTCGCAAGAGTTGAATACTATTGAGCCTAGCGTCGGTGAAGTCACGCGTATTTTACCGCTTTTGCAGGGACTCACGTTTTTAGATTATGTCAGCATCGCGTTTGTTTTAACGATCATTGTGTTTTCAATGATGCCAAAGTTAAAAAAGACAAAAGCTTGGAGTTCGCTTAGAGCTGCAGTTTCAAAATAGAATTAATATCTATACGCTGAAAGTCCGCGTTCAATCTCGTTACATGTCGGGGCGAGATCCAAACACTGCACCGCACTTACCAATAGTTGGAATTGTGATTGATCAGGAACAAGCCCGGTTTCTTGTGATTGTTGTACGATTGCATTAACACATTCTACATATGCGCTTCGCATGGCATTAGCAGGGAAGCTATCGCGCGTTGCCGCGGTTGATGCGGCGCATTGCTGTTTTATGGCTTCTGCATTTTGTTCCATCTTATTTTCTGATAAAGCTGCTGCATAATTTGATGCCATTACCAAATTGCTTTGTGACACAGCACTTAAACATGGTTGTGATTGCCATTTCCCGTTAAGGCAGACATTGGCGATTGCGCGTGCATTTTCCAATGCTGCTCTACTTGGTTCAACCTCTTTGGGGGCAGGACGTTGGGACGGTGCCTGATTTGTCTGCGGAGATGGTTTGGTTGCCGTGATACCAGGCTTTGATGGCTGGTTATCTTTGCGCAAGTAGATCTGCGCATTTGCGGCAGCAGATACGAACACAACTATCGTTATCATTGAGATATATTTAAACATGGCAACTCCTCATAACACCATTTTAGCATGCAAAGGCATTATGTGTCTTATTCAATTTTTTTCGATTTCATGAAGATGTTTGGTGCCTCCGGAGAGAATCGAACTCTCACTTCCAAAAGGAAACGGGATTTTGAATCCCGCGCGTCTACCAGTTCCGCCACAGAGGCACTCTATGTGCGATAGATGGATATCAATAAGCGTTTCGGTGTTTCATTTCAACAATTATCTGCTATGTTTTTTGCATGACTGTTCAATCCGTTGATACCCCTAGGCCTATTTCAGAGATTCTTATCGCTTTAAAGGATCAAGTGCCGGAAGAAAAAGTATGCACTTTTGATCTTTTGGAAGCGTTACATGAACGTGGCTTTGGCTTTTTGCTTTTTATATTTGCGCTTCCTGCTGCGCTGCCACTTCCCGGGCTTGGGGTGAATGTTATTATTGCGCTGCCGCTTTTGTTTTTAACAGCACAACAAGCATTAGGTCGGCAACAGATTTGGATTCCTGAAAAAATGAAATACAAGTCGATTAATCGGAGCATGTTTGAAAGCATGGTCGACAAGGCTATTCCTTTTGTTAAGAAAATTGAATTTTTCGTACGACCGCGATTTGGTTTTATAACGCATGGGATATTTTCAAATATCATCGGTTTATTAGGTTTAATTATGGCGCTTTCGATTTGTGTTCCCTTGCCGTTGACCAATACTATTCCTGCATTTGGTATTGCCTTGATGGCGGTTGGCGTGATTATGCGTGATGGACTGGCGGTTATTGCGGGGGCGTTGATTGGAACAGCATGGGTGTTCTTTATTTTTTTCATGCTTATATTTTTTGGTACAGAAGGGATCGTTTTAGTCAAAGAAACGATTAAGGGATTAATATGATAAAGTTTCTTCGCACATTATTATCATGCCCTATTGCAATGTTTTGCGGCATTGCGGGCGTAAGTTTTTTTGCGTTATTCGCTGCACTATATTCCGAAGTCGTATTAGACCTACAGCCCTGCCCGCTTTGCATCTATCAACGTATTCCGTTTTTGATTGGTGGTGTTTTAGGCATTATCGGACTGTTTTTGCGACAGCGCCCTAAAATAGTGGATAGCATTATAGGCCTTGCAGGACTTGGCTTTTTAGTCAATAGCGGCATTGCCTTTTACCACAGCGGCGTTGAACGCAAATGGTGGGAGAGTGCCGTTGAAGGATGCAATGTTAATCTTGATGCTTTATTAGCGCCAGAAACAGAAGTTTCAACGCAGAGCATTCTGCAAGATATTATGAGCGCGCCCACGGCAAATTGCGCAGAAATACCATGGGAAGACCCTCTGCTTGGTTTATCCATGGCGAATTACAATGTCTTGTTATGCTTCGGTATTTTCGTAGCGTGTGTCTTAAGCCTTTTGATACGTAAGACATACGGTTCCGGATGCGTTATTGAGGGCGCAACATGCGATTAATTTTAATGCGTTACGATTTGTAATAAACCGATTGTTACGAACGCAATACCACCATGGACAATAAAAAATCCAATCGACTGTTTCAATGTGCGTTTTTTAGCGAAGTTAAATAGATCATCAAACATGGTTGCAGGCCCTTACTCAATCTGTGTTTAGAACGAGTACATAGCCCGCAAACCCGCAGTTTGTCAAGGTTTTTGATTAATCGAACTGTCCACCCAAAATATATTGAGGTGTTTCAAAGGTTCTATCAATTAAGTGATCTCTTCTTATTCCATTTGTTTGACGCATTTCTTCCGCAATTAAATCAGAAATGGATCTTCCCCAAAAATCTACAGGCACGGGTGTATTTGTTGTTGCTGCTGCGTTTATCTCAGTTAATGCCACCATGATGTTTTTCTCCTCTAATCATCGTTTGGTTTTATAACTGTTACGCTGAAAAAAATTTGTGACAACAGGGAGAGTTTGCATGATTGGCATGCATAAATTATACTTTGTAGTGCACAATTTATATCTTGCAGTGCAAAAAAGCCGGGTACATTGCACCCGACTTCTTTTATTTAGCATGCGAACAAACCTAAGGTTTGCTTCGCGATTACTTCCCGAGGGTCGTAAGGTAAGCCACGACAACCATACCGAGCATTACGTTAACAGTGTATGCGAGATACACGCCAACGAGCGCGATAACGACTGACATAATGTCATTTGTCATCTTTTTACCGGTCAGCACCATGCTGGAAAGGACGAGTGTCCATCCTGCACCGATCAGTGTATAGATTTCTCCTCCTTCGAAGAAACTACCGGCGACGCCGTCTACTATTCCCAAACTCACTAAATAGTGACCAAGGAAGGTTGATAAACCGACCAATAGAATCACATGGAATAGGAAAAAGCCCATGGCTCCAGAGATCGAACGTGTGTGTGCTAGATTTGTTAAATGATTAAACATAACATTCTCCTTTCGTTGCACGTTGTTTGGCAAAACTTTGTTTTGCCGTTAGCGAACAAACCTATGGCTTGTTTCGCGGTTTACGGAACTAGGTTCCGCTCTCACCGGCAATACTCGAAAGGAGCTGAATGTCTAAACCGTTCTCCTCGATATGCCGAATTCTTATTTACAAACAAGCGTTAGGCTTGCTTCTTAATACTCCGTAGCATCAACCAATTCCGTATCCCAATATAAAAAGTCACTCCAGCTTTCATGGAGGAAATTGGGAGGAAAGCTTCGCCCGTGTTCTTGTAAATCATATACGCTCGGCTGGGCCGGTTCGCGCAATGGGTACATGTTCACTTCATGCGGCATTTTACTGCCTTTTACCGTATTGCAACCTCGACAAGCCGCAACAATATTTTCCCATTCTGTCCGCCCTCCTCTTGAGCGCGGTATCACATGATCGAATGTTAGGTCATGCGTTTTAAAACTTGATGCACAATACTGACATGTCCATTCATCGCGAAGGAATACATTAAACCGCGTAAAAGCAGGTTTACGATCCATGTGCACATATTCATTTAGTGCAAGCACGCTTGGTAATTTCATTTCGCAATTTGGCGAATGTATTTTTCGTTCATATTCCGAAATTACCGTAACGCTCCCTCGAAAAATGGCCTTAACAGCATCCTGCCAAGACCATACAGAGAGAGGGAAATAACTCAGTGGCCTATAGTCAGCATTCAGTATCAGGGCGGAGCATTGCTCCAGAGGGGTTATACCCGCATTATTACATGTATGCTCTATCGCAGTCATAGCGTCTCCTTATCGCATCCGTTGTTGCCACGGTGGAGACGGCCAATGGGAAGGTGCTCACTTCATCTGCTCTTCGTACTTTTAGCGATGAGGGGAGCAAAACCGTCTCGCTTACTGATAATTATATTATACCATATTTGAGCTTAATCCCTAAGAAATCCACAGCCTATCCACAGAGTTATTGTGCTGCGCTGTAGCATTTTTCGTATTACGAAAAAAACTTATGCTCTGCAGCATTGTTATTTTTTTCAATGGGTTAAGAGGGGTTTTTATCCTAAAAACTAAATTTATTATTATGAAAAATTGTGCGTTGCGAGAAACTATTATTTTATGTAAGCCCTGCTAGTTTTTTATAAAATAATGTTATGGCTGAAACATATTATCATTATGTTGTATTGTTACTGGAAGCCCCTCAATACGCTGATCACCGTCGTAATCTTTAATGTGAAGGCCATCTCTATCGGGGTGATAATTGATCTCGGAAGGGTCCGGCTTATGAGGAAGTCTTTGGCTAGCCCCTCTATCGTAAATAATATTTATACGGCCTGTTTTAAGCCCTTCATTTTGTAAGATTTCATCAAGATCATTGTTTGAATCAGCACCATGTCCAGAACCATGAACCACTACTGATTTTCCACCCAAACCTGTTATAAGCTCACCAAGCCTGGAATCACTATCATTTCTGTATTCTAAAAGCGTTTCAATATATTCACCTCTTGCACCAAGTGCCAAGTCTTTTGCTTGCTCTATTTTTTCGACAAACTCATCAACCATTTCTGCCGGAACTATCTGCTTTAAACTTTGTATTAAGGGCCCTAATTCTTCAGAAAAGTCTAAACCGTTTCGGTTTTGTGTAAACATATTTGCATCAATGAAGAGCTCAGCATTTCTGACTAACAATTCTATATTTTCTTGGCTTAATCCTACTTGTTCAGCTAATTCATTAACAGCATTATGCACCTGATCATATGTGCCGCTTCGTTGAATAATACCTTCTAAATTACTTTCCTCTTCTGGCGTAAAAGGCATTTGGGCGCAGACAACCCGAATTGGCGGGTTCTGTTGCGCACCACGTTCTATTACATCAGCTATATCAGTGAGCTGCTTGGCATTATCTTGCGGACTAAGGTGTGAATTGCCATAGCCCATATCAAGCATTGCATTCACAAATTCAGGACCGTCAATAATACCTTGCGCTAAATCATTCACAAGACCTTGGGCATCCATTGGCATCTCTATCACTATATTGTTGAAACCATTTTGAGACATGCTCGATAACATGCTATCGGGGAACATATCTTCATATATATCTTCTGTTTTGCTATGATCTGTATCTGAGAATATGATGACATCCGAATGGGGTAAGAATGTGTTCTCAATAACGTTGAGACCACTTCCGCCTAATTTATACCCTCTGCCCCAAGCATCTGGATCTGCTGCTTTTGGGAATGCACGGGATAACTCGCTGTCGCCACCCATAAATTAACACCCTGAATTATTACGTAAAATAATACAGGGCGCCTGTTAAAATATGATTAAAACGTTTAAATCTAAGTGAGTATTTCTTTCAGAAATGCAGCCCCAGCATCCAAACCTGCTTGATCTATACTGTGGGCTAGTTCGGTGGTGATGTGGCCACTTACTCGAAAGCCTGCACCGATCAGTTTTCCACGGGCATGATTATAGGCCTCTATTGGGACAACATCGTCCGCTTCACCATGGATGAGACAGATTGGCATTTTGCGGATACCTGGTTCGCCGCAAAGAGCGCCGCTATAGCCAAGAACACCGCCGAGTTGCGAGGGGAAGCGTGGCGCAGTATGCAGGCTCATCATTGTTCCTTGGGAGAAACCAACAAGCACTGTCTTCTCAGGTGGCACGTTATATTTTTCGATTTGCTCTGTTATAAATGTATCAAGGATAGGCTGCGCGTTCATCACACCATTCAGCATCACATGCGGGTCTCTATCTTGAAGGCTAAACCATTGAAAGCTATTTGGATATCCATCGGGAACCATATCACAAGCAAAAGGCGCATCAGGGGAGATGAAAACCGTTTCGTCCAAATCCTTTGACCACATTGGCGCAAGAGAGATTAAATCCTGACCGTTTGATCCTAAACCGTGCAACAAAATCACTAAGCTTTTGGGCGGGTTTGCGGGCGCATGTTCGTAAATGTTGTTAATCGTTTTGACCATGTGTATAGGTGTAACATGATTAATCTAACGACCAAATCATTATTCGTTTTTGCGATTTTATGTAGTGCATTATTTGTGCCGCATTCTTATGGGCAAACGACAATAGAAGACGATGTTACAGCAAAGATACGTCAAGCCGATGAAAAGAATTATCTAAGCCTTTCTATTGAGAATGATGTTTTGGGCGGCGGAACGGATCAGTTTTATACGAGTGGTGTTCGCTTAACTTATTTCAATGTAAACACGCCTGTGCCTTCGGTCGTGGATGAATTAGCGAATAGTATTCCCACCTTTGATCTCAATGAAACAACCAGTACATTTTTTACACTTGGTCAAAATATATATACCCCCGAAAATATCCGCATTCGTGAACGGCAAGAGGATGACCGTCCGTGGGCTGCGTTTTTATATGGGTCTGTTGGATTGGCTACGCTTGAAAATAATCATATTGATGAATTTGAACTAACGCTAGGCCTTGTTGGGCCCGAAGCATTAGGAGAGCAAACACAGAAATTTGTGCATGAGCATCTCAGCGAGGCATCGCCGACACCAAGAGGATGGAACAACCAATTAGATTTTGAACCCGGATTAATTATCTCAGCGCAGCGTCGATGGCCACGTTTTTTTGCGAAAGATTTTGCAGGGTTTAAGTTTCAGACCGAGCCGAATATCAACTTTTCTTTGGGCAATATTTATACTTATGCGGGGGCTGGTTTATCAGTATCACTCTCGCCCGATGACGGGGCTTTGCGTGATAAGCCACCACGTGTACGCCCCGCAATGCCGGGCAGTGGTTATTTTGAAACTCCTGACAATGGGTTTGGCTGGGTTTTGTTTGCAAGCCTTGATGGGCGAGCCGTAGGTCGTGATATATTTTTAGATGGTAATAGCTTTAAGAATTCAGACAGCGTCGATAAAAAGAACTTTGTCGCTGATATTACGGGCGGTGTTGCGTTCACTTATGATCGTTATAGACTTTCTTATTCGATTAACGCGCGCAGCAAAGAATTTGAAGGACAACAGAGCGAAGCCGTTTTTGGATCCGTCACATTGAGTACGCGTTTTTAGATTGCCTGTTTATAAAATGATTCTGATCATGACAATGTCGCTTTTGGCATGTTAAATTATCATTATGAAGTATGATCTTTTACACATTCAAGGACAGCCTTATGTCCTTCTTCCTCTTCATGACTATCGCGCCCTTGTTAGCTCGGGCGACAATGATGATTTGCCTGAAGAAATTTTAGATGCCTTAACCGCACGTGAGGAAAGTCCGATTAGGGTTTTGCGAAAATATCGCGGCCTGACACAGGCAGAATTAGCGGAGCGCGCCGATATTTCCCGCCCCTACCTAACAGAAATTGAAACAGGTAAAAAAGATGGTTCTATTCGTGCCATGCGCGGATTGGCAGAAGCGCTTGGCGTGCCTGTTGGTTTGGTTGCTTAGCACTTGACATAATCTATGTCGTCATTATATCTACAATGATATGGAATTAAGACGCATACAAAATACTGATATTAAACACGTGATGAGATTATATTTCTCCTGCTTCGAGGGTGAGCGCCCGCAGGAAAGAGGTGATGCAAATGATGTGCGCCATTATCTCCTTAAGATGATTGAGGGCAATATCGGGCTTGGGGCTTTTGATGAAGAAAAACTAGTTGGAATGGCCTTTTTAGACCAGAACTATAAGGCTTCTGATTTTACTATCGAATCGTTATGCGTTGATAGAGCCTATCGCGGTAAGGGGTATGCGTCATGGATTATTGAAACAGCATGCGTTATTGCCGACGATAATGATTGTTCAGTTGAGATGCTCATTGATAAAAATGCAGTGGCTGCTCTTGCTCACTATAAACAAATGGGCTTTGAAATTTCTGATGTTGATTCAGGTGAGTATACCGCTCTATTTAGGCCCTCAAAAGAGCAACGCGCGTTCAAAGTTAAACCCCCAGAAAACGGACCCTTACCAGCAGTTGCCTAACGCTTTAATCCGCCCATAAGGCCGCGCATAACTTCGCGGGCTATTGTTCGGCCTATTTGACTACTCATGGCGCGCACGACGGATTTAACCGCAGCCTCGCCAACGGATTGGCGGCTGCTTGCCTTTTTAGGCTTTTTGACGTCTTTTGCTTTTTCAGCGGCCTCTTGCGCTTCTTCAGCTTGCTTAGCGGCTTTTTCTGCACGTTTATTCAGCACCTCAAATGCGCTTTCACGGTCTACGGTTGTGTCGTATTTATCGCTCATTCCGCTAGCATGGAGCGCCATTTTCTTTGAATCCGCAGAGGCAGGGCCTAATTTAGAATTCGGCGGTCGAATAAGTGTGCGTTGAACGATGGAAGGTTGCCCTTTTCCTTCGAGAGTTGAAACAAGCGCTTCCCCTACCCCCAAATCTGTAATCACATCCGCAACATCAAATTCTGGGTTTTCACGATATGTTTCAGCAGCTTGCTTAATTGCTTTTTGTTGTTTGGGCGTAAAGGCACGCAAAGCATGTTGGATGCGATTACCTAGTTGCCCCAAGATAGCATCAGGGACATCCGCGGGATTTTGTGTGATGAAGAAAACGCCAACGCCTTTGGAGCGGATCAAACGAACGACTTGTTCAACCTTTTCAAGTAATGCTTTTGGGGCGTCATCGAATAACAAATGCGCCTCATCAAAAAAGAAGACCAGTTTTGGACGGTCCGCATCACCTGCCTCGGGCAACTCTTCAAAGAGTTCGGAAAGAAGCCATAGTAGGAATGTGGCATAGAGACGCGGGCTTAACATTAACTTATCAGCGGCGAGAATGTTGATCTTACCCTTGCCATCCAAATCGGTGCGCATAAAATCTTTTAGTTCCAATGCGGGCTCGCCGAAAAAGCTTGATGCGCCTTGGTCTTCCAGACGTAAAAGATTACGTTGGATTGCGCCAATGGATGCGGGAGAAACATTGCCATATGTGGCGGAAATTTCCGATCTCTGCTCATGAACAGTATTTAAAAGCGCGCGTAAATCTTTAAAATCCAAAAGCATTAAGCCTTGCTCATCCGCAACGCGGAAACAGATATTTAGCACACCTTCTTGTGTATCGTTTAGCTCTAGAATTCGCGCCAGTAGAAGCGGCCCCATTTCCGAAACAGTTGTACGGATGGGGTGTCCCTGATTACCGAACAGGTCCCAAAAAACCGTTGGGTAGGCATGCGCTTTATATTCTTCGCCGAAACCGATAATGTTTGCACGTTTAACCAAGAAATCCTGCATTTCGGATTGTTGACACATGCCCGATAAATCGCCTTTTACATCAGCCATAAAAACTGGCACACCGGCATCGGAGAAGCCTTCCGCAAGATTTTGCAAGGTGACTGTTTTTCCCGTTCCGGTTGCGCCCGCGATTAAGCCATGGCGATTTCCCCATTTAAGCGGGAAATATTGCTGTATTGGCTGCGCGCCAACAGATTGACCAATATAAAGGGCGTCATCTTTTAATGTCGTCATACTTATTTTTCCTTATTAAATATTTTTAAGGCCTGATCCAGATCAGCAATTAAATCATCTGCATCTTCCAAACCAATTTGTAGTCGAAGCACAGCGCCTTCATCGGCGGGGCGTTGATTGATTGTGCGATATTTCTTTAAATATTGCGGCTGTAATAAGCTTTCGTATCCACCCCAGCTAGAGCCGATTGGAAAAAGGTCCAGCGCATCAACAAATGCGTGAACAGCTTGTTTTGCAGATGGTTGCATCACAATACTTAAGATACCATTTGCACCAGTAAAATCGCGTTTCCAAAGCTCATAATCTGGGCTGGTTTCTAATGCGGGATAAAGGATTTCTGCGATACCTGATTGATGGCTTAGCCATGTTGCCACCTTCATTGCATTATCAGCATTTTGTTTCATACGCAGGCTAATAGTGCGCAGCCCCCGAAGGCCTAGGTATAAATCCTCAGCACTTGCACAGTCACCACGATTGAGCGCGGTTGTTTTCATTGCTTTGTAATCGCTTTGTGATTTGGCGATGACGATGCCCATATTGATATCAGAATGGCCGCCAATATATTTTGTAGCACTTTGCAAAGAGTAATCTACGCCATGATTAAGCGGTTTAAAAATAAGCCCCGCGGCATAGGTGTTATCAATAACTGTTTTGATATTATTGGCTTTTGCGACATTGACGATTGCCGGAACGTCTTGTACCTCGAATGTGCCTGAGCCTGGAGATTCCAGATAAATCAGTGCTGTGTTATCTTTGACTAAGTCTTTGATACCGCCAGCGATGCGCGGGTCGTAATATTCGATTTCGACACCAAATTTTGCAAGAACTTGGTTGCAGAAATCACGCGCAGGCGGATAGAGCGTATCAACGACAAGTGCGTGATCACCTGCTTTTAAAATTGTTGTCAGTGCAAGCGTAATTGCCGATAGGCCCGATGCAGTTGAACATCCATTGAAGCCATTTTCAATATCAGCAATCGCTGTCTCAAACTTTTCAGATAAAGGGTTGCCCATCCGCCCGTAACGGTATTTGTGATTGGGGTCTTCATAGGCCGCCAAGGATGGGTAGAGAATAGTCGAAGCACGTGCAATCGGTGGATTGACGATGCCAAAATATTCATCTGCGGCCAGCCCCAAATGAGCGAGGCGTGTTGCGTCTTTGTAATCTTTATTCTTTGTCATGAATGATATTTAACGTGTAAGTGCGGTCATGTGCAAGCGCAGGAATAGATTTGCGCGATTTTTCAACTGCTTCCATATCGAGATCTGCGATAATTATGCCTTGGCTATCTTGTGCGTTTGCCAAGATTTCGCCCCACGGTGAAATGATCATGGAATGCCCGTATGTTTCACGACCCTCATAATGTTCGCCGATTTGAGCGGGAGCGATTACAAAGCATCCTGTTTCGATTGCGCGCGCGCGCAACAGAACTTCCCAATGAGCACCCCCCGTCGGAACAGTAAAGGCAGCAGGCGCCGTTAAAATATTTGCACCAGCTTTGGCAAGATCACGCCATAAATGTGGGAAGCGAAGATCATAGCAAACCCCCATGCCGACCTTAAAATCATTACAATCAACGATTACGGCCTTATCTCCTGCTTCGTAATCACTGCTTTCGCGGTAGAATTCTTTGCGTGACAAGGTGACATCAAACATATGTATTTTGTCGTAATGGGCACGACATGATCCATCGGGAGCAAATAGCATAGAACGGTTTGCGAGTTTATCTTGTGAGGTTTTTACGCCGAATGATCCAGCGAGTAGCCATATATTCAATTCTTTTGCGAGATTTGAGAAATGCTGAAGCGACTTATCAGAGGTTGATGCCAATTTGTCGCGAGTATAGCGCATGATAGAGTCGGTCATTTCGGGGGTCGCAATGAATGTTGCACCCTGCTCCGCTGCCTCGCGAATGAAGTAATCGGCCGTTTTTAAATTTGCGTCTATGTCAGCGCCGCTTGTCATTTGCACGCAAGCCGTTCTTATTATTTTCATATTATTTTCTTGTTGTTTCAATATAAATACTCTATCTGATCGTTATGTCTTACGATTACAATGCGCCAGTTACAGTGACATACCCACGTTCCGGCCGCGTATTATTTGCGTTTCAAACACCCAGTGGAAATCCCTGTAATCTTGAAGTTGATAAAGACAGTCCAGATATTGCCCCTCTTCTAAAAAGAGATTTTGTTTTTGCCTGCCTCGTAGACCAAGGAAACGTGTATGACTTTATCGGGTTTAAAGGCTCAGACGATGAACTTCCCTACAGAAATAATGATGATTTGATTATCTAATTAAGAATCTTATCCAACTCGCCTTTGGCATCGAGTGCGTGAATATCATCGCAGCCGCCGATATGGTTATCGTCGATAAAAATTTGCGGTACAGATTTTGGGCCACCTGTGCGTTCAATCATTTTAGCGCGTGCAGCCTCATCACCCGTGATATTATAGCCGGTATATTCAACATTTTTGGAGTCCAACAGGCTTAAAGCCCGTGTGCAATATGGGCATGTTGTCCAATAATAAATTTCTACTTTTGCCATTGGCGGTTCTCCTTTATGACTTAAATTAATAAAAAAAAGGTAGTGCAGCAGTGGCAAAGAAGCAAACAGAGACTTATGCAGATATTATTATTTCCGGTGCAGGCGCGGCGGGACTTACGCTTGCCGTGCTTTTGGGGAAAGCAGGCTTAAAGGTTTGTGTGATTGACCCGGCTGATGCGAAAACACTGTCTAATGATACTAAGACCGGGCGCACGGTTGCTTTGATGAATGCTTCATTAAATATTTTGAGAGAGGCTGAAGTCTGGCCGCGATTAGAAAGTATTTCTAATCCGCTTAGCGTTATGCAGCTTATTGATGTTAGTCTTCGTAAAAGTGATCCTGTTATTGAGCCATTTGAAGCTAGTGATATTGGGGAAAAGCACTATGGGTTTAATGTTCCTAATGGGCCGTTAAGGGCCGCCCTTTATGAAGCGGCTTTGCTAGATGCTAATGTTACATTGTTTTTAGAGCAAAGCTTGAATGATTATACAGTTCAAGGCCATCAAGTTCATGTGACAACAACAAACGGGGCATTGATAAAAGCTCAGTTACTTTGTGGTGCGGATGGTCGAAATTCTGCGGTACGTGAGATTGCCGGTATTGGCGTTGATAAAAGATCATATGAGCAAAGCGCAATTACATGCGTTGTTAATCATTCCAAATCTCATAATGACACCTCCAGCGAATTTCATCGCGAACATGGTCCGCTTGCCGTTGTTCCATTGCCGGGAAATCAATCGTCTGTTGTCTGGGTGAATAAAACCAATCGCGCGGATGAGATTATGGCGATGGCAGACAATGATTTTGAACAGACATTAGTTGACGAGACACAGAATATTCTTGGGGCAATGTCTTTAGAGGTTAAGCCACAATGCTGGCCGCTGTCTTCAATTAAAGCGAAATCGTTGGTTGCGGAGCGCGTTGCTCTTGTTGCCGAAGCTGCGCATGTGATGTCACCTATTACTGCACAGGGGCTTAATTTATCTTTGCGTGATGTAGCGGCCCTTGCGGAAATTGTGATTGATGGCGCGCGCGTGGGACAAGATATCGGAAATCCCGTGACGCTTCAAAATTATGAGAAGCGCAGGCATTTTGACATTGAAACACGTGTTTTCGGTGTGGATACAATGAACCGCGTCGTTAGCCAAGACATAGATGGCATCAAAAATTTACGGCATATCGGTTTAAAAACATTAGGGTATTTGCCTCCGCTTAAACGCTTTGCAATGCGTGTTGGGCTTGCTCCTGCGATTGATGCGGGGCGCTTGTCACGTGGTGAAGCTCTCTAATCGTTATATCTGACAACCCTTGCAAGGGTTAGGATATGGACCGATTTTACACCATTTCTTAAAAGTGCTTTTGTGCATTCTTTCACGGTTGCACCTGTTGTGTAGACGTCATCGATGATGATGATTGTTTTATCTTTTAAGGCTTCTTTATGTTTTTCAGGCACGTTAAAAGCAGATTTAACATTCTTTCGACGTTGCTGAAAATTGAGATTCCCTTGTGTTTGTGTGGCGCGTGTTCTGATCAAGGCATTATGCAGCACGGGGATGTTAGTCTCTCCACCCAAATAATTAGCCATGATGGCGGCCTGATTGTATCGGCGTTTGATCAATCGCAGGCGATGGAGCGGCACAGGGATGATTAAATCGGCTTGGCTAAGCATGTCTGTACCTGCGTTTTTTAGCCAAGGAAGGAAGGCCAGAACATTGTGGGTTTGGTCTGCGTGTTTGAAGCCCAGAATCATATTCCGGCTTTGGTCGTTATACTTTAAAGCTGCACGCGCGGTTTCATATGGCGGAGGGTAATCAAGGCATGAAAGGCATTGTAAGCCACCTTCAGCGTCAAATCCATCCACTTCAAACCCGAAAGGAACGCCGCATTTTTGGCACATTGGATTATTAATGAAATCAAGCTTAGCCCATGCTTGTGGGGAGATCATGCCTTGTCGATCAACCATTTCCCCCGTGACCACGCAGCGCGGCGGTAAGATCGTGTCGAGTGTGAACTCTACAGTTATTTGGGCGATTTCTTTGATTTTTGCTTTCATTTCAGTGTATAAGCTACCATCTTATTTTAAGAAGATAAAAGTTATATGAGCAAAGACGCGACAGATATTGAAGAAAAGCCAGACCACGCGAAAAATTATCGCGAGGAACGTAATTTGTTGCTTAAGGATATTGAGCCTGATGTTATTCGAAAGGCTTGGTTTACTTCGTCTCACCTTTTGCTTTCTGATGGTGCGAAAATTGTTGATATGGGCTGTGATGACGGGGCGTTTATCTATTGCCTTGCCGTGATGAACCCAAATTTAAAATTTACCGGACTGGATAAATCAAAACGGCAAATCAATAAAGCAAAAGCCCAATATAAATTATTTAATCTGGAATTTAAAATCGGTGATGTTTCAAGCGAGTTATTTGAGGCGAATTCGATTGATGCAATTATCAATTCATACATCTTGCATGAGGTCTATTCAGGGTCTCGTTATAATGAACGTATTGTTTCTGATACCTTAAGGAAGCATTTTAAAATGCTGAAAAAAGGTGGGGTGATGTTTGTGCGCGATTATGCGCGTCCGCCACCAGAAGAATTTGTTTTGATGGAGATGAAGGATGAGCCAAGCACAGGAAAGGAGCTTTCTAAGCTTTCCGAGGCTGATCTTTTGCTTTGGTATGCGGAGCACGCCCGCCCGCGCCAGGACCCGGGATGTGGAGGATTCTTTTTAGAAGAATTACCGGAGCGTATTCCGAGAACACGTCTTTTTAAGCTTCCCTATAAATGGGCGTATGAATTTATCATGCGTAAAGATGATCGTAAAAGTTGGGATGCTGAACTTCCAATGGAATACACGTTCTTTACGCAACGTGAGTTTAAAAAGGAATTAAGGGCGCTTGGTGCGCGCGTGCAATATTCTGGTCCTTATTGGGATGAAGATATTATTAATGAGAAATTCGAAGGGCGTTTCCGCCTTTACAATAATCAGGGAGAGCCGCTTGGTCATCCGCCAACTTGTTTTATTGCGGTGGCGGTTAAATTAGCGGAGCGCAAAAGTTTAAATATTGAAGAGCGCCGTCCATCGACCACAGATAGCGGAAATTTAAAAATCTCCGCGATGCGTAATGAAAAAACAGGTGAGATTACGGATGTTGTTACCCGTGATTTGGATGTGAATGAGATTCTTCCTTATCGCGTTGATGATGATGGTCGTTTGAAAATTTACCTGCATGACGGTATTGCGCGTTCTATCGCGAATGCAGTGCCACGGGGCGGCATTAACGTTGATGGACGTTTATGGTCTGGGCATATGATTGAGCCGATTTCAGTTGATGGAGAGGCTTTGTCAACTGTGGAAGAATTTGATGTAAAGCACAGTGCGCTTTTTGCACGTGATTATCTTGGGTTAAAACCAGATTCAGGGTCGATTTTGGAGCATGGGCCCGATTATTATCCAGCGCCAGATTATATTGATGAAAAGATTAAAACATTTTATCTGCAAGTATCTGAAAAGAAGGGTGAAATTACACCTAAAAGCTTTTTGGGGCACTCTGATAAATTTCAAGCGAAAGGCTTTGTACGTGAGCTTAGCGCGCAAAAAGTGTTAGATGCTATTACGGTTGGTATGTTGCCCAATGCACGTCTTGAATTGCAGATTTTATCATTGTTTCAGCACCTTAAAATGACGGCTGAGACGTGGAGTGATAAGCAGATCAAATTAAAGGTTTCGAAAATTAACGAACGTTTGAATGTTAAGAGCCTTTTAAAATCCCTCGCGGAAGAGGATGATCGCTTTAAGAGCATTAAGGGCACAGCAGGCCAACTGCGCCCTGTTCATTCTGTGTTTGTGGAAGAAGGCAATACACGTGGGTCAATATCAGGGCTGACGTCGCAGGATGTCGATTTTGTGGTGCATGATGATCGGACCGTGAATACGGTTGTTGTGTTGCCGATGACCAAAGATTTAAAAGGCGAGATGCATGCCGGTGTGAATTTAAAATATCTTCCTATACCGCAAAGGCATGAAGGCAATGGCTTGACGATTTCAGCGCCTAGTTTTGATCTTCCTCCAGAGGTGTCTAATCAAAAGCAAATTAAGCGTTTTATCGCGGATAAGATGGGCGTTAATGTTGCGATGGTGATTAAGATGGGTGAGAGCTATTACGCGCATGTGGGCATGACACCGCAGCGCATTCACCCCTATGCGATTGCGGCGCCGGCACAGGCATTTAAAGACCCAGGCACAAAATTTATTCCATTTTATCAAATGGCTTTGTTGCAACGCTCCATCTCAAAAGAACCACATTTTATGACCGCGATAGCGCGGGCGTATCGTTATTTCAGTGATGAAATTAAGCTTGATGCGAGGCTTCGTGCGAAAGCGATTGTAAAGCAGCGTTTTGAAGGCGCGCAACCAGAATGGGGCATTCCTGTTTCTTATGAATCTGTGGATGTTGCCAAACGCAAACGACCCGATGTTATTGCCGATGAGAAATCGGCGCTTGATATTAAACAAGACGAGCAGAAGCAAGAGCAAGATAAGCAGGTTAAAAAGAAGACTGTAAAATCAGCAGAGCCGTTTCATAAGCAAGATAGCACACTTAAAAAACCACCTACGATATCTAGCGATGCTGTGATCGATGCCACCCCCGCAGTTGCCCAACAAGATATTGGGCTCTCCAACAGCGCTACAAAGCGTGCTGCTCCAAAAGATGCGCTCACCATTGCTGAACCGGATTTGAAAAAAGACCAAGCCCCCGATTTGCACGCTAATTTTGAACAAGAGCTTGAAGAATTTATGCAAGTGCTTGAAAAAGAAATGGAAAACGCGCCGCGCCCCGAGAAATGGTAGAAAATTCTAATGATATTGAGATATTTGACCGTTCACTTTTGTCCATAAAGCGCCAAAGGGCGGTTGAGAATTTTTCCAATTATGATTTCTTGTTTTCTTGGACAAAAGAGAATTTGCAAGATCGTTTAAGTATTATTCAACGTGATTTTGAGACAATTATTCAACTTGGTTCGCGTGGTGGCGCATTGATGGATAATGCTTTTATTTCTGATTGTGGTGGTGGTTTTTCTGCTGATTTTATCGCTCACGAAGACATGTTTCCTTTTGCGCCAAATAGCCTTGATTGTGTCATATCTGCGCTGAGCCTACATAGCGTTAATGATTTACCCGGCGCGTTGTTACAAATTCGCCAAGCGCTAAAACCTGATGGTCTATTTATTGCTGCGCTTTTTGGTGGTGAGACATTGTATGAATTGCGTCAATGCTTATCACATGTTGAAATGGAATCGCGTGGCGGCTTGTCTCCACGTATTTTTCCTTTTGCAGATAAACAAGAGCTTGGTGCGTTATTGCAACGTGCGGGCTTTGCTTTACCCGTCGTAGATTCTGAAATTGTTAAAGTCAGCTATGAGCATATCTTTAAACTTATGGAAGATTTGCGCGGCATGGGTGAAAGCAATATTATAAAAGCGCGCGATAAGTCGTTTGTCGGAAAAGATTTCTTTATGAAATCCGCGCAGCATTATGCGGAAAATTTTGCGCTTGATAATGACCGTATTGAAGCGAGTTTTGAGATTATATTTTTAATCGGCTGGTCGCCCGATGCAAGCCAGCAGCAACCGCTTAAACCAGGAAGCGCGCAAAACCGGTTAGCTGATGCTTTAAAAACGGAAGAAACCAAATTGTGATTGATGTTCATCTCATTCCAATTATTCCAAGCATGGCTAATTATGCGTTTGTATTAGAGGCCGATGATGGGAGCATTGGCGTTGTTGATCCCGGTGATGCAGAACCGATTATTGATTTTTTAGACAAACGGGGCCTGAAACCTGATGTGATTCTGATCACGCATCATCACTGGGATCATGTTGATGGCCTTCGTGATATGATGAATTGGCATAGTTGTCCGGTTGTGGGGGCAGAGCATCCCCATGGTAACCCGGCTGTTTCTTTTCAACGCACATTAAAGGAAGGCAATGATTTTTCTTTTGGTGGCGAGGTGGTTCAAGTTTTGGATACGCCGGGTCATTGCCGAGAACATATTTGTTTTTATTTTTCGGATAGCCACTTTGTATTATCTGGTGATGCGCTTTTTGTGATGGGTTGTGGGCGTCTATTAGATGGAACGGCGGAAGAGCTTTATTCTTCGCTGCAAAAACTCGTAAGACTTCCTGATGAGACGAAAGTCTATTGCGGGCATGAATATACGCTTTCTAATGCAAAATTTTGCGCTTATATATCGCCTGAGGATATTCGTATTAAAGAAAGGCTGATAAAGGTTAAATCCATAAGGCATGCAGGAAATTCAACTGTTCCGTCGACTATAGGATTAGAAAAAGAGACGAATGTCTTTTTACATGCAAAAAGCGCCGCAGAATTTGCAGCGCTTCGTCAGGTGAAAGATACATTTTAAAATTTACTCGCCGCCTGATGCTTTTTTAGGGGCTGGTTTTTTAGGTCCACCTTTGTTGTTTTTAAAACCGCCCTCTTTTGGTGCACGATTACCACGATTATCGTTCTTATCCCGCTTGCCAGAGTCGCGGTGAGATGGGATTGGAATTGGTTTTTGCGCTAGGTCATCACGTTCGCTAATCGCTAATTCAATTTCCAAACGAGACGCCACTTTACGAAGCTCATGCACAGATTCCTGTAATCCGGACCTCGCTTTAATGTCTTTTTTATCTTTGCTCCATGTTTCTAATGCGGCGGCACAGGCGGTGGATGTTTCTTGTAAACGTTTTGCAATTTCTTCCATTATATTTTCCTTTTTGATTAACCTTATTTAAATTTTTCTAGCTTG
>JBGCEF010000016.1:0-33958 GCA_045106175.1 Bdellovibrionales bacterium
TTGGGGCATGTTTTTCCCATAGCTTTACTAATGATTCGAGTGTGGCTTCTTGTATTTCTGTTGCGTCTGTGAGATCGGCTCTCGCTAATCTTATCTCTCGTTCAAGTGCGGGTTTTAATAAACCTAGGATTATTTCCGTGATTTCTTCTATGTCTGGTTCGCCTATCTCTAAATCATTTATATTGTTGTTTAGAAATGCATAGTCTTCTTGCTTAAAACAATAAGCATATCGTTCTGCTATATCGGTTATGACCTGAACCGCTTCGTATTTACTAAGCCCCTTGATTTGGAGCTGTTTAGTATTCAACATTTTTTATTCTTTATTTCTTATTTTTGTTTTTACTACCTCACTTTATAGACAATCCTTTTATTATGTCAATTTTTAAGGCTAATGCCAGAATTCTTCGGTGTCGGGGACGCGGGAGAAGGCTATTTTTGTGCCGACATAACCGCTTAGTGTTTTTGGCGGTCTGCCGAGTGTTACAGTCTCATGTTTGTATTTTGTTTGCAGCGTATCTAGCGCAGTGGCGAGAGATTCCCGTTTTTTAAGGGTGTTGAGCTTTTCTTTATAACGTTCTGTCATCATGTCGCCTGTGATGTGCTCGACGTGGTGCAGGTTCATCAATAATGTTGATACTTTTTTGAGTTTAAAATTATGGCGATTAGATGCGTTTAAGTCGATGAGCATCATGGTCCATAATGTTTCAAGGTGTTCTAAAAATGTGAAAGGGTCTTGTGCTGGGTTAGGGAGGCGAATTTCGCGCCGCCATTTTTGTTCAGGGCCGCCATAGTTGGATGTGCGCACGCCAAGTGATAGGGTTTGCGCGAAATATTCGCCGCGGCGGAGGCGATATGTTGCCTTTGTGAGTAGACGTCTTGCCATTTGGCGGGCGGCTTCGGGGGTGCGCATTTGTGGGTCGAGCACACGAGAATGTCCGATCATGCATTTATCCTTTGTTTCAGGCGCTTCGAAGTCGTAGCCATGGAGCCAGTACCAAAAACGTTCACCTTGAACGCTGCCCCAGATTTTACGGGCTTGTTTCGGAGAGGTATCCCACAAGTCTTGCATGGTTATGATGCTGGCACGGTTTAGGCGTTTTTTCATGTTTTCGCCGATACCTGTTAAATCAGTGAGTTTGAGATTTAGCAATGGGCCGGGTAAGTCGTCCTTATCTAAGAATGTTAGCCCGTCGGGTTTTTGCATGTTACCGGCAATTTTAGCCAGCAACGCATTGGGAGCGACACCGATTGAACAGTTAATGGCGGGGCCGATATTATTCCAAAGGCCGTTTTTAAGGTTGCGGGCGATTTGGCTTGCACCTTTGACGTTGCGTTTAGACGGGGGTAGGCGTGATGATAATTCGTCGATGGACCAGACTTTGTTGATGGGGGCATGTTTTATAAACTCCTCTAAGATGCGGTTGTGATATTGGACATAGATGTCGTGGCGGGCGGGAACGCAGATAAGGTTTGGGCACATTTGTTTGGCATCGCTGATAATGGTGCCGGTTTTGACGCCATAGGCTTTTGCCTCATATGAGGCGGCGATGGCGCATGTATGTTCAGTGTTGGATGGGACAACAGCGACGGGTTTACCACGTAAATGTGGGGCTTCGTTTTGTTCTACGCTTGCGAAAAAGCTGTTGAGGTCAAGGAAGAGCCATTTTAGTTTGGGGTCTGTGTCCATTTTTTGTTGTTTTCCTGTTTATATGCGCGCAAGGCTTCGCTTCTTGTCTTGCGACAGTGTGAAGCGAAACCGCGTAGTGTGCTGTTTCGAAGGTTTTGATACGATACATTAAAAAAAGAACAAATCAAGAACATTTTTATTTGTTTTCGTCTTATCTTTTGTCTTCAAGGCTTGCGGAAAATGCCAAGTCGGGTTTCAATAGTGATGTATGAGAATCACTGAACAAGCTCTTGATATTACTGAGGCGCCGAATGCGGATATGTTCGCATTATGGCGTGCGGTTTTTGGTATGGTGTTGGTTGATGATGATTTTTCGAAAGAGGAAGAGGCGACCCTTAACAATGTTATGGATGTTTTTGCTTTTTCAGAGGGGCAGCGTGATGTTATTGCGAAGGATATTAAAGTGCCTTCTGATATTGTGAAATTATTTAAAGACATTGAAAGCCTGCAATATCGTAAGCAGTTTTTTATTCTTGCGAGGATTGTTGCGTGGTGTGATGGTTTTTTTCATGATGATGAAAAACATGCGTTGGAAGCGGTTGAACAATCTTTGAATAATCCGCAAGATTATGAGAGTGAATTACGATTTTTAATGCGTAAGCCAGCTGTTCCTGATGGTTTGATTGGTGAGAACGATGAAGAGCGTATGATGCAGCATGTTGTGTTGCTTATGGCTGAATTTTACAAAGGTGGAGATGAAACTTTATGAGTGTAATGGTGAATGAGAGTCAGTTTTACATGTGGCGGGCAATTTTTGCGTTGGCGCATGCAGATCATGTTGTCACTGATGAAGAATTACGATTTATGGCTGAGATTTTAGAGGATATTCCTTTCTCAGATGAGCAGAGAAGCATTTTGCAGGATGATGCAAAGCATGCGGAATCGATTGAAGCTATGTTTGAGCGTATTGAGGATCCGGCGGACCAGGCTGAGTTTTTTAAATTTGCGAAAAAGCTTGCGCATATTGATGGCGATTATGGTGAGGAAGAACAGGATGTAATTTTGCGTCTTAAGAAGATGCATTTATCTGATGTTAATGTTGATGATCTTGTTGGGAAAGTTGATATGAGCTTGCAGAGCGACGATGAATATCAGAATAATCGGGACTTTAAAGAGACTGTTTATTCGTATCGAAAAAATTTCTTGAATAAATTGATGGGTAAAAATAGCGATTAATCTATCGTGTCTTCGTCGTATAAAACGCGGATAAAGTCTGGATGATTGGCTGGATTGATGGGGTAAGGTGATAATGTTTCTGGATTGTCAGGATATTGTTTTCCATCGAAGCGTAGAAGAACATTTTTAGTTTCTGACCAGCGGCCTGAAATTCTAACGACTACATTGTTCCATCCGTTTGTTTTTGCGCGGCTAATAAATATTGGCTCCCTTACGGGTTGGACGGCATTGACGAAAGTGAAGCCGTTATTGTGGGCTTTCATAACCATTAAGACACAACCATGTTGGCCGCACCAATATCCATAGGGGGCTTTGACCATAATGATAGCTTCTCGGCGTTTGTCACCATCGAGATCAAAGCGTACAAAGTTATAGGTTGAAGATACAGGTGCGCCTGTTGTTTTCATGAAATTCAGAATTGCTTCATGAAGTTGTTCATTGGTTGGGTCTTTAAATGTGGTGGGGGTTTCCACGCGGTTATTGGTTGTAGTCGAAGGTGTACATCCAATTAATAATGTTGTGATTGCGAGGCAGCATGTAAAAAGAATTTTTTGCATGGATGCACACTAAGGGATTTATTGATTAAATCTAGTGATTAAATTTATATCATCACCCTTGCTTTGCGCGGGGCATCGCACTATTGTTTCTCGATGAATTTTTCGGATTAGGAGACGAATTATATGACCTTTGTTGTTACAGATGTCTGTATCAAATGTAAGTACACAGATTGTGTTGAGGTGTGCCCCGTGGACTGTTTTTACGAGGGAGACAACATGCTTGTGATTAATCCGGATGAATGTATTGATTGCGGCGTTTGTGAGCCTGAGTGTCCGATTGAAGCCATTTTGCCTGATACTGATGATGCGGCGGAACAGTGGCTTGAAGTGAATAAGAAGTTTTCAGAAGGGCTATGGCCTAATATTACAGAAAAGAAAGATGAGATGGATGGTGCAGAGGAGATGAAAGACGTTCCTAATAAGTATCCAGAGCATTTCTCAGAAGAACCAGGCGAAGGAGATTAAATCATGAGCGCTGAATTAAGACCTAATCAGGAAACACGTGGTCGTGTTTATGACAGTATTTTGGACACAATCGGAAATACGCCGCTTGTTGGGCTTCCGCATCTTCAGAAAGAGCTTGGTGAGAATGCGGCGCGTATTCTCGTTAAATGTGAATTCTTTAATCCCTTGGCGTCGGTAAAAGACCGTATTGGTTTTGCAATGATTGAAGGCGCGGAGCGAGCAGGCAAGATTAAGCCTGGTGAGAATACTTTGATTGAACCTACATCTGGTAATACGGGTATTGCTCTGGCGTTTGTTGCATCGGCGAAAGGTTATAAGCTTATTTTGACGATGCCTGAAAGTATGTCTGTAGAGCGTCGTAAGATGCTTTCATATCTTGGTGCGGAATTAATTTTGACGCCTGCGGAAAAGGGGATGAAGGGTGCGATTGATCGTGCGGCTGAATTGCTTGAAAAAACAGAAGGTGCATTTTCACCATCGCAATTTGAAAACCCTGATAATCCGCAAATTCACCGTGAGACGACGGCGAAAGAGATTTTGGAAGATACTGGCGGTAAAGTTGATATTGTGATTGCTGGTGTTGGAACTGGCGGAACGATTAGCGGTATTGGCAAGGTTTTGAAAGAAGCTAACCCTGATGTTCGTGTTTATGCCGTTGAACCGATTGAGAGCCCCGTGATTTCGGGTGGTGATCCTGGTCCGCATAAGATCCAAGGGATTGGTGCAGGTTTTGTTCCTGATAACCTTGATACAGCGATCCTTAATGGTGTGATTAAGATCGATAGTGAAACAGCCTTTAAAACTGCGCAAAAAGCTGCGCGTCAAGATGGTTTGCCCGGTGGTATTTCCACGGGTGCGAACCTTGCAGCGGCGATTGAAATGGCGAAGCAGCAAGAGAATGCGGGTAAGACGATTGTTACGATCGGTTGTTCGTTTGCCGAGCGTTATATTTCGACTTTGTTGTTTGAAGGTCTAGAAGATTAGTGCGTGTTTTTCTTGCGCTTGTCATGCTTCTGTTTTCGTTTGATGCGCATAGTCATGATTTAAAGCAACTGCCGCCTATTGATCAGGCGGGTGTTACGCATGATCAAGTATTTTCTTGGCTTCCGCTTGCCGTCACAGAGGCAATGAGTTTTTCGTTTAATGATTTCGAAGGTAGGCTTAAAAAAGCTTCTCGTCATTTTACGGATGACGGTTATCAATCTTTTCGTAAGGCTTTGGATCGTTCACGCATTTTAGAAATGGTTGAAGTGAATAAGCAGGTTGTAAGAATGGTTTCTGCGTCCGCGCCTATTTTGATAAAGGAAGGCGTTGTTCAAGGCGTATATGAATGGACCATCGAAATGCCTGTTGTCGTTACATATTTCGCAGGAGATAAGCAGCGCTCTGATAGGTTACGGCTTGTTTTGGTCGTAAAACGTTCAAATGAGTCCCAAAATGAGATGGGTTTTGGCATTCGCCAGTGGGTTGCATATAAGCGCTAAGCAATCGCGTATTGCGTGTTGTTGTCGAGTTTATGCGTTTGATGCAATAAACCTAGCCCTGCAGCAACTGATCCAAAATCTTGGAGTAGGGCTGGTGCGGCGGATGTATCACCGTTTACTAATCTTGCGATGTCGACGGCGCTCATCGTTGTTCCTCCCGCGATTAGCGATAATGCTAAATAATTTGATGGGGAGACGTTCAGTTTTTTAAACATAGATTTAATAGACATGACTTAAACCTAGTTTCTAAGTCTTAATAAATCGTTAAGATTTATAAGGTGTGAATTTTATCCATAATTTTTTTATAGAGGGCTTTGTTTTTTCTTGAAAGAAAGTTGATGTTATCTAGATTTACAATCTGACTTGTAATTCTACAAATTTTCTAACAGAAAGGTAGTCATGAGTGCAGATGCTTCGGCGGGCACTGGGCTATCGGGTATTTTTGGAAAGGCTGTAAAGTTTACAGTGACCCATGGTTTAACTATGGTCGCGCTTTATACTGCTGCAGCATACGCAATTATACCGAATCCCGGTGACCTTATCACGGAGACTATTGTTAATCCTTTGTTTGGGTTTGAATCCTCGGCATAGCAACGCAATTAATCTTTGATAAAAAAAGCAGGCTTATTTAGCCTGCTTTTTTATGTGTTCATGATTGTGGAAGTTAAGCGTTTGCAGCTTCTTTTTTATCATCTACGTCTAGCTTTTCTTGCAGGCTGGATGAACTTGTTGTGTATTCGAATTTAAGCTTTGCATCAGGGTAGATATAGCGAAAGGCTTGGCGGCTCATAAGAGCGGCTTCGTGAAAGCCGCTGAGGATGAGTTTTAATTTGCCTGGATATGTGTTGATATCGCCAACTGCGAATATGCCTGGTTCGGATGTTTCGAATTTCTCCGTATCAACAGGAATTAGATTTTCGTCGAGATTTAACCCAAACTCGGCTATCGGACCAAGCTTCATGGTGAGGCCGAAGAACGGCAGCAATACGTCACATTCAATTTCTGTTTGTGTAACTTCTTTTGTTTCTTTGTTTTTATTTTCAACCACGATGGAGGTGAGTTGGCCGTTTTCGCCTTTAAGCTCTTTAACCTGACCCATTTCAAAGTCCATTGCGCCTTCTTTTACTTTGGCGAACATTTTATTCACGCTATCGAGGTGGGCACGGAATGAGTCACGACGGTGAATGAGCGTCATGCTTTCGGTTAATTCTTGAAGGTTGAGTGTCCAATCAAGTGCAGAGTCGCCACCGCCGACAACGACAACTTTCTTGCCAGCAAATGCGTCGCGTTTGCGCACGGAATAAAAGACTGATTTATCTTCATAGTCTTCGATGCCTGGGATTGGAGGTTTTTTGGGCATAAATGAGCCACCGCCCGCAGATATAACGATAACTTTAGCTTCGAAGACTGTCCCTATATCAGTTGTTAGGCGCCATAAAGGGGCTTCATCTGTGCCTAGTTTTTCACAAGAGGCTGCCATTTGTTGAAAGTGAAAAACGGGATCAAAAGGTTCGATTTGTTCTAGCAGGCGATCGGTCAGTTCTTGGCCGGAAATCTCAGGGTATGCTGGAATATCGTAGATTGGCTTTTCTGGGTATAGCTCTGCGCATTGGCCGCCTGGTCGATCTAGGATATCAATGAAATGGCATTTCATATCCAAAAGACCTAGTTCAAATGCATTGAACAGACCACAAGGACCGGCTCCTACAACGACAACGTCTGTTGTGATTGGATTTTCTAGTGTTCCTGTTCCGTTATAATCTTCTTTTGATGTAAATGCATTTTCAGCGTTTATCACGGTCATGTCCTTACTCGTCCTTGTTTGGTTGCCCTCTAGCGCTTATGCTTCTGCGCTTTGTGGCGATTTATTTACCGCACTTGATATAGTCTGTTGGTAGTCTTTTAGCAAGCCCCGAATTTTAACGGAATCTCCGACGATTATTATGGCCGGCGACTTTGGGCATGCTTTTGAGACATCTTCTGCGTAAGTAGCAAGGGTTGTTTCAACGACTGTTTGTTCTTCGATTGTTGCGTTTGAGACGATTGCGACCGGTGTTGACGGGTTTTTGCCGCCTTTTATTAAGTTGGATGCAACATCGGGCATTGTTTTTAATGCCATGAAGAACACGATCACGGGGGAACTGCTGGCTAAACCGTCCCAATCGATATTGACAGGAAGTTCGCCTGTAGCGTCGCGTCCTGTGACGAAACTAACAACGTTATTAACGTCACGGTGTGTAGTAGGGATAGATGCGTATGTAAGACCGCCGATTCCTGCGGTTACACCGGGGATGACGCGAAATTGAATATGTGATTTGGCGAGTTCAATGACTTCTTCCCCGCCGCGACCAAAGACGAATGGGTCACCGCCTTTTAAGCGGAGCACTCGTTTGCCTGCTTTTGCATGTTTGATCATGAGAGCGGTGATTTCAGGTTGTTTCATGGAGCGAATGCCTGCGCGTTTGCCAACAAATTCCATATGTGCATTCGGGTTTGCCCAATCGAGTACATCTTCGGATACCAATGCGTCATACATGATGACGTCGGCGTCGCTTAAACCCTTAGCTGTGAGTAGAGTCATGAGGCCAGGGTCGCCCGGTCCTGCGCCTGCAAGCCATACAGTTCCGCTTTCAAATGTAGGGAGCTTAGATCCCACCGGATGTATCCTCCCATTTTCCATCAAGGCTGTGGATGCCGCATTCTTGTTTATCGAATTGTGCCCAGCGACCAGAGCGTTTTCCTTCACCAGGTTTAGGTAGTGATGTACAAGGCATGCATCCAACAGATGAATATCCCCATTGGACCATTGGATGTTCAGGAAGGTCTTGTTTCTTCCATTCTTCATCAATCATTTCTTGGGTCCATGTGGCGATGGCATTAACCTTTACGCGTCTATCGTCATGCTCCATACGTGGCAGTAATGCACGTGAACCGCCATGGATACGCTTACGTCCATTAATCCATGCGTCAAAGCCATGGAGGGCTTCTTCGAGTGGGACAACCTTACGTAAATAACAGCATGCATCAGGGTTGCGTAAAGCAAGGTCGCCGTCCGGATCTGTTGCTTTGATGGCGCTTGGTTCTGGAACAACGTTACGGACGTCAGTGAGGCCAAGGCGTTCAATGAGTTGGTCTCTGTATTCTAATGTCTCAGGGAAATGCTTTAGCGTATCTAAAAAAATGACGGGTGTTGCTTTATTGATTTTGGAAACTAAAGATAAAAGCAATGCTGCCTCTGTTCCAAAAGAAGAAACAAGCGCGATTTTATCTTTAAATATGTCATTGATCATGACATCCAATAGCTCGAGGCTTTTCTTCTCACCGTGCTCAGCGTTAAGCTTTAGTGTGAGGGCTTCGAGTTCTTTTATCTTTTGCGGGTCTGCCGGAGCAGCCGCAGGTGCCATATCCATTGCTTGAGGGCTCATCACAGCCATCCTTTTTCGTGTATCATATCTATGGTTTTTCTAAGGACTTTACGTCCAGGTAAACCTTCGGATCGCCATTTCTGACGGTTTTCAGCGAGAATTTCAAGTCTTTCTGCCCATTCGGGGCCGAATTTCTTTGATATATGTTTCCTGATTTGAATGCCAAGGCCCGGTGATTGTCCGTTTGTTGAGATGGAAAATAGTAAATCGCCACGCCGCACGATGGATGGCGTGTGAAAATCGCAATAGGGGATGACGTCTTCGATGTTCACGAGGATATGGCGTTTACGACAGTGATCGGCTAATTTTTTAGCCTTATTTTCGTCTATATCGACGATGTAGACGATATGAGCTTTGTTGAGTTCACGTTTGCTTGGCAGACGGTTATGGATGGTTGTGCCGAGGGTTTTCATTTCCTCAATGAGTTCGCTCATGCAATGACAGGGTATAGGCGCATAGATCGTCAGGTTTTTTGCGATATTGGCATCGCGTAAACCGACAAGGCGTTTTTGCGTTAGAAATTCATTCCCAACGAGAACCATGTTTGTGTATTCGGGATTTAGTACAATAGGAAACATATCACTGAATGACATTTAAGTCTCAATGCTTCAAAAGGCAAGTCCCGTTTGCTTTTATGTTGCTTTTAAACTGCGTTTTAGCAAACGCATGTTTTACATGAGCAACATTTACAACCGTTGCACGCGCAACAATCGCAACCGCAGGAACAATCACATGTTTTTGATTTTTTATCTGTATCTTTCATATTTATATTATAATCATAAAAGTATAATAAAATCAATATGTTACAATGTTACAGTTTTTTCGCAGCACCTGAGCTTTCGGCTAATTCTTTGCGGCGGTCTTCACCAATGCGATGACAAAAGTCGCCGAAGCCCTCGTTATCATTGGCTTCTTCTTTGAATGCTGCGAAGAACGGGTCGAGAAAATTACCTATTTCTTCGATTTTTACCATGTCTGCGACTTTATGGTTGAGGCGTGTGCCTTCGAAGTCGCCGCCGATATACATTGCGTAGATATTGGGAGCGCGTCCGACGATGCCGATATCGCCCACATAGGGTCGTGAACAGCCATTTGGGCAGCCAGTGATGCGCACGGCTAAGCGTTCTTGTTCTAGGCCATATTTTTTCATTGTTTCTGAAACCGTGGAAATAATTGGAACGCGTGCGCGCTCGCCTTCAGTTAGGGCTTTTCCGCATGTTGGTAAAGCAACGCAAGACATAGCCCAAAGTTCAACAGGGAGGTGGTCTTCTGCGAGTTCAACTTTATGTCTGCGAAGGATTTGCGTGATGTCTTCTTTTTCGCTTTCGGCGATGTCACAGAAAATCACGTCTTCGGTTGGCATTAAAATCATAGGTTTATCAAATTTTTCAGAAATTTCTCTGAATGCATTACGGACATTGCCTTCATCACTGTTTTTGATGCGCCCTGATGTTACAGGAACGCCGATGTAAAGATTTCCATCGCCTTGATCTTGCCAGCCAAGATGGTCTTTAACTTCTAGTTTGCCGAAATCTTTTATTGGGTCGAAGGTTTTGCCGAAATATTCTTCGATTTTTTCTTGGGCAAAATCTTGCCCTTGTTCTTCAACAACATATTTAAGGCGTGCATGTTGGCGATCACCACGGTCGCCATGGTCGCGTTGGAATTTGATTACGGCTTTGCATGCATCAACGACTTCGCCTTTGTCAACGTATCCGAGCGGTGTTGCGACGCGCGGATAGGTTGTGGCCTTGTTGTGTTTCATGCCAAATCCACCACCAATATACATGTTGTACCCTTGAACGCCGTTATCGTCATAAAGTGCGATAAGGCCAACGTCGTTAGTGAGTGCGTCGACTGTGTTATCTTCCGGGACGGCGATGGCGATTTTAAATTTACGCGGCATCCATTTATCGCCATAGAGCGGGTCAACCTGATCTTTTGTTTCGTCTTTGATTGGCTCGTATTTTTTGCCCGATACAAAAATTTCGTGGTAACCGGTAGTTATAGGCAGCGTTTCATCCGAGATTATCTGCGCGGTCTTTTCGATTTCTTGGTAGGCGGGTATTTTTAGCGGGCTAGGGACAGCCATAACGTTTCTGACGACGTCACCGCATCCGCCGAGGGTGGTTAGCATGGCTTGGTTGATTTCATTTACGAGGGCGTGGATATCGCCTTTCATGACGTTATGAAATTGAATGCCTTGACGGGATGTTACACGTAGGGTTCCGTTCGAGAATTTATCTGCTAGCGCATCTAATGCGAGGTATTGTTTGGCGGTGATGCGTCCGCCAGGTAGTTTTGCGCGCAACATCATTTCCCATTCTTTATCGAGGCCTTCTTTTTTACGTGCGGTGGCTGTGTCGCGGTTATAGCCTTGGTAAAAGCCGTGGAATTTTGTTAGCTGTTCGTCGTCGTCATGAAATTTAACAACAGAATCATCTGCGATCGTTTCTGCAATATCACCGCGTAAGCCGCGTGATGCAATTTTAACGTGTTCTACGTGGGATAAAGTTTTATCTTCTGACATATCAAGTTCATTCCTTAACCGTTTAACAGTAATGATTTATGTGTTTTATGGTTATTTTTCAAGGTAATTGTATAATGCATTTTGTATGCAGGGCTTTTTTAGCGCTAAAAAGCGTGTAAAATTTAAAGTCATATTTTAGGAGGGCTTTATGAGTTCGGATATTTGTATGGATGCTGTTGAACAGATTAAAGATCTTATGGGGGATAAATTCCCTGGGCTTGTTGAGACATATCTTCGATCTAATCGTGTGCATGTGGAGAATTTACGAAAGGCTTTAGAGGCAGGTGATGCTCAGAGTATTGTTGATGCGGCGCATCCGATGAAGTCATCTGCGGGCAATATGGGGTTGGTAGGTCTTTCTCACAATGCGCAAGAGTTGGAACAGAGCGCGAAAGACGTTGTCAACGGGCAGGGAGCCGTAAGTGATTTAGAAGAGCTGATTCATCTGGTTGAGAAGCAGTTTAACGCCGGTGAAGCGTTCTTTAATAGTCTTTAGCTCTCGAAACCTATGGTTAAAGGTAAGATTTTTTGTAGTCGTGAAATAAGGGTTTCTTGGTCTATTGGTTTAACCATGTAATCATTTGCGCCAAGCAAAAGGCATTCCGATACATTTGATATATCTGTAACAGCGGTTAACATTAAAATTGGAATGTTTTTGGTGTTCTGATTAGATTTGAGGCGTTTTAGTGTTTCACGCCCGTCCATTTCTGGCATTAATACATCTAATATAATGCCATCAAAATCGTTGATTTGATCAAGTTTTTCTATTGCTTTTAAACCGTTATAGGTTGGTTCACTTTCATAACCATTTTGTTTTAGGATTTCTGTTAAAATTTCGACAGTCGTTTCTTCATCATCAACGATCAGGATTTTTTGTTTAGGCATTTAAAGTCTCGTATCAATTTCTCTTTAATCATACTTATTTTTTTTGATTTTACGATTTTGTTTTGAAAAACTGCACACGCCTGAATTGTTTTCTTGTTTATTTTGCGTTTTATAGTTGAGAGTTTTGGTTTAAATCATTTAGAGCTCTTGTGATTTTAGATATTTGGCTTTCATTAGTGATTTTCTTATTATTTTTGTCGGTTACGTAGAATACATCTATCGCTTTTAACCCTAATGTTCCAATTTTGGCGTGTTTAATCATTAAGCCTTCGTTATTTATTATGCTTGCTACATCGAATAGCAGGCCTTGTCTGTCTCTTGCATAAAATTCTATGTAGGTGGCATCTTTGCTAACATTGTTATTGATAATCACGCCGTGAGGCACATCAAATACTAACTCTTTTGTTTTTGGGGATTTGATTGTTTTTGCGACATCTTTGTTGAGGTCTTTTGGTGTTTTTAGTGCTTTTAAAATTGCGTCTTTAATATCGTTTAGTCGATGTGTTTTGGTAACGGGCTGTTGGCTTGTGTTTTGAATTGTAAAAGTATCCTCAGCGATTTCATTATTGTGGGTTTGAATTCTAGCTTCGATGACGTTGACATTTGATGCTGTTAGGGCGCCACTTAAAATGGTGAATAGTCCGGCTTTATCTTTTGTTGTGATTTTAACATCTGTGGCGTTTTTTTTATTATTTTGTGTGAATTCTATATCTGCGACAGGGTTTATTAATTCAGGGACTTTCAGTTTGTTGTTTTGTTGTGTGGTTATTTTACCAGACAGACGATTTTCCGCCATGGTGTAAAGTTCTGTGATGAGGGAGTCTTTCCAGCTTGTCCAGCGTTCGGGGCCGACAGCCATAATGTCGCATGTTGTTAGGATTGTAAGGAGTTTGAGGCGTTCAAGGTCATGTATACGAAAAAGAAAGTCTTCGAGGGTTTTTGTGTCTTCTAAATCTCGTTTAAAAGCAATTTCAGACATGAAAAGATGTTCGAAAATTAGCCATGAGACTAAGCGCGTGCCTTTGTCGCTTAATGTGAAGCGTGGGGCTAATTTTAAGGCTAATTCTGCGCCTAAGGTTGAGTGGTCTTCCCCTTTCTTTTTTCCTTCGCGCCCTTTGCATATGTCATGAAGCAATATAGCAACATAAAGTGTTTTTCGATTGTCGATTGTTTTGATAAGTTTGCTAGCTAAAGGGGCTTGTTGTTTCAGGTCTCCTTTTTCTAATTTATGCATAATACGTACGGCATTTAATGTATGTTCATCAACGGTGTAAACGTGATATCGGTCAAATTGCATGAGACCTTTAATCTTTTGAAGTTCGGGTATGAATTTTTCTAAAACCCCCGCTTCATTCATTCGGCTTAATGTAAGGGCCGCGTTTTTGTGATCGGTGAGGATATCCAAAAAAAGTGTATTGGCTTGTTTACTGTTTTGGAGCTTTTTATCGATTAATTTTAAATTACGACGGATTTTCTGTAGGGCTTTTGGGTGGAGGTCTAGATCGTGTTGTTGTGAAAGCCTAAACAACCTTAAAATCTGAAATGGGTCATCTTTTAGCTTTTGATTTCTTTTGAAATTCAAACGGTTATTGACGATGTCAAAGCCTTCTAGCGTTTTGGATTTATCTTTAACGATTTGTGATTTTCGGTTTTCGCTTTCTTCTATGGCGGCGACGATTATGCGTGTTAAATCTCCGATATCTTTTGACACTAGAAAGTAGTGTTTCATGAAACGTTCAACGGCTTTGCTGTTATCGCGGTGTTGATAGTTTAAGCGTTCAGCGATTTGGGGTTGAATGTCGAAATGGATGCGTTCTTCTGCGCGTCCGGCGATATCGTGGAGGTGACAGCGAACTGTCAAAAGAAAGTCATGGGCTTTTTCAATGCGTGTTTGCTCACTGGATTTGATGATTTTCTGATTTTTAAGAGATTCTGGGGTGTTAGCATTATATATGACGTTTGAAATCCAGAATAATGTTTGGTAATCACGAAGCCCGCCTTTGCCATCTTTAATGTTGGGTTCTAATACGTAGCGTGAGTCCCCTAAGCGCTTATGTCTTATATCGCGCTCATTTAGTTTGCCTTTAACGTACGTCTTTTTTGTTTTTTGTTTGAGGCTTTTTTCTAAAGCTATTTCAAACTGTTCGAAGAGTTTTTTGTTACCGCTTATCAGGCGGGCATCAAGGAGGGATGATAAGACCTTAGCGTCTTCATGGGCGACTGTGGTGCATTCTTTGATGGTGCGAATGGCGTGTCCGATTTTAATTTTGGAGTCCCAGATATTGTAGAGGAAGTTTTCAATATTGTTATGGATGGTTGAGGAGGCTTTATTTGGTGTTAAAAACAAGAGGTCAATATCGGAATAAGGGCATAATTCTTCGCGGCCATAACCGCCCGTTGCAATCACACAGACGTCTTTGCTGATGTCTTTTGTGAGTTGTGTAAGGTGTTTATCCATAGCCTGACTGTGCAGAAGACAGAATTCACGGCCGTTTATTTTATTGTGACGAAGATCTTTAAGCGCGTTTTCGACATGGATTTGCATGTTAGCTGTCTTTTGCGATGTGTTTGAGACTGTAGATTAGGTCAAGTGCATCACGTGGGGATAGCGTATCAGGGTCAATGTCATTGACGGCCTCTAACAGGGCGGCGCTTTCAGGAGATGATGTTTGCGGTGCGACAGATGAGAATAGGGGTAGATCATCGGCCAGTTTTGCGAGGTGGCCGGACTGTTCGCCTGTTTGAAGCAGTTCTAATATTGTGCTTGCACGTTTGATGACGGTATCTGGAAGTCCTGCGAGCTTTGCAACATGAATTCCGTATGAGCGATCTGCTGCGCCTTTGGTGACTTGGTGCATGAAAATGATGTCACCTTTCCATTCTTTAACCGCCATCGAATAACACGCAAGATAGTTAAGCTTTGATGTTAGCGCTGTTAACTCATGGTAATGGGTTGCAAAGATTGAGCGGCACTGATTGATTTCATGAAGGTTTTCAACGCAGGCCCATGCAATGGAAAGGCCGTCGAATGTTGCAGTTCCTCGTCCAATTTCATCAAGTATAACTAATGACTTTTCAGTGGCTTGGTTAAGAATTGTCGCAGTTTCAACCATTTCTACCATGAATGTGGAGCGCCCACGAGCAAGATCATCTGAGGCGCCAACACGTGAGAAAACACGATCAACGATTCCAATATGTGCGGATTTAGCCGGAACGAAAGAGCCGATTTGTGCAAGGATTGCGATCAGTGCATTTTGGCGCAAATATGTCGACTTACCTGCCATGTTAGGTCCGGTTAAAAGCCAGAGACGCTGTTTTTCGGATAAGTTACAGTCGTTGGGTATAAAATTATTTGACGTTTTCTTTAGTGCGCTTTCAACGACGGGGTGACGTCCGCCTTGGATTGAGAAATTTTGTGATGTGTCGATCTTAGGGCGGGTATATTGCATATTGATGGCGAGGGTTGTAAGCCCGCAGGTGCAATCAATTTCTGCGATTGCGCGTGCGCGTGACCCGATATCGGGTGCATAAGCGATGCATGCATCGACTAGTTTGCCGAAGATTTCAAGCTCTAGGGCTCTTGCTTTTTCGCCTGCGCTTGTGATGTCGCGTTCTAATTCCGTGAGCTCAGGGGTTGTGAAGCGTGCAGCATTTGCCATCGTCTGACGATGGATAAAATCAGTGTTGCTCATCATCGTATCGGCATGTTTGCTTGTGACTTCGATGAAATAGCCAAGGACGTTATTAAATTTTATTTTGAGCGTATCGATGCTTGTTTTTGATTGATAATCGCTTTGAAGTTTTGCGATCACCTGTCGGCTTTGGTGTTTGAGAGTTTTTAGTTCGTCGAGGCGCCTATCATAGCCCGTTGCGATAAAGCCACCATCACGGGCAAGGGCGGGGCAGTCATTATCGATGGCTTTCATTAAAGTATCTTGAAAATCATCGAGGTGAGCTAAGGATTTTAGGTGTTCGAGTGTATCATCGAAGATAATGCGAGCGGTTTCGTTGTTTTGTAATGCGCTTCGAATATGTTCGGTGTGTTTTAATCCATCACGGATCATCAAAAAGTCACGTGGTCCGCCTCTGCCGATGGTTAATCTTGATAAACAGCGTTCCATGTCAGGGATGGATTTTAGTATGTCGCGCAAAACATCGTTGAAATTTGGGGCACTTGCAAGGCATTCGATGCGGTCTAAGCGTCTGTTAATGGATGTAATATCCGTGAGGGGTGCGGCTAAGTATGATTGAAGTAAGCGCGCGCCAGGACCCGTTATTGTTTTATCGATACAATCGAGAAGGCTGCCTTTTCTGGAGCCTGCAAGTGTTTTTGTTATTTCAAGATTAGCGCGTGTTGCCGCGTCTATTCCCATTGTGTGGTTGCTTGCGACTTGTTTTGGTTTTTCCAAATAGGGCATTTTGCCAATTTGTGTGCGTTCGATGTAATCAATAAGTGCGCCTGCAGCGGCGATCTCTGCGCGAGAGAATGCGCCGTATGATTCCAGTGTGTCTACGCCGAATAATTTTTCTAGGCGTTTTTTTGCATTATCAGGGTTGAAGGTTGATTGTGGTTGAATAGTTTTGTGTGGAAGTTCAGTGAGTTGATCTTGGAGACGATCAGATAAGAGTGTCTCTCTTGCGTCGATTGCGCTGACGGCGGCGTTAATGTTTTTCTTTGCGATGCTTTGCACCGAGAATGCACCTGTTGAGAGTTCAATCCATGCGAGACCATATTGTCCACCAAGTTCTGTGATTGCGCTAAGGTAATTATTTTCCCGGGCATTTAAAAGTGTATCTTCGGTTAATGTTCCTTGTGTCACTAAACGTACAACATCGCGATTAACGAGAGCTTTTGAAGTGGGGCGGCCTTCTGCCTTTGCGCGGGCTTTTGCTTGGGTGGGGGTTTCGGTTTGTTCGCATATGGCTACTTTAAAACCTGCGCGGATGAGCTTTGCGAGATAGGGTTCGTAAGCATGGAAGGGGACGCCGCACATAGGTGTGTCTTGTCCATCTTTTTTGCCGCGTTTTGTGAGCGTGATATCGAGCGTTTCGGATGCTTTAATCGCGTCTTCATTAAAGAGTTCGTAAAAATCGCCCATGCGGTAAAAAAGGAGGGCATCGGGATAGCGGTCTTTGATGGAGAGATATTGGGCCATCATAGGGGTGTGACCTTGCGCGATGTAATGATCGGCAGAGTTTGAAGCGGTGACTTCCGTTTCTTTTAACGCAGCATGAGACATATTTAAACGTTAGCCATCAACGATGCCTAGGTCACGTATAAAGTGGAATATGAAGGTGTTGTTTTGTGGATTTACTATTCAGTGCCCGTTGAGCCGAAGCCGCCTTCACCGCGATCTGTTTCTTCAAGGTCACTGACAATTTCCCAGCCTACGGTTTCATAACGTTCTACAACCATTTGGGCGATACGCATGCCGCGTTCGATGGTGAAAGAATTTTGCCCATGATTGATAAGGATCACTTTGATTTCGCCGCGATAATCGGCGTCGATCGTGCCGGGGGAGTTGAGTACAGTGATTCCGTGTTTTACGGCCAGGCCGGATCTGGGGCGAATCTGTGCCTCATAGCCATTTGGTAATGCGATTGATAAGCCTGTGGGGATGAGAGCGCGATCACCTGCTCCTAGTTCGATGGCTTCTTCGAGGGCTGCAGATAAATCCATGCCTGCAGATTTTTCGGTCGCATATGTGGGAAGTTGAAGTCCTACGGCGTGTTCTAAAGGGAGGAGTTTGACTTTAACAGCTGACATTTACATGTTTTCCTTGATTTTTTGGGCTAATTTTTCAGCAATTTCAATTTTGCTCATGACTTGCCAATCTTGTTGCTCGTCTTCGCCTATAAGATAAACGTGATTCTTATCGTTACCAAACACATTTTCAGAGACATCATTAGCCAAGATCCAATCGCAATTTTTTTTCTGGCGTTTCTTTTTCGCGTTTTCTAATAAGTTTTGTGTTTCCGCGGCAAAACCTATGACGAGTTTAGGGCGGTTTTTTGATGTTGCTATTGTTTTTAGGATATCGGGGTTTTCTTCGAAGGTAAGGTTTAAGCTGCCGCCATCTTTTTTGATTTTTTGGTCTTGGTATACAGGGGCCCAGTCCGCAACGGCCGCGCAGAAAATAGCGACGTCCACGGGGAGTGCTTTTTGAACCTTGTTGAGCATCTCTTTTGCCGTTTCAATGCGGGTCATGTTTACGCCGTTAATGTTGGGTAAATTGGTTGGGCCAGAAATTAATTCTACGTCAAATCCGTTTTCTGATAGCGCTTTAGCGATGGCGTAACCTTGTTTTCCGGATGATCGATTGCCGATGAAGCGAACAGGGTCAATAGGTTCAAATGTGGGGCCGGCCGTTACAAGGGCTTTCATTGCGTCTTCTCGTTGTTATGCATTGTGGTTCGCATCTTTGGCTTAAAAGGTTACTTTAATAAATCAGCAGCAGCTTCAAAAATATGTTCAGGTTCGCTCATGCGGCCTAATCCTTCTTCGTTACATGCCATGCTGCCATGTTCTGGGCCGACCATGTCTATGCCTCTTGCTTTTAGCGTTTTTATATTGTCTTGGGTTGCGGGGTTTTTCCACATTGCGTGGTTCATAGTAGGGGCCAGTAGAACAGGTGTGTCATCGTTGGCGAGCAGGGCGGTTGTTGCAAGGTCGGGTGCTAGGCCATTTGCGATTTGTGCGATGATATTGGCGCTTGCCGGGGCGATTATGATGAGGTCAGCTTCACGGGATAACCGTATATGGCCCATTTCGGTTTCGTTCTTTAGAGACCATAGGTCGGAGTAAACGGGTTCTTCGCAGAGTGCGGAGACGCTTAAGGGTGTTACAAATTGTTTGCCGCCATCGGTTAAGATGCAGCGCACTTTGCAGGATGATTTTTTAAAAAGTCTTATCAGTTCTAGTGATTTGTAAGCTGCGATGCCGCCACTAATGATGAGAAGGATGGATTTGTTATTTAATGTATTGTTCATACGCATGCTTATAAAACAAAAGCCCCGCTTATGGAAGCGAGGCTTTTTTCATTTGAAGGAATGAGGGTTTTACTCAGTCAATTCTTTTACTTTATTAAGAAGCTCTTCACCAGAAGCAGGTTCTGCTTCAGCCGCGGCTTCAGCTGCTGTATCTTTAGCGGCTTCAACGGCTGCTTCTTCTGCGCCTTCGGTTGTTGCACCTTCAACTGCGTTTGTCGCTGCCTCAACAGCATCGCTCGCCATGTCTTTTGTGCCTTCAACAGCGTCTGCTGCTGTTTCGGCTGTTGCATCATATGCTTCAGTTGCTGTTTCTGCAGCTGTTTCAGCGGCTGAACTTACGGCATCTGCTGCTTCGCTTGCGGCTTCTTTAGTTGCATTGGTAATGCTTGAAATGCCTTCGCTAATTGCGTTTGTGCTTTCGGTTCCTGCGGCGGGTTCAATATATGATACGCCGTTTTCGTTTCCTGAAATGTTGTTATAAATTGCAAAAATTGCAACCAAGCCTGCGGCAAGTACAACGCCTGAATATACGATAGATTTAGTAAAATTGTTCATTAGAAATATTTCCTCTCAAGTTAATCCCTACAATATATGAATGCGCTAATCTGCGACGTCTGTAGGTGTTCTGTCAATAAAAAAACGTAAGATATTGATTTATCTTACTTATTCATATGTAAAATACAATGCAGTTTCTGTGCCATTTTTCGTAATTATGGCTTTATGCCTGAGTGAATTGCAACGATTCCCATACTCATATTAAGGAAGTTGGTTTTATTAAAGCCGGCTTCCTTAAGGCGTTTTTCAAGTTTTCTTTGATTGGGGAATTTGCGAATACTTTCAACAAGATACTGATAGCTTTCTTCGTCTTTTGTTATTGCTTTTCCTATTTTTGGTATGGCATTGAAGGAATATAGATCATAGGCTTTTGCAAAGGTTGGGTTTTCAACTTGACTGAATTCTAAGCAGAAGAATTTTCCACCTGGTTTTAAGATGCGATAGGCTTCATTTAAAGCGTTATCTATGTGTGTTACGTTTCTTAGGCCGAAGGCGATTGTGTAGACGTCGAATTCATTGTCTTCGAAGGGAAGGTTTTCGGCGTTTCCAGATACCCAATCAAAGCTTTGAATCCAGCCTTTATCGATGGCACGATCACGGCCAACCTCAAGCATAGCGGGTGTGAGGTCGCAGATCGTGATATTAGCTTTTGGGCCCAGTCGTCTACGTAGACGGAATGCTATGTCGCCCGTACCACCAGCGACATCTAAGAATTTTTGGGATGGTTTGGGCCGTATCATGCGGATTAAACGGTCTTTCCATATACGATGGAGCCCGCCAGACATAAGATCATTCATGATGTCGTATTTTATGGCGACGGAATCGAAAACACCATGGACAAGGTTTGTTTTTTCTTCCGGGGTCACGGTCTGTTCGCCAAATTGTGTGCGTTCCGGGTTTTGCATGTTTTGATCCTCTTGTGATCGCATAAATTACACTGTATGTCCTAATGTATGAAATTAGTAAAAGCAATGGTCACGGTCGCAGGTTTAACGGGAGTTTCCCGTGTTGCGGGATTTGTGCGTGATGTTATGACTGCGGCTATATTAGGGGCTGGGCCTGTTGCTGATGCGTTTTTTGTTGCTTTGAAATTACCTAATTTTTTTAGACGTGTAACAGCAGAAGGTGCGTTTTCTGTTGCTTTTGTTCCTGTTTATTCAGAAAAGTTAGAGACAGAAGACAGGCAATCCGCCGATGCGTTTGCGAGTAACGTGTTTATGGTCATGCTTTTGCTTTTATCGGCCTTTGTGTGCCTGGCTATGGTTGCGATGCCTTATATATTGCATGTGATTGCGCCCGGCTTTGTTGATGATCCTGTACGGTTTGATTTGGCGGTTGAATTAACGAGAATTACATTTCCTTATTTATTGTTTATGTCTTTAACGGCAATGTTGGGCGGTGTCTTGAATGCTTTGGATCGTTTTGCTCCGTTTGCATTTGCGCCCGTTCTATTCAATCTCTGCTTGATAGGAGCTCTCTTATCGTCTGATTTCTTTGATAGTGCAGGGCATGCTGTTTCTTATGGTGTTTTATTTGCGGGTGTTTTGCAGTTGGCTTGGCTGGTTATTTGCGCGTCGCGTTTAGGTTTTAAAATTAAGTTTAAGATGCCTGCGTTTAATATTGATATTAAACGTATATTTAAGCTTATGGGGCCGGGTGTTATTGGTGCAGGCGTGATGCATATTAATCTTTTTGCGGATATGATTTTAGCGTCTTTTTTGGCCACGGGTTCGATTGCTTATCTTTATTATGCAGATCGTTTAAATCAATTACCGCTTGGTGTGGTTGGTATTGCTGTGGGTACAGCGTTACTGCCCATGTTATCAAAGGCATTAACGAATAATAATTTGAAAGAGGGGCGTGATTTATTTAATCGGGCCTTAGAGATGTGTTTGTTGCTGGCGTTACCTGCGGCGGCTGCATTATTTGTTATTCCCGAGCTTTTGATTTCAGTTTTATTTGAGCGAGGGGCTTTTACAGCAGCAGATACAGAGATCACAGCGCTTGTGTTGAGGTGTTATGCGATTGGTTTGCCTGCTTATATTGCTATTAAGGTATTTTCGACGGCACATTGGGCGCGTCAAGACACGGTGACACCAGTCAAAATTTCGGTTGTTGCGACGGTTTTGAATATCGCGCTTTCGATTGTTTTAATTCAATATATGGGTGTTGTGGGGATTGCACTTGCGACTGGTTTGACTGGGTGGCTGCAGTTTGGTGCGCATATTTGGTTTTTACGCGATCATGAGGCTGCGCGATTGGATGATCGCTTTAAGGTTGCTGGGTTAAAGATAATTGGGGCAAGCGTTGTCATGGCGCTTATTGTTTATTTTGGTAGCATGTTTGCTATGTCTGGTGATGCTTTCATGCAGGTTTTCAAATTGGGTGCACTTGTGGCTGTTGGTATGGCTGTTTATGCTGTTTTAATCTTTTCAACGGGTGTTGTTAATACGCGATCGATTCAGTTATATTTGAAAAAGAAAAGTTCATAGAAAGGCATTGTTTTGAAACGTATTTTATCGTGCATGCAACCTACGAATAATTTGCATTTGGGCAATTATTTGGGCGCGCTTAAAAATTGGGTGGATTTGCAGAATGCTCCAGATTCTGAGTGTCTTTATGGGGTTGTAGACTTGCATGCGATTACAGTGGCGCAAGACCCAGATGATCTGCGGCGTGCATCAAGAGAGATTGTTGCTGCGTATATTGCAGGCGGGATTGACCCCAAAAAATCAGCGATATTTTTGCAATCGGCTGTGCCGCAGCATTCTGAGTTAATGTGGTTGCTTAGCACCATGACGCAGATGGGCAAGTTAGAGCGGATGACGCAGTTTAAAGACAAGGCAGGGAAAAATGCGGAGCGCGCGGGGCTTGGTTTGTTTGCTTATCCTGTTTTGATGGCGGCGGATATTCTTCTTTATAAGGCAACGCATGTGCCAGTCGGTGATGATCAAAAGCAGCATTTGGAATTGGCGCGTGATATCGCTGCGACGTTTAATGCGCGTTACGGCGTGGAAGCGTTGGTTGCGCCAGAACCGTATATTACAGGTGCGGCGACGCGTGTGATGTCTTTGCAAGATGGTGCAAAGAAGATGAGCAAATCTGATCCATCTGAGAAATCGCGCATTAATTTGACTGATGATGCGGATGCGATTGTGAAGAAAATTAAAAAAGCGCAAACCGATCCCGATGGTATGCCTGAAACATTGGATGGATTGGATGGGCGTGTTGGCGCGACGAATCTGGTTAATATTTATGCGGCGTTGTCGGGGTTAACGCCCGAAGACGTTGTTATAAAGCATGCTGGTCAGGGGTGGGGTGAGTTTAAACCTGCGCTTGCGGAAGTTGCAGTTGAGCATCTTGCGCCAATTACACAAAAAATGCGCGAAGTTTTGGATGATGTGTCTTACATCGATTCTGTTTTAGAGCAGGGTAATCAACGCGCCCGTGAAATGGCTGAGCCAACATTACATGAAATTCGAGGTGTTATGGGATTTCTGGTGCGTTCATAAGTGTGGCAAAGACACCTTGATCTTTAACATAGATTTCTTCTTCACTCGGTTGGGGGGGGAGCGATGCATGTAGTACAATGCATCTAACACATCTAATGTTTCATCTGCAGTGCTTTGTGCGCCGAAAGCTAGAGCTAGATTAATAGCGATTGTTTTTGCAATGTCTCTTGTTCTTGGTTTCCCTAATTTTTTATCTTCCTGCATAGCAAAATCTAAAAGGCTGTCTTTATTTATGGTGTTAAAGCGGTTTCTTAAATGACCTACGAGAAGTGCCCAGAATGCAAGAGTTGTATAGCTGTCTTGTATGCTCGTTGTATTTATTCCAATTATTGCGGCTATAGATAGTAAAACAGTGTAATTATTGGCTTTGCGATTGGTTTCAAAAGCGCGATGCTTCTCTGCTAAATAGTTCTCAGGCGCATGAACAACTAAAATATGTTCTTTTGTATGCGTGTCTTTATTTTTTCATAGCGGGTGTTATGGCAGCTTTGTTGTGTATATGTCAATTTCCTTAACCTCTCTTTTACTTTTTCAGTGGCATGATTAATGAAAATTTGGCATACTCATAATTGAGAGGTTCCTTTCATGTCTTTATTAAAATCATTATTATTTTGCGCAACAGCGCTTCCGTTTGCTTTTTCGACATCCGTAAAGGCTGATATTTTTCATTGGCAAAATCAGCAGGAAGGCATTTCGGCTGCATTTCCTGATCGTTGGCACTTGGAAACTAATTTGGCTTACGATGAAGTTTTTCGTATTTCTGCTCCGGCTGTAACGGATCGATTTGAAGATGCGCAATGCCGTATGCGTATTCGTGACGATGGTCGTTTTAAAATGCACTCTGTCCGTAATAGTGGCGCCATTCAACGTCAGCATTATGGTTTAGAGTTTTGGGAACATTACTTAGAGGATCAGCGCCATGCGGCTGTAAATTATGTTAAAAATGATACTGGCGTTGCGCGTGGGTATGCCTCGATGGCTGATTTGACGTTTGAGTCTTTCATTCAACCGCGTTCTATTCGTCGTGCGATTGCTTTTGCATCGCATTACCAAAACCGTGCTTATATTGTTGAGTGTAGTGCAGAGCAAGCGTCGTTTGAAAAATGGTATCCTTCCTTTATGGGGATTATAAAATCTGTTGATTTCCGTTCCATGACGCCATTTAAGAATGGTGCTTATCGTAATTTTTATGGTGATGAGCTTGTTGTGCATGGTGCACGTGAGATTGACGATTACATATTCTAATTTCTTGATCTTTATACCTATATTAGTGCATTGTGTTATGAATTAAAAATAACGCAAAACTAATATCTTATGCAGTTGCACCTTCCAATCGCCGAAATGAGTGTTTCCGCAGAAATTATTTTTCTGGTGAGCGCATTTGTTGGTTTTTTATCGGGTGTTTTTGGTATTGGTGGCGGCTTTTTGACGACGCCTTTTTTAATTTTTAGCGGTATTCCCCCTGGTGTTGCGGTTGGTACGCAGGCAAGCCAGTTGGTGGCCAGCAGTGTTTCAGGCGCGATTGGGCATTGGCGGCGTAATAATGTTGATATCAAAATGGGGCTTGTTATGCTGGCTGGCGGGATCTTGGGGTCTTTTGTTGGTATTATGATCTTTAAGCTTTTGACTTACATGGGGCAGGTTGATTTCGCGATTTCTTTTATTTATGTGGTTTTGTTAAGTTCTATCGGGATTATGATGTTAACCGAGAGCATCTTTACCAAATTTTTCAAAAAGAAGAATGTTAGGCAGGAGTTTAATGCTCTAAAAACCTCAGCGTTCATTAATGCTCTTCCGTATAAAATGCGCTTTCCGAGATCAAAGCTATTCATAAGCGCTTTGGTGCCGGGTGGGATTGGTTTTGTTGGCGGGATTTTGGCATCAGTTTTGGGGATTGGTGGGGGGTTCTTACTGGTTCCTGCGATGATTTATATTTTAGGGATGCCGACGCTTCTTGTCGCGGGGACGTCGCTTTTTCAGATTATCTTCACAACTGCATCGGCCACGATTATGCATGCGGTGTTTAACAATACTGTTGATATGGTTTTAGCGCTTATTTTAATCGCGGGCGGTGTTATTGGTGCACAGATTGGCATTTCTGTTGCCAGACATGTGAAGCCATCGCATGCGCGTTTAATTATGGCGATTATGGTGTTGTTGGTTGCCGCGCAATTATCATTTAATCTTTTTATTGAGCCTTCTGAGTTGTTTTCAACGGTGGTACGGCTATGACAAGGTTTTTTCTTTTCTTTATTGCTGTTTTCGCTTTTTTAAATATTGCTGATGTTCACGCTAGATCGCTTACTATCGATTTAGCACAAGATCATGTTGATATTACCACTGGCTTTGACGGTTCTTATTTAACGCTTTTTGGTGTTAAAGAGGAAAAAGGCGATGTTGCGGTTGTAATGAAGGGGCCCAAAAAGGATGTTGTCGTGCGGCAAAAAGCATCACTATTTGGTGTTTGGATGAACCGGCATTTTCTTGTTTATGGCGATGTTCCTAGTTTTTATGATTTTGCATTAAGTGATAAAGCAGAGAACCTTTTAGAGCCACCCTTGCTAAAAGAGTATGGAATTGGACTTGGATCATTAAAATTTGCGCCAGATAGTAATGATTATAAGGAGGCGGAGATTAATGCTTTTAATAAGGCATTGGTTCGTAATAAACAGGCAGAGAAACTTTTTCCAGTTGTCGCAAAAGATATTGTTTTCATCAGTGATAATTTTTTTAAGACGGAATTCTATTTGCCGTCAAACGTTCCAACGGGAACATATACGGTTGAGACATTTCTTATTAATAACGGTCGTTTAGTTGAAAAACGTGAAACTCAGGTTAAAGTTGCGCAGGTTGGCTTTAACTCCGGTGTGAATAAATTTGCACATTCTTTTTCTTTAGCCTATGGTTTTGTAATTGTATTAATCGCTGTGATAGCTGGATGGCTATCGAATGCTGTGCGCCAGACAAGAAAATAAATAAGGGGATAGCGCCATGACAGAGACAGCATTTAATCAACCAATGGACGAAAAGTTTGCGCGCCACCAAAAGTGGGGCGGCACGTATTTGGTTGTTGCTGATAGTAGTGAAGAGTTTCCTGTTGCTTTAAAATATGCAGCGTTAATGGCTAATGAGAACAAATGTCACGTTGGCGTTTTTTATGTCATGGAAGATCAAGGCTTTACACATTGGAGTAACATCGAAAAGCGCATTCAAGATGAGCAACGTAACGAAGCCGAAAAGCTTTTAAATCAGGCGTGTATTTCTTTGGAGAGTTATACGGATGTTATGCCTTCATTATATTTAACGCAAGGTAGACGAACGGATGCATTGATCGAAACGATTGAGAATGACCCCACGATTACCATGCTGGTTCTTGCAGGCGGGACTTATGGCGGTAATCCTGGTCCCTTGGTCGCGCATTTTACTGGTAAGGGTTTGTCGCGTTTGAGAGTGCCTGTAATGATTGTTCCCGATCATATTGGCTTATGATTTCTCAGCTGTTTGCCGTAATTTTCTAGCTTTGTCGTTTCTTTTTATTATATTGATTTAACAGATATTTATTTAAAGGCTTAGAGTATGTTTATTCAGACACAAGCAACACCAAACCCTGCGACGATTAAATTTATTCCTGGTCAGGTGATTTTGGCAAATGGGCTTAAGGATTATCAATCATTAGAAGAGGCGAGCGATTCTCCATTGGCGCAGCGATTATTTTCTTTGCAGGGGGTGAGGGGTGTTTTCTTAGCGGATGAGTTTGTGTCTGTTTCTAAAGAAGATGATACGGATTGGAACATGCTTAAGCCTATGGTTATGGCGGCATTGATGGAACATCTTTCAACAGGTCAGCCTATTGTTATTGAAACAGACGACCATTCAGATGATGGCGAAGAGGACGATGAAATTACAGCGCAGATTAAAGAGCTTATCGCGACGCGTGTGCGCCCGATGGTTATGATGGATGGTGGTGATATTGAATTTGATCGTTTTGACGACGGTATTGTGTTTTTAACAATGCGGGGAGCTTGCGCGGGTTGCCCCAGTTCTACGATGACTTTGAAATCAGGTATTGAAAGTATGCTCAAACATTTTGTGCCTGAGGTTGTTGAGGTAAGGCCGACGGAAGGCTTTTAGTTTAATTTTGACTGTGAAACAGCATTCCTAACCAGTGCCATTGTTCTTTATTATCACTATTTATATGGCTCGGCATTGTGCAGTTTAGTCGCGTTTTAGAGTCTGTTATGGCTTCACGAGGGATGATTTCAACGCGGTTTTCAATAATTTCTATTATTGGTTTTTCTTGATTTGATATAAAGCAGGATAGCGCGTTGAGGTTTTCTTCAAGATTTTTAGAAACAGTGAATCCGATTTGTTTGAGTGGCTCTTTTAGCATCCAATTATCGGGTTCAACATCCCTGATGGTAAGAGGTAATGTGTTTGTAATCATTCTGAAGCGGTCAATATCCGCATAGTGTCCGGTCATTGTAAAACGCGGGTATTGCAGCGGGCTTGTTTGACTATGTGCTGGACCGGAATGGAGGCTGAATGCGGCTTTAAAGTCTTGCTCTTCTAATATTTCTAAAAGCGTATTTGAAGTTTCTCCATAAGGGTATGAGAAAATGTTTGTTTCAAACCCCATATTATCATTGAATCTTTTGCGAGACTTATTGATAGAGCGTGTTGTGTCTTGTTTAGATAAGTATGCGATATGTTTATAAGTTGATGGCAGGATGCCGAATTCTGCGTGTTTGAATTTTGCTATTTTATTTAATGTTTTCCAATCTAGATGCGATGGGATTTGTGTGTTTTCACTTGCAACGAAAACGGTGAAGGGAATGTCGCGCTTTATGAGTTTTTTTATGGCGTGATTATATGCTGATCGATACGCGTTTTCGAATGTGATTGCGATTGTTCTTGGGGGGAGGGGTTCGCTATTTTTTAATGCTGTTACGACTTTTGATAGTGGGAGGATGTTGTAATCGCCGTTTGTAATTTCGTTGAGATGTTCGTCAAACTGTTCAATCGAAATGTTGGTTCTTTGATGCTGTGGTTCGCCGATGCGGTAATAGGTAAGAATGACAGCTTTGCTATCGTTTTGAAATGCGTGCACATAAAGTGGCATTATTATTATCAAAATTAGTGTTAAGCACAAAATACGAAGCATTATTTATATGTGCCATTGTGAGCGGTTGCTTGCAATAATAATTGATGTCGGATGTTTGCTGTTGTAGAGGATGGGTATGGTTAATAAACAAAAAATTCTAATGCTTGATACAGCCATGGATGGATGTGGAGTTGCCGTTTTTGATGCGCAGCGTGATCAGGTCTTTGAGATTTATAATGACGAGTCGTATGGACAGGCGCAGCGTCTTGTGCCGATGGTGCAAGAGGTTCTTGGGCAGGCAGATGTTAGTTTTGATGATCTTAGTGATGTTATTGTTTGTAATGGTCCAGGCACGTTTACGGGAATTCGTATTGGTTTGGCAACGGCAGGGACATTTGGACTAGCTTTAGAGGTTCCTGTCCATAGTATTACAAGCCTCCAAGCGCTTGCATTATGTGCGTCTTTGGAGGAGGGGGGGAGTGACTTTTTAACGCTTGTTGAAACCCGTAGACAGGATTTTTATTGTCAGTATTTCGATGAAAAAGGAAATCCACAGAGCGATTCACAGTCATTGATGCAGGATAATATTGTTTTTGGCGATTGTTTGCTTATTGGTAATGCGGTTTTGCGGTTTGACCCGAACGGCGATTATACGCATTCCAAGATTTCTCGCATTGATGTTGGTTTGATTGCGCGTTTGTTTGCCAGTGATAGAGCGTGTTTCTCTTCTGATATTTCACCGATTTATTTGAGGGCGCCAGATGTTAGTCAGCCCAAAAATAAGCCTAGGACACTCTCTGATATATAAAAATGCACAATAAAAGCGTGTGTTTTACTTTTGTAGCACTTGTTTTTTGTTCAAGTTGAAGTATTTCTATTAATAAATAGAATGAATTATAATAAATTTATCAGGAGCATTGGTATTTATGAGTGAAACCGTTTCAAAAGAAGAGCTTTTAGCGCTAACGAGTGAGATTGTGTCTTCTTATCTTTCTAATAATACTCTTCCTTCACATGAAATTCCTGCAGTGATTGAACAAGTTTTTAAAACACTATCGAACGTGGATCAAGAAACCGGGGTCCATGCGGATAGACCGAAGCCAGCTGTTCCAATTAAAAAATCGGTTATGCCTGATCATATCGTATGCTTAGAAGATGGAAAGAAGCTCAAGATGTTAAAGCGTCACTTAAAAACAGCGTATGACATGTCACCAGAACAATATCGCGAACGTTGGGGGTTGCCTGCGGATTATCCTATGGTCGCACCAGAATATGCGAAAAAGCGCAGTGCATTGGCGAAGGATATAGGTTTAGGTAAGCGATAGATTTGCGTTTAACTCTTCTTCTTAGCCAGCAAGGTCTTCGCCGCGTTTTTTAGCGGCCATTAATGCTGCGTTGAGAATATCTTGAAAACGACCATCCATTAATACGTCCAAGGCTGCGGCTGTTGTGCCGTTAGGGCTTGTTACATTTTCACGTAATGCTGTTGCGGATGTATCGCTTTGTGAACCTGCTAGAGCAGCGCTTCCGATAACGGTCTGTCGTGCAAGGATCATTGATGTTTCTGCGTCTAATCCGACATGCTCTCCGGCTGTTGCCATGGCTTCGATAAGGTGGAATATATACGCAGGACCACTACCAGAAACGGCTGTCACGGCGTTCATTAAATCCTCGTCCTCGACCCAAGCGGTTTTTCCAGAGCAATCGAGCATCTTTGTCACAATGTCTTTGTGTGCGTTTGTTGCGTGTGGATTAGATACGGCAACGCTCATCCCTTGTCCGATTGCGGATGGAGTATTTGGCATGACGCGAATAACGGGTTGGTCACTGCCAAAGTAATCTTCAAAATTATTAATCGTTTGCCCTGCGGCGATGGAAAGAATGAGGCAATTCTTTTGGATAATATGCTTTAAGGCGCTGCAGACTTCGATCATCATTTGTGGTTTGACGGCTAAAATGATGATGTCGCTCTTTTTGATGTTGCTTTCAACATCAGAAATTTCTTTACCGTAAGCGATATCTGGGTTTTCTTTTGTGAAATCAGGCTGGCCGAAGGGTTCGATGATTGTGTAGCGTGCTTGTATGTCTGAGTTTAGCCAGCCTTTTAGCATTGCGCCCCCCATACGGCCACATCCAATGAGGGTGATGTTGTGATTATTGATCATATTTAAGATATACCTTGTGTTTGCATCAGGGCGAGAGGGAGTGTTTCATCGTTGGCTGCGCTGTCATTGGCGAGGATACTGAAAGCGGCATAGTTTGTTTCACACTGTGCCAATGCAAAGTCGATTATATTTTCTAATTGCCCGTAAGCATCCCGACTGCTGGGGTTAAGGAGGGCGTTGTATCTGAATGATGGTTTTTGTGTGTCGGATGAGATTTCAAAATGCCCAATCCATGCGCGTTCATTAATAGCCATTAGCGTTGACGCGGCTTGTTTAGATTTTTCTTGTCCAATCGTCATATCATATTGGATCGAAATTTGTGTAGCGGACATATCGGCTTGCCATAGAAAAATTAGCTGATAAGTGCAGAATTTACCATTGAGTGACACGAAGAGTTCATTATCGCCCATGCGTGTGTAATCCCAGTCATTATTATGTAGAATGGTTTCGATATGATCGAGCGGGTTTACACCGTCTTTATGGAGTGTATCAAAAAGGCTGGGCATGGTTATTTTTTCTTTTTAGATGTGTTTTTTTCTAGAGCTTCGAGGCGTTTTTCTAGGTCTCCATTTTGTTTGCGTGTTTCTTGGAGCATTATTTCCATACGGTCTAAATCTTCGCGTGGGACCAAATCAAGATGGTCTGCAATTTCGTCGATACGTGCTTTTATTTCAGCGCGTATATTGTGTGATATACCGCTTGCTACACCGATTGTTCCACCGGCAAAGCGGGCGGCGTCATCTAAAATTTTTTCTCGTTTTCGCATATGTGATGGGTATCATGCTGATGGTTTATAATCAAGTTATCTGAGCATGAAATGACAGTGTTTATGTGGACGGTGATGTTTCTTGAACAACGGATTGCGCAATTTGTTTTTTCCTATTAAACCATAACCATGGCTTTAGAATTTCCTGTTATTGACCCTGTTGCGCTTGCGCTAGGTCCTTTTCAAATTCGTTGGTATGCGCTTGCGTACTTAGCAGGATTTTTGATTGGGTGGCGTTATTGTTTGCGTCTTGCAGGCTTTGATGGTGGTTTGCGACCTAATCGTGAAGATATTGATGATTTTCTGACATGGGTTGTGATTGGTGTCGTTTTGGGTGGACGATTTGGTTCGGTTTTATTTTATAATTTAAACTATCATGTGCAAAACCCGTTTGTGGATTTAACGCTACCGTTTGTGAATTGGGTAATAAGTTTTCCAAGTGTTTTGGCTATATGGCAAGGTGGCATGTCTTTTCATGGTGGTGCGCTTGGTGTTATTGCGGCATTGTTTATCTATCCTCGATTGAAGAAATTTCCACCATTGCCATTGTGTGACATTGTTTGTGCGGCGGTGCCGATTGGCTTATTTTTTGGTCGAATTGCGAATTTTATTAATGCTGAATTATATGGTCGTGTCACGGATGCGCCATGGGGCATTGTTTTTCCGAATGGCGGAGAGCAACCGCGTCATCCTAGCCAGCTTTATGAAGCCTTTTTTGAAGGCGCGGTTTTGTTTATAATTTTATTTTTCTTGATCCGAAATGAACATGTTCGCAAAAGGCCCGGTATTGTTGCGGGGGCTTTTTTAGCGGGGTATGGGTTGTTCCGCGGGTGTATTGAATTCTACCGTGAACCTGATGCGCATATTGGTCTTTATTTTGATCTTTTCTCCCAAGGGCAATTACTTAGCTTTCCGATGGTTCTTGTTGGCTTTGGAGTTATTGTTTTTGCGTGTTATTCCCACAAACAGCGGATGTTATGAGCGCATTAGAGGACATCATTAAACGCCAGATTTTTGAAAATGGGCCGATTGATATTAGTCAGTTTATGGCGCTTGCTTTGTCGCATCCTGAACATGGTTATTATGTGTGTCGTGACCCTATTGGTCGTAAGGGGGATTTTGTTACTGCGCCTGAAATTAGTCAGATGTTTGGTGAAATTATTGGAGCTTGGGCTGCGCATAGCTGGATGCAGATGGGCCGACCGGAGGCTTTTGGGCTGGTTGAGTGTGGGCCAGGGCGAGGGGCGCTTATGGCGGATGTTTTGAGAGCGTGTTCCAATGTTGAAGGTTTTGTCGAGGCAGCGGATATTCATTTGATTGAGATTAACAAGGCTTTGCGATCTAAACAGGCTATGGAATTAGATGGATATCAGCCGCAATGGCATAGTGATTTTGGCTCAATTCCAAGTGATATTCCGATAATAGTCATTGCGAATGAATTTTTAGATGCGTTGCCGTTTCGGCAGTTAGTTTTTATGGATGGGTCATGGAAGGAACGGGTTGTTGGCGTTCAAGACGATGTTTTTGTTTTTATGAGTAGGCCTGTGCCATTGGTTTTATTACCTAAATTTGGTCAGCCAAAAGAAGGCGATGTGTATGAATTTTCATCGGCGCGTATCAATTTTGTTGAGATGATTTGCTCATATTTAGAAAGTCAAAAAGGGGTAGCCATTTTTATTGATTATGGTCATGGACGATCTGAATTTGGTGACACGTTTCAGGCTGTCAAACGGCATGAGTGCGTTGATGTGCTATCCAATGTAGGGCAGGCGGATTTAACATCACATGTTGATTTTGATGTGCTGTATGACAGTGTTGAAAAATCAAAATGTGTTGCGCAGCCTTTGATTACACAAGGGGATTTTTTGAAAGCTTTAGGGATTGAAGTGCGGGCGGAGTACTTAAAGGTTAAAGGCGCGAAAACAGTTGAGGGTGATTTGCATCGTTTGATTTCTGAAGATGAAATGGGAGCGGTTTTTAAAGTGATGGATGTGCGTTATGGGTTCTGATTTTTATTACACAGTGCCTGAATTTCAAGTGGGAGATCAAAAGGATCTGTTTTTTCATGGTTTTTTTGGCCGTGGTGGTGGGCATAGTCATGGTGTGTATGGATCATTAAATTGTGGTCCTGGTTCTGATGATAATCCAAAGCATGTACGGGCCAATCGTGAGAGTGTTGCCAAGGCTGCGGGGTGTGATCCGGAATGTTTGTTATCTCTTTATCAAATTCATGGGCGTGAATGTGTTGTCATTAGAGAGCCTTTTATTTCTGAGGATCGTCCCAAGGCAGATGCACAAGTGACTGATGTTGCGGGGCTAGCGCTTGGGGTTTTGACGGCGGATTGTACGCCGATTTTGTTTTTTGGTTTGAAAGAAGATAATGCGCCTGTGATTGGAGCGGCACATGCGGGATGGGGCGGTGCATTAAAGGGGGTTTCAGAAAGCACGGTTGATGCGATGGTTTCTTTGGGTGCAGTTAAAGGCAGTATTTCGGCGTGTGTGGGCCCTTGTATATCTCAAGAGTCTTATGAAGTTTCAGATGTGTTTTTAGAGCCGTTTATGAAAGAAGATGACAGGAATGCGTGTTTTTTTATGCCGTCAGATAAAGACGGCCATCAGTTGTTTGATCTAGCGGGGTATAATATTTCTAAGCTTGAGAA
>JBGCEF010000017.1:0-6887 GCA_045106175.1 Bdellovibrionales bacterium
ATCAGTGACTTCTTTTATGATGAAATCATAGAAATATTAGGCACATGAAATGAAAATAGGTATTACAGGATGCACAGGACGCGTTGGACGCATCTTAATAGAAGAACTCCAAAGCGATATCTGGCAAGGCCTCGAACTTGCGGGTGGGCATACACGAACTCCGGAAAAAATAAAAATCAATAACACATTCATCACCAATGACTGTGAAGAGCTTTTCAAACAATCAGATACAGTTATCGACTTCACGCTACCTGCCGCCCTCCCCCAACATCTTGAATATGCTTCAAAACATGGCAAAAACCTAATCATCGGCACGACAGGAATTGATGAAGCAGGCGAAAAAGCAATTCAAGACGCGGCTAAGGATACAACAATTATTTACGCTGCCAATATGAGCTTAGGCGTAAATTTACTTCTCGCATTAGTTGAAAAAGCAGCCGCTAGCCTTAATGACGAATGGGATATCGAAATATTCGAAAGTCATCACAAACATAAAATCGATGCCCCATCAGGAACAGCATTAGCAATCGGCAAAGCCGCAGCACAAGGGCGCAATGTGAAGCTTGACGACGTCAAAGTCAGCGCCCGCGACGGCATTACCGGCGAACGTCAAAAAGGCTCCATTGGGTTTTCTATTGCCCGCGGCGGCGACGTCGTCGGTGAACATACGGCCTTCTTTTACGGCGCAGGCGAACGCATAGAAATCAGTCACCTCGCAAGAGACCGCGCGCTATTCGCTCGTGGCGCTCTGCATGCTGCAAAATGGTGTGAAAACAAGCCACCCGGACTGTATTCCATGAAAGATGTCTTGGGCCTCTAACCAACAACCATAACGCTGTCGGCATCATTGATAGATACACATTCTTCCAACAATAAAGAGCGCTTAATCTCACGCCCCCATCCATAATTACCAAGCCCACCAGTCTTCTGCACAACCCGATGACACGGCACAATTAAAGATACAGGGTTTTCCCCCACCGCACTCCCAACCGCACGCACCGCTTTTGGCCGACCAATATCATTGGCAATATCACTATAGCTACAAACATGCCCCTTTTTGATATCACCCAACGCCGTCCAAACATCATGCTGAAAATCCGTCCCTCTTAAATCCAAGGACAAATCTTGAAAACAATCATCCGCCCACGCATGCAAAATATCCTGCCATAACGATAAAAGCTGCGCGTCATCACGCATAAACTCAGCATCAGGGTAATACGTAATCATGCGATCATATCCATTGCCCTTATAGCCCTCATACATAAATCCAAGCCAACAAATGCCAATCTCACTGCGCGCTAACACGACATCGCCTAATTCAAAATCAAAAATACCGTAAATAATCATTTCGCTCATAACGATCACTCTAAAAACTTCATCTATAAATTGCAATGTGCTATGAAAAGGCATGACAGCAACCAAAAAGAAAAAACCACCCAAAATTTATAAAAAGCGCATGCCCAAAGAAGATATCGTAGAATTCTTTAAACGCTTGCACGCCATTGATCCTGAACCAACTAGCGATCTTGAATGGACAAATACTTATACCCTGCTCGTTGCTGTCACCCTTTCTGCACAAGCGACCGATGAAGGCGTTAACCGCGCCACAAAAGACCTGTTTAAAACAGTCGATTCGCCACAAAAAATGAAAGCCTTAGGCCTCGAAAAGCTAAAAGAACACATCAAAACTATTGGGCTCTATAACAACAAAGCTAAAAACGTGATCGCAATGGCTGATATCCTTATCGAAGAACATGGCGGTGAAGTTCCACAAACACGTGAAGAGCTGATAAAGCTTCCTGGCGTTGGAAGAAAAACCGCAAATGTCGTGCTCAACATGGTATTCGGCCAACCCACAATGGCGGTCGACACACATATATTCCGCCTATCCAACCGGACCGGCATGGCGCCTGGTAATAACCCAGACCAGGTCGAACAAGCACTCTTGAAAATCCTGCCGGAAAAATTCGCCTTGCATGCGCATCATTGGCTGATCTTGCATGGCCGTTATACATGTGTCGCAAGAAAACCGAAATGCGAGGCATGCATCGTTGCAGACCTTTGCCAATTTAAAGAAAAAATAGATTAAAGATTATTGGCTTTTTGAACCTGCTTTAAAGATTGAATTGATATCAATCAAAGAAATCATAGTGTCATTCGCAACAAGCCCCTGCATGCACTCATTCAATTTAACACCCTCACGCTCACGCGAATTACGGGCTCTAAGCTCATAATGTGCAACATTCGTTCGCGCTACATCCTCTGCACGATCAACTGTAAAATAAACATCCATGACACATAATTCATTACGATATTGCCAAACAGTCGTAGGTAAATCTTTGCGAACTAACTCAGGTCGATCAAAAATCTGAAAAACATCATGACCAGATAAGCTAAGAATCTGATCATTATTCTGACGCAGCTGCGCACTTAAATGACGCTTTAACGCGGGCTTATAATTGACCATCTCACCACGTTGATAATCTGAAGAAATAGCAGCATATGCTTGATTACGCTCACTAACATTCGTCAAAGTGTAATAACATGCAAAAGCAACCAAAACGCTTATGGTTGCTATCATTGAATGGAAATATCGTTTTTGTCTTTTCATATACTCAGTCCCTACTGACTTAAAAAGCAAGAGCTGCCAAATAGCACCTCTTGCCCTCAAAATTTATAATCCTGTCATAGGATAAACTATTCAGCCGCCGTTGCCGCCTTGCTGAATAAGCCACCATCATTGTTGGCTGCTTCAGGCTTTTTTTCAGCCGCCTTTTGTGTCTTCGTTGCCACCTTTGTATCTTTCTTGGTTGCAGAAGGCGCCGGATTAGCAGAAGCACTAACGCCGCTCAATGGTGTCAATTTACCATCAATAATCGCACCTGCCTCTATCTCAAGCTCTTTGTAAGCGATCGTGCCAGTTACTGTCGCACCTTCACGAAGAACGAGACGACCTTGCGCGGTAATATCACCTTCAAAACGTCCGGCAATCGTTGCGTCTTCAATCTCAACAGTTCCGTAAAAAACACCTGTCTCAGCAATATCAAGAACGCTTGCACCCTTCAACGCCGCTTCAACAGTTCCTTCAACTAACAAATAATCACATGCCTCAATTTCACCAGACATTGTAATACCTGCTCCAATCGTCAAACGACGATCACCGCTTGATGCAATATTTGATGCGCCCGCATAACCTGGATATGCTGGCTGAGCTGCTGCTGTGGTTGCTCCTGGATAACCGCCTGCACTGGCTGGCGCTGTCCCTGCACGTTGATATGGTGATGATGGAATATCAACTTGTGTTTCTGTCTTATCTTCTTGTGCTGTTTCAGATGGGCTCATTGGGGCATTTTCCTTTTCTGTTTGAGTGTCTGTTGTGTCTGCTTTGTCTTTTGCTTCTGTATTATTGTTACTAACCTCTATCGGCTTAACGGTGTCTTGTTTTTTCTCACCTTGAGTTTGAACTTCGCTAACCGGCTTAGTTACTGCTTCCGCAGGTTCATTGTCTGTTTCTGATTTAACACGATGAAACATATAGTCTCCCCAATTTTTGTTTAGCTAGAGGTTAAACACTTTTCCAATTCAAAATACATTTGAATTGAACACATACTTTTGTCTGTATTAATGTGAATTTCTTAGCATGCGTTATAAACAATGATCAAGATATAAATCACAGCCTTATTAGAAAAATGACTTAAAGAATTGGTTCTACTGCATTAATTTTTCTGGATAATTTTCAAAAAACAATCACACCAAGTAATAACGCGTCACAGCGTATGGAAATGGTCATATATTTTCTGGGCGAGCTGTTTCGAAATTCCCTCAACCTGTGCAAGATCATCTACCCCAGCCCCCGAAACGGCTTTAGCAGAACCAAAACGATGCAAGAGCGCTTTTTTACGCGCACCCCCAACACCTGATATTTCATCTAATGGACTCTGTGATATCTGCTGCGTACGGCGCGTGCGATGTGCTCCAATCGCAAAACGATGAACCTCATCTCTCACCCTTTGCAAATAATGAAGGACAGGATCATTAATCGGTAACTGAAAACCCATCTTGCCATTAGCCACAAAAAACTGCTCTCGACCCGCATTGCGGTCTTCTCCTTTTGCGATTGCAACAAGTGTTAATTGATCAAGCACACCGTAATCTTCCAAAACTTCTTTACAGACTGACAACTGCCCCTTTCCACCATCAACCAAAACAAGATCAGGCCAGTTGCTATGGTTCCCTTCCTCTTGTTCCTTCATTGCACGCTTAAAACGTCGCTCAAACACCTCACGCATCATGCCATAATCATCGGCTTTATCGGCGCGCTTAATGTTAAATTTACGATACGCGTTCTTCTGAAACCCTTCAGGCCCCGCAACAATCATACCACCCACCATATTCGTGCCAGAAATATGAGAGTTATCGTATACTTCAATCCGCCTCGGTGGCTCATCCATATCAAACAGCTCAGCCACTCCCTTCAAGAGCTTCGCTTCTGTTTCCTTTTCAAGCAAATGTCGCTCAAGCGCAGCAACCGCGTTTTTAGAAACAAAATCCAAAACACGTTTTTTCTGCCCACGCTGCGGCAAATAGATTCTCACCTTCCCCTTAGTAATTTTCGACGAAAGCGCTTCTTCAATTAACAGGTAATCAGTGGGTAAATAATTAACCAAAATTTCTTGCGGCACATGCTTGTTCTCATAAAACTGCGCCATAAACGCGCCCATCACATCCTCCAACAAATCATCCGCACTGTGGCGTGGAAAGTAAGAATGATTACCCAAATTGCGCCCAGAACGGAAGAAAAACACCTGAACACAAATTTTGCCACCTTGCTGAACAAGGGCAATTACATCTGCATTTTTCATACCCTGAATATTAATGTCCTGCTTGGCCTGCACTCCCGTTAAAGCTTTAATTCTGTCGCGGTAACGCGCAGCCTCCTCATAATTCATCCCATCACTAGCCGCCTGCATTTTATCACGCATGCGTTTTTGAACCGCTTGGCTTTTACCTTCTAAAAAATCCTGTGCTTCTTTTAACTGCTCCGCATAATCCTGCTTCGATACTTTCCCTACACATGGCGCAGTGCAGCGCTTAATATGATATTGCAAACACGGGCGGTGACGATTGGCAAAATAACTATCAGTACAATTACGAATCATAAAGACGCGCTGCAAAATATTAATTGTACGGTTTACATCCCCCGCACTGGCAAATGGACCAAAATACTCGCCTTTACGCCTCTTTGCCCCACGATGCTTCATCACTTGCGGATAATCATGGTCCTGCGGCACAAAAATATAAGGAAACGATTTATCATCACGTAAAAGAATATTATAACGCGGCTGTAATTTTTTAATCAGATTGCTTTCAAGCAAAAGCGCCTCTGCCTCAGTATGCGTATGCACAAACTCCATCTTACGTGTCTGTGAAATCATGCGCTGCAGACGAAATGGCAACTTCCCGTAATTTGTATATGACATAACACGCTTTTTAAGCGACTTTGCCTTACCCACATAAAGCACATCATCATGATCTGACAACATCCGATAAACACCAGGAGTATCAGGCAGTTGCTTCGCGTGCCCGCGAATAACACCAATCCCTTTATCGATCATCTTAACATCATCATCCATAAACACAGATTTAGAACGACAGCCCCTGAAAAGCAATGCATCAAAAAGCCACCTACAATTTTAACTTGACAAAATTGAAATATATCAACTATTGATTGTATTTAATAAACCTACTTCAAAAGCAGTAGGGCAAAATTATGCGTGGGAGTACTGAAATGAAAAACTATAAACTCATCAGTAAAATTGATGAAAAGACAATATTTTCCGGGTTTTACAAAGGTTTTATAACCTGCCTCGAAGACGCCGTACTGCGTAAAATCCCTCTTCATAACATCAACCTTAACGGGAAAAACCTTACAAACGCGAATTTGGATGACGGCCTTTTCGCAAATGCTGATTTCTCAAACACAAACCTCACAGGGGTCAACCTTTCAGAAAGCTATTGCAAAGGGGCAAACTTCTCAAACGCAAGCCTCTTCAACACTTGCCTAGCTTATTCAAACTTAATTAACTGCAACTTCAAAGGGGCATCATTTGGCGCAACAGATATGAGCGCCGCTCTTCTAGATCAATCAGAGTTTTCAACACTTTCAGCCTTCAGCATCGATTTCACAAAAACAAAACAAATGCGAAACTGTATATTTATTGACTATGATGGCTGCATCTCGACGCTATCTAAACCACCTATCGTCATCACAGGCATACAATCAAAGCCAATTATCCTTATGGATGATCAAATCTATTTCGGGCAATCACGCTTAGAAAATAACGCCAAAGAAAAATATATAAAAATAAATTGACATAACAACCCATGATTGTTTATAACCACACTAATTATGATAAAAAAACATCATATTATAAAAGTTTCATGTTTGGGATATTATTAAAATGACTGGGTATTGGCGGTTTAAAAACCTCTTTGCTGTGTATTGTGAATTTTCAAAAAAATTTGGCCTTACGCCACTTTTAAAAACAATACACTTCAAAAATGAACTTATAGTTGAAATTCCTTATGGGTATGTCATCATAACACCTAGCCATAATTTACGAACTGAACACGCACCTTCGCTAAAAAAAGGTGCGTATGAGATGGACAAAGATGAAACAGGAAATCAAAGGGTTTTTACAGCTATTAAGGGAACTTCAAAAAATTGATCCCGAATTCCCAATACAATACGCCATATGCCTCGGCGAAATCACATTAGACGAGGGATTATCAGTCACCCAACTATCAAACCGAACTGGTCTTGCACTATCAACGGTCTCGCGCATTGTTGGTGCGCTATCCCAATATCGTCAAATGGGCGAACCTTA
>JBGCEF010000018.1:0-19126 GCA_045106175.1 Bdellovibrionales bacterium
CACGCACGCTTGTAACATATTTTTCTGATCTTGCTCAAAAAGTGGGTAGTGATGACAACATGTCGATTGTTGTTACAGAGATTAATAAACGCGATAAAGAGCGTAGTGATTTAATAGGTGTTTTTGATGGAGCAGGCGGCGGGTCTTATGTGGTTTCTGATGCTGTTTGTAGTCTTTTTATGCAAAAAGTGGGCAATGCACCAAGAGATTGGAGGCAATCTGTTCCATCAGTGAGAAGATTAGGGCTTAGTATTCAAGATTATTACACCAGATACATCGAAAATGGCCTGTTGCGAATGGACTTTGATTAGTTATAGGACCTCTTTCATAATACTTGACATTATTATGAAAAATATATAGTTTGATTGAAATAAAATCGCTTTATATATGGATAAGAATTTATCAGCCCCTGATCTTGTTGCATTTCAAGTTGAAAGACTTGGAAGCGATACCTTGGGCAATGCAGTATCGATCCTTCAAAATGCAGAGATTCATCATTTAGAAAGTTTATTTCTTTATTGGCGTAAAAACCCGCCCGATTTAGAAGGGTTGGTTAAAGCGTGTTGTGATGATGTTGGTTTTTCTGAACAAAAACAGAGAATGATCAATGTTTCTGCTGTTATGGCGGCGGAAGATAACGGTAATGATTATCACAATAATCATCATTTTCGCGAGGTTTTTGCGCTCATGTATATGATGGCTTTTGATGGTTATCGAAAAGGGCGTATTACAAAAGAGCATTTTGCCCGTCGTTTAAGTGCGGCTCTTTTGCATGATTATAAACATGATGGTTTGACGAATAATTCTCATGGTGAGCATCAACAATTTAGATTGGAACAGCAAGCCTTTGATGAGGCCCATCTTAGGCTTGTTTTTGAAGGGGGCGCGACGCAAAAAGATCTCCGTATTATTGAGGCGATGATTTTGTCGACAGACGTTAGCGCGCCAAATAAACCGGATGCTGTTTCGCCTGCGGATAGTTTGAAGAACTACGTTGAGCATGGTGGACGAGATGTTTTACTGCTTCATCCGAAATTGCGGGTTTTGCATGATGAGAATTTGGTTGATACCGCACTTTTGCTTCATGATGCGGATATTGCGGTGAGTGCAGCGATTTCACCGTATATGAATGTTGTTCAGGGAAAAGCATTACAAAAAGAGTGGAATTTCCCTAAGCTTCCTGATCAGGGTTTTTTCTTAAGCGTGTTATGTCGCAGTCAGTTATATTCGCGTTCGGCTCGTGAATTACTGCAACCCGCTATGAATGATGTCCTCGCGCATTACGGCCTTGATTGCGTTGCATAACATTATGTTTATGATTTAACTACGCTGCTTGTTTGAACCATTCTGGGAAGGGGTCTGCAAGGTCTTCGCCGTCTTCAGGGGCGGTTAGAAATGTTTTTATGAGACATTCATCTAATTGCTTTGTTAGAGCCTCTTTATCCATTTGATCGCTTAAGCCAATAAAGACTATTTCTTGTCTGCGATCACCGTATCCGTCTGTCCAATATTGTCTAATGACATCTTCGAATTGGTTGCCATCCGGCCAGTTAGCTTTTGGAATAGCAGCCCACCAGCGCCCAATGCCTTGGTGGGTTACAAATGCGCCAGCTTGAGAGACTTCGCCGACGAAGTCAGGTCTTGATGATAACCAAAAGAATCCTTTGGCACGAACGACGCCAGGCCATTGTTGATTAAAGAAGGCATGAATTTTTTTTGGATCAAATGGATCGCGTGCACGATAAACGAAACTTGTAATACCGTATTCTTCTGTTTCGGGGACGTGTGCATCGGGATTGTATAGTTCTTGTGCCCAGAGCGGGTGCTCTTGGGCTTCTTCTAGGTCGTATAGACCTGTATCCATGACTTCTTTCATGTCGACTTGAGATAGTGTTGTTTCAATGATCTTTGCTTTGGCGTTGAGACCACGGATGATTGCTTTGACTGTCGTTAGCTCTTCTTTTGAGACGAGGTCGATTTTGTTTAGGATGATGACGTTGGCAAATTCTATTTGTTCGACAAGCAAATCAACCAATGTGCGTTCATCGTCTTCGCCAAGGCTTTCGCCCTTATCTTTGAGGAAGTCGGTAGAGCTGTAATTTTTGATAAGGTTGGCGGCATCGACGACAGTGACCATTGTATCAATTACAGAGATATCCGAGAGGCTTTCGCCATCTTCGTCACGGAAATCGAATGTTGTTGCAACAGGCAGCGGTTCTGAAATTCCTGTGCTTTCGATTAGTAGATAATCAAATTTGTTTTCTTTGGCTAAATCGCGAACTTGCTCTAAAAGATCTTCTCTTAGTGTACAGCAGATGCAGCCATTGCTCATTTCGACAAGCTTTTCTTCGGTGCGGGATAAATCAGCACCGCCTTTTTCAACTAAGGCCGCATCGATATTGACTTCGCTCATGTCGTTGACGATCACAGCTACTTTTTTGCCCTCGCGGTTGTTTAACACATGGTTTAGTAGTGTCGTTTTACCAGCGCCTAGAAAGCCAGACAAAACGGTAACAGGGAGTTTTTTCTCAGTTGTTTGAAACATATCGACATGCTTTCTTGATTTATTAAATGTTATAATATAACGTTTTATATCTTATCATTGTTAAATTGCAAGAACCAATATCGGGGAGGCATAGTGTGAGTGTTTTTCAAGTAAATGATTACCAAATGCTCTCGGGCTTTGATGCGTCGAATGCGCAGCTTGGTATTGCACAAAGGCAGCCGTTAGAAGGAGCAGAGGCGTTTTTTGACGCATTAATGCAGGCACCGTTGCGTGTTATTGCGCATGTTCGTCATGACAATAGCATTCAAGATATTGAAGAGAGTTTAGAAGGGTATATTCCTCGTGCACTTCAGGATGATGCTTTTTATCCTTTGTGGATTCGGGATATGGCGCGTTTATGTGAGTTTTTTTGTGGCATTTTAGGCAGTGAGCGCGTTGGTTTTTACCTTGGGACGGAACGCGGTTGTCGGCGTTATCACATTGATAATGTTCCTATGCGTTTGCTTGTGACTTATGCAGGGCAGGGCACGGAGTGGGTTCCCGATCAGGCGGTTGATCGCAATGCGTTTTTAAGCGGGGAGGAAAATGAAAAAATTGTTATTGATCCTTCAAAGCGAGAATACATGAATAAATGGGATGTTGCCATTTTTCGTGGCGGGTCAAAGGGGTTATTGCACCGCACTCCTGATAGTGCGCTTACGCGTTCATCCATATTGATGCGCCTTGACCATGCTGGTTTTTGGGATAGTATCGTACAACAAGAGCAAAATAGTGCTCCAATAAAAGTTATGAGTGCATGAAGCCATGACAGATCAGATTATAAAAAAAGCAGAAGAATTTTGTGAGGCGTATAAATATCGCTTAACTGAGCCGCGATTACAGGTCTTAAAAATCATTGTATCTGCACCACAGCCGCAAGGTGCGTATGATATATTGCATGAGTTGGGTAAGGTCATTAAAAGCCCGAAGCCGCCGACGGTTTATCGCGCGATTGAATTTTGGCAAGAGCATAATTTTATTCATCGCATAGAAAGCATGAATGCTTATGTTGCGTGTGAAGCGGGGCATCGTCATAAAGGGTCGCAATTTATGATTTGTGATGATTGTGGAGATGTGCAGGAAACGCATCTTTGTGATTTGCCTAGTCCTTTGAAAAATAGCACAGAAGAGAATACATTTAAGCCAAAGCGCTGGAATTTTGAAATTCACGGGACTTGTGAAAAATGTGACGATGCCTGAAATAGTTTGCGTTAAGTATCGTTTTGTTTTTCTTTATTTTTTGGCTTTGAAATGTCACATTCCTTATTGCTAATCAGCAGATTTATAAGGGTTTTATGTTTAAGCATCTATTGAAGCGGCATTTTTTTTATTTAACGGCATTTATTATCGTATTGCCGCTTGTTTGTTTGATGTTTGAATCTTTTCATCAAAGTAGCGACACTTTTGGCTTTTTAATTCGTAATGTCCTTGATGATGTGCTGGTTAATACGCTTGGTATTGTTGTGCTAACGGGGCTGGGCGTTTTTATCATTGGTGTAGGGTGTGCCTGGTTTGTGTCGCAATATTCTTTTTTTGGGCGGCGTATTTTGCAGTGGGCATTGTTTATGCCGCTTGCGTTCCCGGCTTATATTCTTGCGTATGTTTATACGGATTTTTTTGATATTGCGGGGTCGTTTGCTCAAAATTTGAAAGCATTGGGGTTGGAGGTGCTTGTTCCTGATTTTAGGACGGTGTGGGGAGCTTCGTTTGTTTTGACATTTTGCCTTTATCCCTATGTTTACTTGTTTGCGCGCAATGGATTTTTGACGGGATCAAAGAACCAGATTGAGAGTGCCGCGTTATTGGGGGCAGGGGCTTGGGATCGCTTTTTTGCTGTTGCTTTGCCTGCGGCGCGGCCATTTATTATTGTCGGGTTGACGCTTGTTGTGATGGAGGTTTTGGCGGATTATGGCACGATGGATTATTTTGGTTTGCGCGTGTTTTCGACGGTTATTTATGATGCGTGGGCCGGATATGGAGATATTACGGCTGCGGCGCGGTTATCCATTTTGTTGCTTGGTTTTGTTTTGTTGCTTGTCTTTTTTGAAAAGCAACAGCGTGGGAAAATGAAATTTTATGCGAGTGATCGTAAAAATTTAAATGTTGAGCAGACAAAGCCAGGGCATATTTTTATGTCGTTATTTTGTTTATTCCCTGTTTTGGTTGGCTTTGTTTTTCCGATGAGCGTTATTGTACATATGGTGATTGAGACCGTTGATATGCAGGCCATTATCCAAACGCTTCCTTATTTAAAGAATACGTTGCTTTCGTCATTTTTGGTGGCGGTCATTGGGGTTTTGGTTGCCTTTATCTTAGTTGTGCAAAAACAGACAGCATCCAATTTTACGCAAGAGTTTTTATTTTCCTTATGTGGTTTTGGTTATGCATTACCTGGCATTGTTTTAGGGTTAGGGCTTTTATTGTTGTCTTCGTTTTTTAGCGGCCTTGGTATTTTGGTTACAGGGACATTTATGTTTTTGATTCTTGGTTACCTTATTCGATTTTTAAATGTGGGTTTGCAAGGGGTTCAAGCGGGTTGTGATAAAATGAGCCCGTCCATTTCAGAGGCGAGTGCATTGATGAAGCGGAATGTTTTTGATGATGTATGGCATGTTAAATTGCCGTTGCTCTGGCCATCGATGTTGAGCGCGGGATTGATATTAGCTGTTGAGGTTATTAAAGAGCTGCCTTTAACGCTCGTGCTTAGGCCGTTTAATTTTGATACTTTGGCTGTACAAACATATAATTTAGCATCGGATGAGCGTTTAGCGGAGGCGGCGTTACCTGCTTTGTGTATTGTGATTGCGGGCTGCATTCCTGTTGTCTTGCTGCAAAAACTTTCACGCAGCCCGTAATTTTATTTTAGAGCCTGACTTTAAGGGAATTCAATTTCATCAAAGATCATTTTGGCTTGTTTTTGATGTTTTCCAAAAGCGCTAACATTAATGTCCTGGATTTTAAAATCCTTATTGGCTTCAACCGTTTCATTGACTTTTACGGTGTCGATAACAGGGTATTCGTTATTGCCGTTGGCGAAATATGCTTGTGCGTTCTCAGATGTTAGATATTCCAAAAACTGAATAGCGGCGTCTTTGTTTTTTGCGTTTTTCAGAACGCCAGCGCCAGATATATTTACGTGTGTGCCGTTACTGCTTTGATCGGGGAATGTGATTGCTAGCTTTTTAACAACTGCATTGTCTTCTGGTTTTTCAGATCTTTGTAAACGGAAGAAATAATAGCTGTTGGCGAGGGCGATGTCACAGACGCCTGCTGCGACGGCTTTGATTTGGTCTGTATCACCGCCTTGTGGTTTACGCGCTAGATTATCTAACAGGCCTTTGGCCCACGCTTTTGCGGCGTCTGCACCGTTTTGTGCAATCATGCTGGCAAGAAGGGATTGATTGTAGATATTGCCTGATGATCGTACGCAAATGCGGCCTTTCCATTTTGGATCAGCGAGATCTTGGTATGAGGTTAGCTCGCCTTTTTGGATTTTTTCTGTGTTATAGACCAGCACGCGTGCGCGGGTTGAAAAACCAAACCATTTTCCTTCAGGGTGTTTTAGATTTGCAGGAATTTTTTCATTGAGCGTTTCAGAGCTAATGGGTTGAAAGAGGTCTGCTTGTTCTGCGCGCCAAAGGCGGCCTGCATCCACGGTGATGAATAAATCTGCGGGTGCTAATTCTCCCTCTTGCTCAAGACGCGCGATGAGTGCATCACCTTTGCCGTCAACACGATTAATGCCTATGCCAGTTTTTTCGGTGAAATCAGAGTAAAGCTTTTCATCGGTATTGTAGTGGCGTGATGAGTAAATATTTAATGTCTTGTCTTGTGCGAAGCTAGCGCTAGTTGTTATTAAAGCCAATGCAAAAGCAATAGCGGGAATTAGTTTTTTCATGGTTTAACCTTTTACTTGCAACTAATAATGATTATCAAGTAAGGTCCTATCAATGTTGAGAATGGATAGCAACTAGAGAAATAAATTTTTTGATGGTTCATGTTAAAACACCAAAAAAATTGATTGAAGTGAATCATGTTGGGTTTTCTTATCGTGCTGATTTATCAGCAGTTTTAGAGGTTGCGCATGATGTTTCTTTTGATGTTTATGATGGCGAATTTTTATGTTTGTTAGGGCCATCAGGATGCGGTAAGACGACGTTATTACGTTTGATTGCTGGATTGGAAGAGCCAGATAGCGGTGACATAAAGTCGCACTGCAATAACGCGCCAAAAATCGGTATGGTATTTCAGGATTTGGCATTGTTTCCCCATATGAGTGCGGCGCGCAACGTTGGGTATGGTGTGCGTCATTTACCCCGTTCACAAAGGCGCGCGCGTGTTGATGAGATGTTGGATTTGGTTGGCCTTCTTGATAAGCGGGGTTCGTTTCCGCATGAATTATCCGGTGGTCAAAAGCAAAGATTGGCTCTTGCGCGTGCATTAGCATCTCAGCCGGATTTGATTTTGCTTGATGAGCCGTTCGCTTCCCAAGATATTACGTTGCGTGCGCAGATGCGTGATGATGTGATGCATATTTTGAGGGATGCGGGTGTTGCTGCGCTTCTTGTGACGCATGATCCGGAAGAGGCGATGCAGTTTGCGGATCGCATTGCGATTTTAAATGAGGGGACTATCCAACAAATTGGCGAGCCGTCAGAAATTTATAATAATCCTAATAGTGCGTTTGTTGCTTCATTTTTTGGTCAGGTTAATATGATCAAAGGCCATGTTAATGAAGGGCGTGTCTTAACTCCCGTTGGGATGATTGATGCGCCTGAATTTCAAGATAATGACGCTGTTAAGGTGATTATAAGGCCGGAAGCTCTGAAGTTATGTGCGCATAATCCGGATATTGATCATCATGATCCGCAGCATTTTCATGTGCATGGCATGGTGTCTGAGAGAAAGTATCTTGGGCGTTCAACGCTGGTGCATATGGATACATGCGATATTGATCAGGAAGGGCAAAAGCCGTTGCATGTTCATGCGCGTGTTCCGGGGTCTTATTTAGCGCATGGGCATGATGTGCAGGACATCTTTTTGGATCAATCACAAATCTTTGTGTTTAAAGATGAAGCCGCATAAATAAACCCCGCACTTGATTGAGCACGGGGTTTGTTGATTTTATTATTTATTATTTTTGTGCGAGATAGCTATTCAATTCAGCCTGATATGCGATGAATTTATTTTTCAAATCCAATGGGTCATGTTCTTCGGATGCTAAATGTACTTCTTCCAATGCTGCGGCTAATTCTTTGCCTGCGCCCAATGTTGCGACTGCATTTTCTGTTGTGTAGCTGATTTGGTGGATTTTTTCCATTTTTGTTCCATCAAGCTCAGCTGCGGCTGCGATTGCGGCCATTTCGTTTGATGTTGCGATCAAACCTGTAAGTGCATCTTCTTTCGTATCAAATTTTGTGGATTCGTAATGGTCAAGCTTTGCATCATCGCCTGCATAGGCGTTGTTTGATTGTGCTGCTGCAAATGTTAGTAATGCTGCGGTTAATAAGGTTAGTTTTTTCATGGTTTTTTCCTATTTAAGTTTGGTTAAAAGTAATTAAAATTCAAATATGTGGCGCACAAGGCCGCCGACGATGTCGGTATCGTCGCCACTTTCTTCTGAATTGCGCCAGCCGATTTCAACAGTTGTGCCCTGTCCGAAATCATAGCCGCCGGAGATCTGTAATAAGTGATCGTCAGCATCTGCGTCTGTGTCATCGATATCACGTGATGTGAAGGATGCCGCGATGTTCCAGTTTTCATCGATTGTTGTTACAAAGCTAGCGGTGAAATATCTGTTATCGGCTGTGCCTGCGTCAAAATTGTTGATGTCGGCATATTCAACTAAGGCATCTAGCTCTACGCGTTCATTGATTGGGAAGACATGGCCTAATGTTGCAACGTAGCCAGTTTCGCGATCACCGCCACCTGTGTCATCGCCCTCATCTTGGTTGCGATATCCAAGCTTGTAATAAAGGTTTTCAACGCCTGCGAGGTTTTCACCTTCTAGTGAGATGACAAAAGATGAAAAGTCTTCTGTGTTTGAAACGCCGCCGTCATCTTTGTCGAGTGTGTCGCGTTTTGTAACAACAGATCCGGATAGTAATGTGGTGTCGGCGAAGAATGTGTTTGCGGCCAGCGTGTGGGAGCCAGCATTTTGGGTTTCAAAAGTGTAGCTTCCCCCTAAGCCTAATTTTTCTGTGATTTCATAATCTTCTGCAAAATCTTCACCCCAGATACCGCGCCCAAAATCCCATGCGATGCCAAACCCAGGGTTGAATTTACCAGCCCATGCGGACCATTGGCCTCTTTCATAGTTCAATTTTAGTTCTTCTATGAATGCACCTTCGTTATCTAGGAAATTGCTTTCATTTGGTTCGCGGTCTTGAATATCTTCCCAGACCAATACACCATCAATGAAGAAATTTTCATTGAATTGAAGTGTTGGTGCGACTTCGGTTCTGAAGAATAGATTGTTGTATTCATCAACTGTTTCGTCATCGGAGTGTGATGTGTATTCATTTTGCAATTCCATAACGACTTCACCCGATAATGTTGGGTAGTTTTGCGCAAGTGCCGTATTTGAATAGCCGATTGATAAGGCCGTTGCTGTTGTTAAAGCTAATTTTATTTTATGTGACTTCGACATAATTGTTGCCTTCTGTTTTAAATGTAAAAAACTGCAGATGCGAATGATTTGCATCTGCAGTTTGTTTATTTCAACTTTAATTTTGAGTCAATTACTTTTTGAGAATAATTCTCAATTAGATTATTGGTCGTATTTTATGTTTAGAAATCCCATTGCGCACGGAAGTTGTAAAGTGTTGGATCATCATCTGCGACTGAGGCATTTTCGTCGGTGTCGATAGCGACAACATTGCCCATTAGGCGTATGTTGTTTGTGAGATGCCAGTTCACGCCGAATGTTGTTGTATCAGATTCACCGCCCAAGATACCTGCGCCGGCATCGTTCAGGTCTGTGTTTGAATAAGCGGCGACGAGTTCAACTGCACCTGTGCCGCCATTGCGGATATCGAATGGGTTATTTGGTTTCACGCGGCCAAACTTACCACTGCTTGCCTTGTAAGGACGGGATTCACCAGTTAGGAAATATCCGATTTGTGCGAAGTAGCCATCGAAATCAGCGTCGCTATTGTTGCCGTCACGGCTTACATTCGCATCGAAATATTCCCCTTGGAATGTGAATGGTCCTAAGACTGCGCCTAATTCTGCGTTATAGACACTCACGTCTTCGACGGAGCCGAAATTGCCGGTATCAATGATGTTTGCGCCATCACCGACAGGGCGTGCGCGGAAACGTACGTTGCCTGTTGGGTTTCTTAAACTTGCGCCTAAGCCGAGGTGGAGGATGTTATCTGTGTCTTGGTCCATTAAAGCGAGTACGTTTGTTGTAACGCGCCCATCAAGGCTTATGTCTTCATCGTCACCAGTGTCAGAGTTACCGCCGCTCTCGTTAAATACCCCGACGCCCCAAGACCAGTCTTCGCCCCCGCCTAGGAAGTTTGCGCCAACCATTTCACTGCGTGTGAAAGCGTTTGAGGCAGTGGAGCGTTCCATTGTTAGAATGTAATTAGAACTTGTGTTATTTTCGAAACCAAAGCTTGGTTTATGATGTCCAACTTTGATATCAAACGTATCAAGCCCCGTATAGGTTAAAGCAACTTCTTTCAAATCAACGCCTTCTTCTGAAAAATCAACTTCTGTTTTGTATTTAAAGTCTTCTCCAAGGTTTCCTTTGAAGCCTAAACGTCCACGACGAATGTTGGCGTTGCTTGAGCGGTCGGATGCGTCATCATCAAAGAATGAAGCATCGACATGAACGCGGCCAGTTGGTTGGAAAGAATATTTTCCGTCTTTAGATTCTATTTTTGGTGACGGTTTCATTGTGATTTTAACATCACTGGTGTCTACACCACCAGCGGCGGGTTGAATATTGGCAACGGCTTGTTCGATGGCTTCGGCATTGACTTGTTTTTGTGCGTTAAGCTCTACTTCTTGTTTTTGGATCGTTTTGTTTTGTTGTTCAACAACTTGGCTGAGTTGTTGCACTTGTGCAGCGAGTTGCTGAAGTTGTGCTTGGATTTCGTCCATGCTCATTTGATCTGCAGCGAAGCTGTTTGATGAATATAAAACGCAAGTAGCAACTGAGGTTAGTAATAATGATTTTTTAAGCATAACGCCTCTCTCAAATAGGTGATTTCATATGAGAAGCGATATTATTGAGAATGATTATCATATACAAGTCAAAAAAGTGTCTCTTTTTTCATTTGCCTTAAAAGGTGATGTTTATATTTAACCTTTTCTAAGGCTTGTTGGGTGTTTGGGTTTGTTTTTTGTGTAAATTTGCACTTTTTTATGTTTTTACTGAACATTCAAATGTAACGCATTACTGAAATACGCGAATATGACTTATCTAAGATGGATTATCAGGTGTTATGCAGAATAAATTTCAAAATAAAGAGAAAACCGCGCAGGGCGAAGATCGTGCTTATATTTACATGAGTGGTTTGAAAACGCTTTGGTTTAATACGGGCACGCTTTGTAATTTGGCGTGCGTAAATTGTTACATTGAATCCACGCCTAAAAATGATCGTCTGGTATATTTGACCCATGCAGAGGTTGTTGAATATCTCGATGAGATAGAGCGTGATAATTTGCCGACGGATGAAATTGGCATTACCGGTGGTGAGCCTTTCATGAACCCGGATATTATTCCGATTATGGACGCGTGTTTAAAGCGTGGTTTTAAGCTTTTGGTTCTAACCAATGCGATGCGTCCGATGATGAAAAAAGACGATGATTTGTTAAGGATACTTGATGAGTATGGTGATAAATTGACGATGCGTATTTCGGTTGATCATTTTAAACAGTCCTTACATGAGGAGGAGCGCGGGCCGAGATCTTGGGCGCCTATGATGCTTGGTTTGAAATGGTTGTCGGAGCATAATTTTAAAATTGATATTGCTGGTCGGACACGCTGGGGTGAGGATGAAGGTGAGCTTCGTCGGGGGTTTGATGCCTTTTTTAAAGAGCATGGTATTAAAATTGATGCTTTGGATCAAAAGGAGTTGATGCTTTTTCCTGAGATGGATGAAAATGTTTCTGTGCCAGAGATTACAACAGAATGTTGGGATATTTTGGGTGTTAATCCGGACGCTATGATGTGTGCTAATTCGCGCATGGTTGTTAAACGCAAGGGTGATGAAAAACCATCTGTTATGGCGTGTACGTTGCTTGCGTATGATCAGCAGTTCAATATGGGAACGAGCCTAGCGGAAGCATCACAAGATGTTTATCTTAATCATCCGCATTGTTCCAAGTTTTGTGTTCTTGGCGGCGGTGCATGTAGCGCGAAAGAGTAAGCTTAAACGTTTTTGTTTAAGAAAAATCTTTTTATGAGGTTTTCGTTTTGGCCATGGAGTGCGTTTATTAAGCAAATTTTTCGGCAAGTTTCTTTTTTAGTGCGCTATATACTTTTTCGAAATCTTCTTCGTTTTCCGGATCGGGGAGCGGCCAGTGTAGACGTTCAGGGGTGCTTTTACCCGGCCAGATGGCGCATTCTTTCTCTGCGTTGGCGCATACGCTGATGACCACATCAATGATGGGCGCATCGTCATGTGCATATTCCAAGCAATTTTGGCTTTGAACATTCTCAACATTATGGCCGTGTTGTTTTAGTATTTTGATTGCGAGTGGATTTACTTTTCCTGTTGGTTTGCTGCCTGCGCTGTAGGCGTTATGTTGTCGATATCCGTCGCGTAGGAGAATTTCTCCTACGATCGAGCGTGCGGAATTTCCTGTGCAAAGGAATAAAATATTCATAGCTGTTCAATCCATGTCATTAATTGTTTTTGGTATTTATTTATATCATCAGACATTTCTTTATGCACGATATGTAGATCTTTTTCTGTATCGACATCTGTCAGTGTTGACAAATAGGCTGGTGGTGAGGGCAAATTTTGTTCTAACTCTGCACGTGTTGTCTCGGCGCTCCATGTGATGTTAGCCCATATTTCGGCTGGTGTTGGATTATGTCCGCCGAATAAATAATATCCACCGTCATTTGCGGGGCCAATAACAAAGTCATGTTTGTTGAGTGCTTCGATGGCTGATTGGATGTGGTGTTCAGATATTTGTGGGGCATCGGCACCAATTAAAAGAACTTTGTCATGCTTACTCAGAAGGGTTTGATAGATGTGGTGTTGGCGTGCGCCTAGGTCCCCTTCACCGGTATGAATGGCCGTGAAATTTTGCCAGAGCGGATGATTGGTTTGATCATTTTCTGCGACGGCCCAATATGGTGTGATGTTGATTTTTGCAGCAGTCGTTTCTATGGATTTTAGGCTGAGTTTGTAAAAATCGTGCGCTGCGTCTGTGCCGATTGTTTCTGCCAATCGTGTTTTTAAGGGCGAGATATCGGGTGTTTTGACAAAAATGGCGAGGGCCGTGCTCATATTTTCTGCCTTATTAATTTTAGGATTTGGATTTGACGGATTACAGTAAGTTTTAGCCAACCAATATCGTGATATTTGCGTGCGCAAGTTGATAGTTTAGACGCGATGCGATTGAGTTTTACGCCATTGCGTTTGGCTTTACGGATGAATAATACATCTTCGCCGTAGGGCGCGTCAGGATAATTGCCGATTGTTTTAAATGTGTCTTTTGACATGCAAAACCCTTGGTCCCCATAGGGTAAGCCCAAGATACATGAGCGAAGATTGGCGCCTATTGCATTTAAGGACGCAACGCCGCCTTGGCGGTAAGTCAGGTTAAAATAGTGCAAAGTGCTTATGGTGTTTGCGGTTTGCTTTATGGCTTGGTTAAGGGCGTCTAGATTGTTTTTACTGACGCGGCTATCGGCGTGCAAAAACCAGAGGCTGTTGTGCTTTGCTATCTCGGCGCCTTTGTTAAGGCTCTTTGCGCGTGTGCCTTCGCTGAGTGTGATGATTTCAAACCCTGTATCTTTGAGATCATCAAGAAGTTGGTGATGAGATTGCTCATTTGGGGCGAGCGGTATGATCACGCTGATATTATGCACGTAAAATATCCAGCCATTCTTTTTGTTTCTCATCGATTGCCCCATCGGGGGTTAAAATTGCAGCTTTTAGGCTGCTTCGAATATCATTTGGTGTCTCGCTTAGGGGGTGTTTCAAAAGTTCAGCCAGAACAGTTTTTGCTTTTTCTAGCGCGCCGCCATATGTTTCGAAAAACTTTTCAACACTGACATGCATATCGGGATCTTCCATCCAGCAATCATAATCCGTTACCAAGCATAATGTACAATATGCCATTTGTGCCTCACGGGCGAGAAAGGCTTCGGGAATGTTAGTCATGCCGACAAGATCGGCTTTGACGCAATCACGTAGGAAAAAGCTTTCGGCTTGTGTGCCTAGGCGTGGTCCTTCAACACAGGCATATGTGTTTTGTGTGTGAAGCGGTTGTTCGATGCGTTTTGCTGCGGCGATAATGTCTTTGGTTAGGGCGGGGCATGTTGGATGTGCGGTTGATACGTGACCTGCGATCGCGGATCCGAAAAATGTTTGATCGCGTTTGCCGCGTGTATGGTCGAAATATTGATTGACGAGTGCCAGATCTCCGGGGGCTAATTCTTCGCGCAAGCTTCCGGCGGCGGATATACCGAATATTTTTTGTGCGCCTAGTTTTTTAAGCGCGAAGATATTGGCGCGGTAGTTAACTTCATGAGGAAGGAATTGATGGTTTTGGCCGTGGCGGGCGAGGAACAAAATCGTTTGCTTCTCATATTGTCCTTCGATGATTGGTGCGGATGGTTCACCAAAAGGGGTGGTGATTTTATGCTCTTTTTCGATTTTTAGGCCGTCTAATGTGTATAAACCTGACCCTCCGATAACGCTTAGCATGGTTTAAGCTCCTTTAAAGAAATAGTGGATTGCGATAACAACACCGACAGAGATCATTAATCCTGTCATCATTTTGATGAAATCACGGCTTAGCATTACTGTGAAATCTTCTTTGCAACATTCACGGCCATATGTAGTTGCGATGGCTAATTCACGGCCTGCAAGAAGACCGACAAAAACCCATGTTGTCGACATTGGGATATTGTTGATTTCTTTGAATATTATTAGCAATAGTGCAAAGGTTAGGTCAATAAAGGTTGCTGAGCGCATAAACCGTGCGCCAGATTTTTCCAAAACAATATTATTAATTTTGCCACCATGTTGTCTAAAGATGAGGCCTAATGATCCAACCATGACGGTCATTACGGCGATGACTTCGATGAATGAAAGCTCGCGAGGCAAGAAAACGGCAATATTGGCGACATCGTGGCTGAGCCATGTGAACCATAAAAAGCCGGTTGAGACCCATTGAAATGTTCGCCAGAAAGCGCGCTTTTCGCGTTTAACCTTATCGTAGCGCTCATTGATAACACGAGCGATGATCATCCACAGCGCGTATGCGGTTACTGCGGCTACGGCGTATCCCATTGCGCTTTTTATGAGCATTTTTTCCATCACAAAAGTTGATGCAAAGACAGAGAGTACCAAGAATGTTGTTGATACAGGGATGCCGAAGCGTGTCAGGATGACCAACACTAAAGGGGCTGCGGCGTGATACCATTGCACTTCTTGGTATGGGATTTTATCAAGGCGACCAAATGAAATATCGCCATGCACGGCCCATCCATAAAGTAATGTCGCGCACAACACGAGTGAGGCAGCAAGCCATAACCAGTACCATTTGAATAGGCGCAGATTGGACGCCATAAAGGTACCCAGTGTTTGCACCGCGTCATTGCCCATGACGGCATAAGACGCCATGGTAAACCCAATGATCGCGAAAAACGTAGATGGTTCTAGCAACATGCGCTTGAGCCAACCGTTTCGTTTAAATTGTTTGTGCCATTTGTACTATTAGGGCCGCAATCGAAAACACCAAAATGCGTAGAGAAATCACCATCAATGCGAAAATGATCTTTGAAACGGGTTTGGCCCAGCATATTTGCAGTATTGCCGCAGACAGGGACAGGCATGCCGGTTTTAAATTCGTGATGATCATCAAGGGTAAAGCTGTGAGGGTGGTCGGTGATTGTGCCTTTATAGTAGGCGACATGTCCGTAATTTTCGCAGATATCTTCCAAATCGACTTTAAAGGCACGGACCGTGATGGAATAAAAGTCGATCATACCAATTTTGGCAACGACATCCGGATCATGAAGTTCTAATGGTGTTTTTGAAATTACACGCGTGTCGGCAATGCCGATTTTGGCCATCATGCGACGGAAATCTTCAGTGTACATGGCGCCGCCAAGACATTCACCCAGCAAGATTTTATCTCTTTGCAAGTCTTCGGATATACGACGGTTACAAAAGACATCAGAGAAGTATAACTCTCCGCCTGGTTTAAGGACGCGGGCGATTTCGCTAAAGACTTTATCTTTGTTCGGGGATAGATTGATGACACAATTTGAAATAACGATATCAATGCTGTTGTCTGCGATGCCTGCTGTTTTTAGGTCTTCGATATAGCCTTGTTTAAATTCGACATTGGGTTCTTTGTATTCAAATTTATCCATGTGCCAGCCGATATATTGATTGGCAACGGAGAGTTGTTCTTCGGTCATATCGAGGCCAATGACTTTGCCGGTTTCTCCGACAATCTGGCTATGGATATAAACATCGCGTCCTGTTCCGCAGCCTAAATCGAGGACGGTGCACCCTTCGATGCTTTCGGGAACGGGGGTTCCGCAGCCGTAGAACTTTGTAAGAACCGTTTCGTGGATATTTTTAATATAGGGGCGAAGATAGGCAGGTGGTGCATCTGCAGGGCAGCATGCGCTGGTTTTTAGATCTTCTTTGGTTTTTAAGACCTGACCGTAATAATCTTTAACATCATCAAACGTTTGCTTTGACATTTGTTTTTCCTTCTTTTGGTTATTATAGTTTTTTATCAAAATTATCGTGATTAGGTCTGTAAAGAACGACTTGTCTTTGCGCCGCGTCGTTGTCTCGATATATATCGTGACATTCTGGACATATCGTGCCGAAACAAGCACGCTTATTAGCGTTGAGATTCAGAATTTCCTGGTCTTCTAGGCTGTATGCTCGTTTTTGCGTTAAGGGCGTATTGCTGTATCCGCTTCGTATAGATTCGAGGCGTTTTTTCAGTCGTTTAGCTTCCTTTTCAACGTCGTGATTATGCGATGATATGGGCTTATTTTTTCGCTTTTGTAAAGACCGTTTGAATGTGTTTTCAAATGAAATGGGTGCAATAATCATTGTAAGCTCCTTTTTAATTATGGCTTATATAAAGCGGTTTCATCCCCGAGATATCCGGCCCATGCGAACCAATAAGATATATGACCAGGTAAGCGTTTTAGTTTTTGACCGTTATCGCTTGTGAGATAAGTTTCGGATAAGGACCATTGAAGGTTACCGTCCGATTTTAAATTATCTGAGAATTTGAAATTACCGCGTTCATAGGCGCGAACTGTGCGTGAATTATTATCGCCGATTAGAACGACAGGTGTTTCGCCGACTGTGTCGTTGATTATTTTATTGTCTTTGAAGGCGTCTATTGGCCATGCTTTTACGCCGTCTTTTAGACGTAATCCAAAGATTTGATCTTTTTCGGCTAATGTGCGGCTTTTATCTCCGGTTGCAGGGAACATTAAATCAGACGATGCGAAATATTCTTTATAGACAACGCCGGAGCCGTAATTGCGTCTGAAGCCTGTGTTTAGGTTTAAGGCTTTTGTATCAGGGTGCTGTTTCTTCCATTTACCCCAAGTCGTAATGACGACAGGGCGAATTTTTAGTGCGATTTTGGAGCCTAATAATGGTCCACTTATAGGTTCTCCTGTGAATTGGTTCCAAAGAGAATCTGTGTTGCGGTCATACATAAGTTTATTGGACTGGTAGAGAAAGCCAGACGAGCCAAAGGTGAATGGTTTATCAACGCCAAATTTTTCGCGCCCTTTATAATCGCCTTCAAATAAAATTCCTGCACCACATAATGTGCAATATGCCAAAGAGACGGGGACACCGCCGATGACATCATTAAACATTTCATGCCATCCCATGATGCGCAAAGGATAGGCACGGATATCGCCATTGATTTCTATGCCAAAGACTTCATCATCGGCTTTTAGATAAGATGCATCTTTTGCTGCGATATGTTTAGGGTTATCGAGGGCAGGGATGCCATCTACGCGTACGCCGCCCCATACGATTTCTTCGGGGCGGATATCGAATTTTTTTTAGGGTGAAAGAATCTACCGAAGGCGGGGTCAATTTTGTAAAAGACATTTGATTTGAAATCTAAATAGCTTTCATGCGGTTTTAAATTTTTGTTGGATTCTTGCCAAAGCATCCAATCAAACCAGCTTTTTGGTTCTTTTATACCTGTTAATTGGCTGATGGCTGTGCTGATTTTAAAACGCCCTAATGTCGAATAACGCATTGCAGTGATAAGATGCGGAGCGAGATCTGTTTTATTTCTTTCAATGATCCATTCCAGGGATTGTTGCGCTTGTTGGCTATCACTCAATGTGACTTGGGTTGTGTGATAATATTCAGGGGTGCTTGTGTTTAAGTCTTTGAATGTTTGCGCATTTGTCGTGTTTGCGGCGAATATTGTAAACAGAGCGCCTGTTAAAATGGTTATGTCAGAGATCAATTTTTTTTGGGGCATGGCATGGGCCTTTCTTTTTTATGCGGCCATCATGTTGCGTTCGGCATACTTGGTGAGTGCGCTAACATATTGTGATAAATCAATGTCTTGGTGAGAGGTGACTTCTAGCTTTCTGTCTTCATAGACATTGTCAGATTTCGAATGGTCTTTTTGCCAGTTATAAATTGTTTCATCGCGTTCTTTGATCAGTTTTTCGATCAGTGGACGGAACAAAATAACCATGTTTGTGATCCATAAATTTGTAGCCCAGCTGGGTCTTGTATCATCAATTTCGTAAGCATCGAGGATGTCTATAATGTCTTGTGCACTGATCCATGTTTCACCGCTTACCCATCTGTTCACGGTGAAGAGGCGAATGGGAACGCCGTGATCATTCATGCCAATGCCGATAATATGTGTGTTTATGTCGTTGATATCTGTATTGGGGTCATAGTCATTGAGAGGGAGAGGTTTAATGGAATCGGGCATGCCTTTGCCGCGAATGAATGTATGAAAATGGCCATGTTCATCATCATGGAAGCCATTTCCGGATTCTGATTTTTCATGGGCGTGGTAGTAATATTGGCTGTGTGAATCACGGTCGCAAACGTCATCCGCTGGAAGGTGTTCCCATTGGTAAAAATTGTCTGATGTTTTTAGCATTTCGCCAACTATATTTGTTTCTGATTTTTGCAAAACTCGCATTGTTTCAGAAACAATTTGTGCAGCTCTTAGCATTTTTTCTAATTGGTTTTGGCTGATATTTTCAAACATTGTTTTAATCTTCTTTTAAGCTTGTTACAGGAGGCTGGAGAGAGGGACCTCCTGTAACAGCAGTTTGAATATTTAGTTTACTGATTAACAGATTGCTTTTTTGCTGCGCAAGGATTGGCGGCTGCGCATGGGTTT
>JBGCEF010000019.1:0-10152 GCA_045106175.1 Bdellovibrionales bacterium
GAGTAAATGGACAGGCATTCCAGTTGATAAAATGCTTGAAGGTGAGCGCGATAAGCTATTGAAAATGGAAGATAATCTATCCAAGCGCGTTGTGGGGCAGGATGAAGCCTTAAAATCTGTTTCAAACGCGATCCGTCGCGCAAGGGCAGGGCTTCAAGATAGCCGCCGTCCAATGGGGTCCTTTTTATTTTTAGGGCCAACAGGCGTCGGAAAAACAGAATTAACCAAGGCATTAGCAGAATTCTTATTCGATGATGATCAGGCAATTTTGCGCATGGATATGTCGGAATATATGGAGAAACACTCTGTTGCCCGTCTTATCGGCGCACCTCCTGGATATGTTGGATATGAAGAGGGTGGAGCACTAACAGAATCCGTGCGTCGCCGTCCATACCAAGTTGTTCTTTTTGACGAAATTGAAAAAGCGCACCCTGATGTCTTTAATATCTTGCTGCAAGTTCTAGATGACGGGCGCTTAACCGACGGACAAGGTCGTACAGTCGATTTTAGTAACACGCTATTAATAATGACTTCAAACCTAGGTGCAGAAAACTTGGTTAACCAAGAAGATGGCGCCGATGTTGAAGCGGTTAGAGAAGACGTCATGACAGCCGTTCGCGCGGCTTTCCGTCCGGAGTTTCTCAACCGAATTGACGATATTCTTCTCTTCAAACGTCTTGATAGAGGACTCATGACAGGTATTGTAGATATCCAATTAGGATATTTACACGGTTTGCTTGAAGACCGCCGCGTCACATTAAAAATCGATGATAAAGCTAAAACGTGGCTCGCTGATAAAGGGTATGATCCCGCTTATGGTGCTCGCCCTCTAAAACGAGTCATACAAACATATCTGCAAAACCAACTGGCAGAGCTAATCCTGCAAGGCGACGTGATGGATGGCGCCGTTGTGAGCGTATCCGTAAAAAAAGACGTTTTATCATTTGATATAAAGAACGTAAGCAAACAACAAGCTGCAGAATGACACATAACCTAAATTCTCGGCGATTGCACACAACCCGTTTTTAATATAATCTGATATTATTAATGTTCATTTCGAACATTGTCTCGCTTCAAACTACCGGCATGAAAATGTTTAAAAAAATTCTTCCATTTGGTGCTCTCGCTATTCTATCAGGATGCTCCTACGCAGTTGATACAGCTGTTCAGGATATTATGCTGAGAACGCCCGGTGCAGAAGGCGCTGTCTGTAATATGTTTATTGATGGCGTTAGATATCGCGTACATCCACCCCAAACAACCAGCATATTTAGATCTGAAAAAGATTTGATTATAGACTGTATGGCACCTGGAAACCGTCGCAAAAAAGTGGTTATCGAAACACAATACGCGGATAGCGCGGTCGGTAATGTACTTAATGCTGGAGCAGGAGTTGCTTGGGATTATGCCTCAGGCGCGTTATTCAAATATCCTGATGTTGTAGAGATAAGCTTTATTGGAATTGATAAGGGGCCTGCGCTTATTCCGGCACAAAATAAACCGGATATCCGCCAACCTGAAGATTATGATTTAGAAGAGTTTAGACCATCCAGCCCACGATTAAATTCTGATAAAAACAAAATCCCAACTGAAATTTTACGACGTGGCGAAGCGTCTGTATCGTCAACAAATAATGACGCAAATGCGTTTAGTGAAAATGCAGATATGTCTTCAGGCAAAGGTGACTTAAAATCAGTTGTTGAAAGATACTCTTCTGATCTTAATCCTGCGGCCGCATCAACCCCGCCAACGCCTATTATTCCTGGGGAATAATATTTTAGCTTGTTACGCGTCTAACAGCTAAAATCCCGCCATAGGCCTCACTGACCACATCAAGCTCTTCAACAACAACGCACATATGACGGGCCGTAGCATTGATAATGTACTTATCATCAACCATAATTCCCACATGCCCATCGAAAAACACAAGATCGCCACGCTGCAATGTGGCATAGGCAATCGTATCGCCAAATTCTATCTTATCTCCAACACTTTCAATTTGGTCTTTGCTGTCACGCGGAGATTTAACACCTGCCTCCGCAAGCGACAGCTGAACAAGTGCAGAGCAATCAAGCCCAATCGATGTTCGCCCACCCCATAAATAAGGAATGCCTATAAATTTTTCAGCGGTCTTAACAATATCAGGCTCGTGGGTTTCGATTGGCGTAATATGCTCCAAGGGAACCCAACCACCTTGCATAAGAAGCGCATAACCGTTTTCTTCCATAAACACGCTTAATGGCGACCCAAACGATAAGGAACGTACAGGCGGCGATTTATAATCCGCTTCGGTGTATGCAAAACCACGAATGTTAGAAATTTTGTGAGTTGGGGCCGTGATTTCTGTATCTAGCTCCCCATGTGGAACAAAACCGGTATAACCATCATGTAATACGCGGCATTCAACCCATTCGTCATCATCACGTCCAATGACCTCGACCTGCTCACCAAATAAAAGCTCGTTCGTTGCTTCTGCGATCATCTCGGCTGTATCAGTCATAACAACGGAATCGGCCAAAACCTGATAAAGTTTTTTAGCCATAACGTTCCTCAAGATAAGCAAAGACAGCCCGCAATCCCATATCGGTTGCACCCTTAGCGCGCCCCGGTCGACCCGATGATTCCCATGCAAACAAATCAAGATGTACCCACTCAGGAGCCTTCTTTTTTGTTTCTACTAAAAAGTTCTGCAAGAACAAAGCAGAATAGATTAAATCTCCGGGCACACCTGCACTGTTGTGAAGGTCTGCATCTGATGGTGCGATTGTTTTGTTGTAATCCGCCCATAATGGCATCTGCCATAAGGGGTCATCATGATCCATCGATAAGGTCTGCAAAGTTTTACCAACTGTATCGTCATTTGCGAACATAGCCGGAATATCAGGGCCAAGAGCTGCGCGAGCAGAGCCCGTCAATGTTGCAAAATCAATAATCAAATCTGGTGTTTCTTCTGAGGCATATGTAAGCGCATCGGCCAAAATTAAGCGACCTTCTGCATCGGTATTAGTGTTTTCAACCGTAAGGCCTTTGCGCGATGTAATGATATCACCAGGACGAAACGCTGCGCCTCCAACCGAGTTCTCTACACAAGGGATCAATAAACGAAGACGAACAGGCAATTTTAAATCAATCACCATCTTCGCAAGCGCCAATGCGTGCGCACCACCGCCCATGTCTTTTTTCATCAAACGCATATATTGCGATGGTTTGATATCTAACCCACCAGTATCAAAAACAACACCTTTTCCTACTATCGTAAGTTTCGGATCAGTCGTCTTGCCATGGTTAAGCTCAATAAGGCGCGGTGCGCGCGGGCTAGCTTTACCAACGGTATGAATAAGAGGGAACCCTTTTTCTAACGGTGCACCTTTGATAATTTTGACGGTTGCTTTCGCTTTCTCGCCAATATAACGAACCGCCGCTTCCATTTCATCCGGTCCCATATCATTGGCGGGGATATTGATAAGGTTTCGCGCTACAAACGCTGATTCGGTAATGGTTTGAACACGCTTTTTATCAACCTTTGAAGGCCAAACAAAAGTCAGTTGAGATTTGGTTGATTCCTTATAGATATCAAAAACATAATTCGAAAACGCAAAACCAATAAGCGCTTGCTCAATTTCGATTTTTTTAAGACTGGCCACTTTCAATGTGAAACTGGATGATTTCAAAATATCTTTCGATAAACTACCACGAAGGGCATCCGCTGCTTTAGCTGCATCATAAAGGTTGAAGTCATCAGCAACACCTAAAATAACGGTCTTTGCTTTGCCTTGAGATGTAAATAGCACCAACGCACCGCCACCTGCTTCGAACCCCGATGCGCTTACACGTGCCTTTAAATCTTTATCTAAATCTTTGATCCAATCTTTAAAATCACTTTTTTTTAAAAGTTGAACGCCAAGATTATTATCTTTGGCTTTGGTAATAAAACTTTTGGGAAATTTAAACACAGACTGGCTCATAAATAGGCCTCCATATGGCTATGTGCAAAAGGAAAATGGCGGACACGGAGGGATTCGAACCCTCGATAGAGCTATTAACCCTATACTCCCTTAGCAGGGGAGCGCCTTCAGCCACTCGGCCACGTGTCCATGTAATATGAGTTAGCAGTTAGAGAGAATGAGTTCAACATTAAAGATACGCTTTCAGAGTATCTTTCCAACCTTCTGGGTCTGTATGGTCATCAAATGCATGAATTTCTTTTAGCACCCATTCGCCGCTTTCTTGATGGCGATACAAATGCGCAAAAACGTAACCATCACGTTCTTTACCGTCTTCAAGGGTTTTGTAAAGAAAAACACGCTCTGTGTAACCATCACATAGACGGATTTCGGGCATTAAAACTTCGCCGAAATGGTGACCGCTTTTGATAGAAACTTTAAAGAGAATATGGTGCACATTAGGGGGAAGGTTTTTAAGCTCAACTGATATCTGCTCATCATCACCATCGCCAATGCCTTCAACACTATCACCGCTGTGATATATGCTGCCTGATGGGTTTTGGCTATGGTTCTTATCTGCATTCACATAGCCAAGGCATTCTCCATCAGGGTTGTAAGTGTAACAAGCAAGATCTAAATCATGATGTGCCTCATGCTTGCCCATAAAAACGCCAAGCTTATCCATCAGTGTTTCTCTCTCCTTAGGGTCCCACCCAAGGCCAACAAAAATGCGCTGTGTCTCTGTTTGCGAGACGTTAAGAGAAATTGGCTTTGTCATGATTAATCAATGTAATGATCGTCTTTAAGATTTTTATTCTCGCCGAAATCAGAATTAACAACAACCAAAAAACCAAATAACAAAACAAGCACGCCCATTGTTGCTAAAATTTTAAAGAACAAATCGTCTGGTAGTTCAAACCCCCAAATTTTGGCAATAATAATTCCTGCAATCGAGCACGCCAAAGTAATGAGCATAAAAAGGAATGGTTTATGAAGTTTTTCTAACATGCTGATGACCTTTTATAATGGACGTTTCATGACGCACAGAAATGCTTCGCGACTAAAAAATAAGAGCATGCGTCTAATTTCACGCTCCATCGTGATCACTTCCCAACCTTGCTCACCGCTCTTATTCAAAAAGTTAGTAAAGCGAATAGGGTCAACTTTTGAATCACCGAGCAAGAGCGAACCAAGCATTCCTTCACGATAAACTACAACCTTATATTCAAACTTTTGTGACATGTCGGCTATAGCTTATCTTTTAGCAGTTCATTCACAACACCAGGGTTGGCTTTGCCTTGTGATTTTTTCATAATTTGACCAACAAAGAACCCGAATAATTTGTCTTTACCACCGCGATAGGCTTCAACCTGTCCGGGGTTTTCGGCAATCACCTCGTCGACTAAGGCCTCAATAGCACCTGTGTCAGTGACCTGTTTAAGGCCTTTTTCTTCAACAATAACCTCCGCATCCTTACCGCTGCTATACATCTCTGCAAAGACATCTTTCGCAATTTTACCGGATATCGTGTCATCCTTAATAAGCTTAATAAGACCTGATAGCTGTTCCGCAGATACGGGGGAATCAGCAAGGTCGGTCTCGTTTTTATTCAAGATACCTAGCAATTCATTAATGACCCAATTCGCTGCCAATTTGGCGTCATTGTCATTGGCGACCACTTCGTAAAAATCTGCACGCGCACGCTCTGCTATCAAAACAGACGCGTCATACGCGCTTAAACCGTAATCATCAATAAAACGATGCTTCTTTTGGTCCGGCAGCTCTGGTAATTCGCTCCGGATGCTCTCAATAAGATCATTCGAAACATGCAAAGGAAGCAAATCAGGATCAGGAAAATAGCGATAATCATGCGCTTCCTCTTTTGAACGCATAGAACGCGTTTCCATTTTACTTGGATCCCAAAGACGTGTTTCTTGAACAACCTCACCACCATCTTCAATCAATTCAATTTGACGTGCGACCTCAAAATCAATCGCTTGTTGAACCGCTTTAACAGAATTCACATTCTTGATTTCCGCGCGTGTTCCCAATTCATCCCCAGGGTGACGCACAGATATATTCACATCCGCACGCATTGATCCCTCATCCATGTTTCCATCGCAAGTACCAAGATAACGCAAGATCATGCGTAGTTTTGAAATATAAGCCGCCGCTTCCTCTGGGCCACGAATATCCGGCTTAGAAACGATTTCCATCAACGCACAGCCGGAACGATTCAAATCAACAAATGATTTTGTCGGATGCTGATCATGAACAGATTTTCCGGCATCTTGTTCCAAATGCAAACGCTCGACACCAATTTCTTTGGTCGTTCCATCACTCAGGTCAATTTCAATAACGCCTTCTCCAACAATCGGCTGATCAAACTGTGAAATTTGATATCCTTGCGGCAGGTCAGCATAAAAGTAATTCTTGCGTGCAAAAACGGACGTGTTGTTCACTTTTGAATTAATGCCTAAGCCCGTTTTAACGGCTTGTTTAACAACAAATTCGTTTAAAACAGGCAGCATACCTGGCATAGCTGCATCAACAAGCGAAACTTGTGAGTTAGGCTCTGCGCCAAATTCTGTGGAAGCCCCAGAAAATAATTTTGAATTGGCAATAACCTGCGCATGCACTTCCATGCCAATCACAATTTCCCATTCGCCCGTTTCGCCTTGAATAAGCTTCGCCATGCATAACTCCTAAAACTTTAATGATGCAAAATTAACGGTGAAGCCAGCCTAAGTCCAGCCTTAATTGGGGCCATGTTTTTCATGACGAAAATGGCAAACATATGTTTTGTGCTTTAGCTCATTTTCAAAATAGTAATCGTTGATCAGTAAATTCAACGGATCAAAACGCCCATCAGGTTGAACAATATAACTCTTGATAGCTTTTGGTGCGTATTCTCCAAAAACGCGCGATATCTCGTCAGAAAAACAAATACAATAAGTAGGATGATTCTTCATAAGCATTGCTGCTTTTTTATCCTGCATACACTGAAGTAAAAGGACATTTTTTAACACAGGCTCAACACAAGGCGCATAAACGAAATATAGCAATCTATTTTGCTGAAAAACGCCTTCCGCACTGCCTTTTTCAATTTCTTTGATGTTTTCAACGCTCATAGATTTAGAAAAATTTTGGGATGTGCACGAGCACATCTTTTTCAAATCTTTGCTCGTTAAAACGGGATGTTCTGTTTCTAGACACTGCTTGTAATGAAGGTAAGTATATTCCTTAAGCGTTTGAGGCGTACGAATAATTTTCCCGCCATCCAAAAGCTCATCTAGCTCATCTTGAGGCGAAACCGCTCTCGGCAGATCAATATCCGGGATCTCTGTTGGAGGTGTATACGTATTTTGTGCATAACCATCAGGAGCATAAAATAATATAGCCAATACAGTGATAGCGATGAAAAACCGAAAAAACCTCATACTAAAAGTATGACAAAGCTTATGCCGCTTGTCGAATAATGCTTTGCGGAACGGCATTAAATTGTGCGGCTGTTTCCAAAACATGCGCAGTACGAAGAACTGTTTCTTCATCCCAAGCCTTGCCGATAATCTGTAAGCCCAACGGAAGGCCATCTTTATCAAGACCAGTAGGAATGCTGATGCCCGGTAATCCCGCAAGCGAAGCAGGAACCGTAAAGACATCATTGAGATACATCTTAATTGGATCATCTTCGTTTTCACCAATCGCAAACGCCGCAGACGGTGCGGTCGGCGTCAAGATCACATCGCAGTGTTCGTATGCTTTTTCAAAATCCTGCGCAATCAATCGACGCACTTTTTGTGCTTTAATGTAATACGCATCATAATAACCGGCGGATAAAGCATATGTGCCAATCATTATACGGCGCTTCACCTCATCGCCAAAACCGTCGGCGCGGGTTTTTTGATACATATCAATCAAATCTTCACCTTCAACACGCTGCCCATATCGAACACCGTCATAGCGCGCAAGATTCGATGAGCATTCCGCGGGGGCAATAATATAGTAAGTCGGCAAAGCATACTTCGTATGCGGCAAAGAAATTTCAACGGTTTCTGCACCCGCATTCTTTAGCATGGCAATGCCATCATCCCAAAGTTTCTCAATCTCCGTGGGCATGCCGTCAACTTTATATTCTTTTGGAATACCAATTTTTAAGCCTTTGATGTTACCCGTCAAAGCGGCTGCAAAATCCGGCACATCCAATTTTGCGGATGTTGAATCTTTCGGATCATGACCCGCCATTGATTTTAATAATAAAGCATTATCTTCGACCGTGCGTGCGAACGTACCTGCCTGATCAAGCGAAGATGCAAACGCAATCGTTCCCCAACGTGAACAACGCCCATATGTCGGTTTAATTCCGGTAATGCCGCAAAATGCAGCAGGCTGTCGGATAGAGCCACCTGTATCTGTACCCGTCGCACCCATTGCAATCCGCGCAGCTACCGCCGCGGCAGACCCGCCAGAAGAACCGCCCGGAACCAAATCTTTTCCATCTTCACGCTGCCAAGGATTTAAAACATTACCGAAGTAACTAGTCGTGTTCGCCGACCCCATCGCAAATTCATCAAGGTTAGCCTTACCAAGCATAACCGCGCCATCAGCAAATAAATTCGCCGTCACGCTCGATTCATATTTAGGAATAAACCCTTCTAAAATTTTGGACGCTGCCGTCGTTTGAACACCGTCCGTGCAAAATAAATCTTTAATCGCAAGCGGTATACCATCAAGCGAACCAGCCTTACCTGCCGCACGGCGTTCATCTGATGCCTTTGCTTGTTCAATCGCAACTTCGGGCGTCTCTGTAATATAAACATTAAGCCCTTTAGACGCATTTCCTGCATCGATATGAGCCTGCGCCAATTCCACCGCAGTGAAATCTTTTGCATTCAATCCTTTAAGGGCATCAGTAATAGTAAGCTGTGTTAAATCTGTCATTTTGTATCATCATATTTAAAAATTGTTTTTGAAAGCATCAAAGAAGCGGAGCCAACCATAAGCATAACAATGCCGATCATGAAATCTGTATCAATATCCACTAACACAAAACTGGAAAAACTCTCTTTGGTAAGGAAGACCACGCCCAAGAAAAGCAGTAAATAGCCTTCATAAGTAAAAACCTGATTGATAAGCTTCTTTTGTTCATCTGGCGCATTTTTAAAATTATCACTCATCTATTCAATAACCTTCGGCACACTAAAAAACCCTTGTGCTTCATCCGGCGCATTTGCAAGCACCTTTTCGACGCAATCACCATCATTAATAACATCATCACGAAGCGGCAATTCAGTTACAGTCGGGCTTGCCATAGGCTCAACATCATCCGTATCAACCTCCGATAGCTGCTCAATCCAACCAATAATATTGGTAAGCTTAGGCATTAAGGCTTCGGCTTGTGCATCATCTGTTTCAATGCGCGCCAAACGCCCAACCTTCAAAACGGTATCTTTATCCATGTTTAAATCCTTTTCGAATAAGCTTTTTAGCGTTATAAACGCACAAATACAATGCGTGAACGAAAAAATATTAGTGAAAAATAATCGCAATAAAATAGAGTGATTTTTAAATTACGTTTTTAAAATTGTTACAAGCGACACGAAGTAACACCAAAGGTATTGCTCGTTTGCTATAAAAAGTAATTAAATAAATCTGCGGTTTCTTTGAGAAGGGCGTAGCGAAGCGAGCAAAGCAAAAAATGACAATCGATTACCTCAAAAATATTGCAAATAATTGCCCGCAGGGAAAAGCGCTGCTTGGTTTGGACGTAGGGAAAAAGACAATCGGATTGTCACTAAGTTGTCCAAACCATTCTCTTGCAACCCCCTTACAAACGATCAAAAGAGTAAAATTTTCAAAAGATATGCTTTTTTTATCGCAAGTCGCACAAGATTACGAAGTTGGCGGATATATCATTGGCCTCCCCGTGAATATGGACGGAACAGAAGGCCGCAGGGTGCAGAGCATCAAGGATTTCACCATGGAAATGGAGCGTTCTATTGGAAATGATGTTTGGATTGCCTATTGGGATGAGCGTTTATCCACAGTTTCAGCGGATAACATTGTGGACAATTTGGTGGAAAAGCGAAAAACCAAAATTAACGCAAAGGCTTCTGGCCTTATCGATAAATTAGCCGCACAAACAATTCTACAAAGCGCGCTTGATTACATGAAGCATAACTAACCATAGCGCATTAGCTCACCGCCA
>JBGCEF010000020.1:0-28934 GCA_045106175.1 Bdellovibrionales bacterium
GCAGAATGCCATGCAAGAATTTGAGGCCAGTGAGATTTCCGCGAACTTTCGCCGCCCCACCAAAAATGACCTTTCCCTTCCACCAGCATGGCGCGTGCATCAAGCTGATCGTTCGTTGCTTGAAAAATACCCATCGTTTGCCCGGGCGCAGAAATATTATCCCTTCCTGCATCAACGGCCAATATAGGCATATCAAGGTCTTTAAGATCAATGGTTTCACCGTCATATGTAGCCGTTCCAGCCATAAGGAAGTTACCAAGGAAGTTTTTCGTGCCTGCATCAACATAAGAGGCCGCGTCATGATCAGCTTCTGTATGATATTCAATTCTAAACTCTAATTCTTTTGCAAAAGTTTCTTCAACTTTGCTCATTTTCCCATCTCGGATAGCGTCTAAAATAGCTTGGCGATCAAGCTCCAGATATTTCTCCCAATTAACTTGACCGCCTGCGACGGCGTTAGCTAACGAAAATTCACCTGCCATATGCATGCCTGGATTAGCACCTTTGAAGGCGCCCACTTGGCTTCGTCCTGCACGCACCAAACGACCTGCTCCAGGCTTACCAAACGGAACAACTGTCGTCTCGCGCACACTAAAATCAGTTTCAGACATTTCTTCTGCAAATTTATTTACGGGTGACTGCGTAACGCTCACATCAATCGGTGCAGAGGTAATAAATAATTTTTCGGGTTTATAAGGGGCATTATGTTTTGCCATGTAAGCACTACCAATCACAACGGGAATAGATCCTTGGCAAATTGCAGAAACTTGCGCAGCCCTGCCTTCTCGCTGATGGATATATTGCATGTGGTCGATAAAATCGCGAACTTGCTCTTCCATGCCAAACACACCATTTTGAAGCGGCTCATTTGCGGCATCTTTAAGGTCACGCAAATATACGGTGTACCCTGCGTTCAAGTAATTCTGAACCGGCTTGGAAGCTAATGTTGAGAAATGCCCTGACATAGGGGCAGATAAATAAACGACTTTGTTATCCTCTGCCGCGGTTGATGAAATGCGTGTAAGGTTTTGAAATGGGCTTTCGATAGCCGTTTTAACTTGAACATCAGCCGTCTCACCATCGATAACTGGTGCTTCCAACAAATCTTGATATGCAACGGGTTGATGTTCTTTGGAATTGAGGTCCTGTACAAGGGCTGCCCCGCGATGGAATAAGTCAGGGCGTGTGGGGTCTATTGCGAGGTTAACGTTATCAAATCCTCTTGATGTCGCAGCGCCATCTTTACCAATACCAAATTGATATGTAATTGAGTCTGGAAACCGCGCTGCCATACTACTGAACAGAGGGTGAAGACTTGCCATTTTTCGTACACCGGAGAACGTCATACGTAATGGATTATCATTAAGATGGCCATAGGTTGCTTCTAAAGCGGGACCCATAACGGTGTATTTACACATTGCCTGCAAAGCATCTGCCTGCATGTGGTTAGCAACTTTCGTGAGTTGCATAACGCCGCGCATCCATTGATGCATGCCTGAATCGAATAGAGCCATTTTATCTTCCCCCTGTATTTTTATTGCTCATAACATAAAAAGAAAGAAGAAGAGTATTCCAGTACTTTTATTGCGGCATTGCAGCAGTAACTTGAAACAAAATAATAATTTATAGCGTAAAGAGTATATTTTTAATCAATCGTTTCACGGAAAGACTCATTACGATGATCACGTAACCACCTGCGAATGGCTGCTATCCCGTGTTTATCGCGATTATAGATATCTGGCGCAAGATCAGGAACAAGGTCCAAATCTTTTTTGGGGATAGCATCGCGTTTACGATCATGTGCACGGAAAAAATGCCTTAAACGCGGCATAATTTGCTCGCTCCATTTACGCCCGTTAAAGATCCCGTAGTGCCCACACCCTATTTGGAAATGATGATATTGTTTCGCTTGCGGGATAGAGTAACAAATTTCATGGGCTGCGGTGGTTTGACCGCGCGCCGAAATATCATCCATTTCACCTTCCACGGTTAAAAGCGCAGTGCGTTTGATATCTTGCGGGCGAACATCCATAAGTTCATCTAATAATGGGTCACGCCATTTCATCAAACCACGTGGCAAAGAATGTTTCTGAAAAACGGTTTCAACGGTTTGCAAATAAAACTCAGCCGGAATATCCATCACGGATAAATACTCATTATAAAAGATGCGATGTTTCTCGGAGCTATCGCCATCACCTTGCACCAGATGCTTATAAAAATTCATATGCGATCCGACATGCTTATCTAAATTCATCGACATAAAGCCACCAAGCTGTAAAAAGCCTGGATAAACACGACGATGTGCCCCGGGGTAATATGCAGGAACATCCATCACAACGGATTTTTCAAACCATTTAAGCGGCCTTGTTTCCGCCAGCTCTGTAACAGTTGTTTTTGAAATGCGTGTGTCAATGGGCCCGCCCATCAAAACCATAGAGCGCGGTTGATTCGGATCTCGCTCACTCGCCATTAAGGAAACCGCTGCTAAGACAGGGACCGCTGGCTGACAAACGGCCATCACATGCGTATCAGGTCCCAATAAGCTTAAAAATTCGCGTAAATATGTGATGTACGTATCAAGATTAAACTCCCCATCGGAATAGGGCACCATACGGGCATCTTCCCAATCGGTTGTGTAAACATTGTGATGGGGTAATAATGCCTGAATAGTACCACGCAACAATGTCGCATAATGACCTGACATTGGCGCAACGACTAAAACCGTTGGATCATTACGATTGCAATCACGTTTAAAATGCAAAAGACGGCAAAATGGCTTTTCCGCAACAATATCTTCGCTAACATCAATAGCCTCATCGTTAATAAATGTTTCATGTAGCCCAAACTCAGGGCGGCCAAAACGACGTGTTGTGCGCTCGATCATTTCTGCTGTTGCGCCAAGGGTACGGCCTATTTGCGTATAAGAAAGCGGATTAAACGGGCTCTGAAAGACAGTGCGCATTAATTCAGCCTGAAGACGAAGAGGTGTCGTCATCGCATGTTGTAAATCGTGAAGATGATAAAGCATGCTTATCAGAAGTCCTTTCTTATTAAACCGCTTTTTGCTTTAATAGCGAAAATACAATTATAACAGATAACAAATGCACTGTGCACCCGCACAATAAAAATTATGATAGAATTTCTTAGCCAATGGCACGCTAGCTTTTTTGACCCTGACCGTATCCCTACAATTATCTTTGCGGTGTTGCTCTGTGTTGTTGTCGGAATGATCACCGGCCCGATGACAGGAAATGCAAATGCATTCTTGTGGCAGTTTCTGGATCGTTTTGTTGGAAGATTAGGCGACAAAATGGATAAAGCATCCCGCCCAAAAGGAGATTTAATCTTTAGAGGCTTCATCCTCACGACGATTGTTATTTTATTTCTGGGGGCAATGGGAAAAGGTTTTGAAGCAATCGCAATCGATAAACCCTTTCATGGCGTAACAGAAGTTATTTTGCTGTCATTTGCATTCAGCGCAGGGACAGTGTGGTTCGCGTTATTAAAACTCTATTTTGCAATGGACCAAGATAAAGTTGTCAAAGGTGCGTTTTTATCAATCGCCCGCTCAACAAGAACAGATTTAAAAGCATCCGATGCCTTTGGGATAACAAGAATGGGCATGAACTTCGCAGCTAGAAGCTTCGATAAAAATCTCGTTGCACCAGCTATATGGTATCTCATCGCGGGTTTTGTCGGGGTCTGTCTGTACGCTGGTTTGGCGGCTTTGTCATGGCGCTTTGGAAAAGAAGGGGCGACAAAGGGATTTGGCTCAACCGCATTGGCCTTAGAAAAACTGTTAGGCTTTTTCCCATCAATATTAAGCGGAATATTACTGACGCTCGCGAGCTTGTTTACTCCAACCGCAAAACTGCATAAGGGGCTTATGGCATGGTTTGGACATAAAAACCGCGCAAGTTACGAGCAGGGTGGTTTTGCATTATCCGCCATGGCTTGGGGGCTGAACGTTAGCCTCGGCGGCCCTGCAAAAGACCTCAATGGTGATGCAATTAAAAACACATGGGTTGGCCCACAAGGTGCAACGGCTAAGAATGATCATACCCATTTACGTCGTGCGATTTGGATTAATGTCATCGCGCATCTTTTGTTTATTGTCACAATGCTCTCACTCTACACATGGTCGGGGATTTTACAGGGTGTTGAGTAAGGTACGATGAAACAAAATAAGTGCTTGACTTAATCACAACTTTTGCACTATTTTCGCCCATCTGAAGAATTGATTATAGAGATAAGGATTATAAACATGGCTCGCCGTTGTCAAATTACTGGAAAAGCTGTAATGGCCGGAAATAACGTGTCACACGCACTAAACAGAACACGCCGCCGTTTCTTGCCAAACGTTCAAGACACAAGCCTCTACAGCGTTACACTTGGTCGCTGGGTAAAAGTTCGTGCATCTGCTGCGGGCCTTCGCACTGTTGAACATAAAGGCGGATTGGATGCGTTTTTAACAGGAACAGCAAAAACAAAATTGAACGTAAAATTACGATCTGTAAAAAAAGAAGTAGAAAAGAAACTTGCAAAAGCTTCTTAATCTTATTTCTTAAAAAACAAAAAGCACCCGCCACAATCCGTTGGCGGGTTTTTTATTGGAAATGAAAATGACGCTCAAATATCCAAATTTTAGCTTTGATATTCATCACAAATGTTCCAAGTCACGCGCGCGCTTAGGAACCTTAAAAACGCCGCACGGTTCAATAGAAACACCAAATTATATTTTTTGCGGCACCAAGGCAGCAATTAAAGCCGTAACGCCGGCACAGATGAAAGAGGCCAAAACCGATATCATCTTGGCAAATACCTATCATCTTATGCTGCAACCTGGCGCGGATCTTATCGAAAAGATGGGCGGGCTTCACAAATTCATGCAATGGGATGGCCCTATGCTTACCGATAGCGGTGGTTTCCAAGTGTTTTCGCTAGGTGAGGGCACCATGGCCAATGAAATTAAAGGCAAGAACCAAGGTAAGCATGACAATAAAAGCCTGTTGGGAATTACCGAAGACGGCTGCACATTTCGCTCTTATGTAGATGGTCGGAAAATTCATTTAACGCCAGAAAGCGCAATGGATATCCAACGAAAATTAGGTGCAGACCTTCTGATGCAGTTTGATGAATGTACCCCATATCATGTCACAAAAGAATACACCGCACGCTCCATGGAAATGAGCATTCGTTGGGGCGATAGATCTATCGCGGAATTTGAACGCGGTGATACGGGTGCACAAGCGCTTTACGGTATTATTCAAGGGGGTGTTTATAAAGATTTACGCAAAATTTCGGCTGAGTATACAAAAGACCGCGATTTCTTTGGAACGGCTGTTGGTGGTTGTTTAGGTGGAACACCTGAAGAAATGTACGAAATAGTCAATGAATCCTTGCCGTATGCGCACCCTAAGCGTCCAGTGCATTTCTTGGGAATAGGTCAAATCAAAGATATTTTTACATTCGTGCGCTTGGGCGTTGATACTTTTGATTGTGTTATCCCGACACGATTGGCCCGTCATGGATCTGCCTTCATAAAAGGCCACCCCGGTGAGACAATCAATTTAAAGAACGCAAAATACCGCGAGGATCAATCACCGCTTGATGAAGAAAATGAAATTTCTGCATCAACAGATTTCTCAAAGGCCTACATTCACCACCTGTTAAAAGCAGGAGAAATATTGGGGATGCAATTACTTGCGCAACACAATGTAGCCACAATAAACCGTCTGATGAGAGAAGTGCGTGAAGCGATAAAAAATGACACGCTAGACGCCTTAGAAAAAGAATGGCTTGGGCTTTAAATATACCTTTTTTAAAACCCACGATATTTCACATCAATATTAACCAATTCCATACTTTTGAAATATACGATAGAATAATATTTTAAGGCCACATGAGGAATCGTTCGAGCACATGCCTTTAGACTACGACAATGTCGATGACCATTTAAAAGAACTGACTGAAATTTCCGCAGAAATGTTGGATTGGTTTTTAATCGTAACCAAACGCATTTTATTTGTTGAAGATCAAAAAGATGCACAATCTTTTTCACGCCCCGTCAGTTATATGGCTTGGTATGATGAAATTGCAAAAACACAAACAGTCGATGAAGACCTGCTAAACACTCTGAATACAAGATATGAGAGATTACTTAACCTATCCGATAAGCTGATTAATCAGCACCTTAAGTTTCAAAAACCGACAGAATTCAGTGAGTATGAAGAATTCTCCCGCTTTTTCGAAGCCTTCATGGATTCTCTAAGGCGTGTTGAAAAAGAAATCGTGCTTGATAAAAGCGGTTTAGATGCTGAAACGGGCTTACGAAAAAAATCTATTCTCAAAAAAGATTTAGATAGGGAAATGCAAAGGCTAGCAAGACAAGGAAAACCTTTTTCTCTCGCCCTGGTAAGACTCGATAATTTTGACGAAATTACTGAATGTGAAGGGGAACAACTTCCTAATTACCTAAAACATATTGCCGATCTCATAAAAAAATCGATGCGTTCATTTGATGATGCATATCGCACAGGCCCATCAGAATTTGTTTTGAGCCTAAAACAGGCAGATGTGACAGGAGGAATTCGCGCGCTGGAAAGATTAAAAGAATTGCTGGAAGGGTGCAGGTATAAATTCCATTCTGAAAAACTTGATTACAAAAAAGCATCTTTATCCTGTAGCGTGGCAGAACCCGTTCCAAATGATAACTTAGAAGCATTACTTAAAAACATGCGTGAAGATTTAGACAGTTCAGATAAAGATGACGATAGCGTTTTAGAATATTATGAACTCAGTCCACTTCAACGCTTCATTCAATCAAATTAAAAACAAACGACGCAAATGACATCTGACAATAACGAACATTATCAAAAACTGTTCCGGGAAATGGCAATCCCGCGTTTTTTAATTCGTGTCGAAAAATCTGGGGCTTTTATGTTCGATGATGCGAACGATCTGGCACTTAACTATCTTGACATGAAGCATGATCAGGTCGTTGGCAAGCCACTACCAGAAGTTGTTAGTAACGAAAGCGCAATGCATTTTGAACAATCATTCGAAGTGTGTATTGAAAAAAAACGATCAGTAACTATTCAGGCTTTGCCGGGCGTGCCCGGAGGCATTCGCATTTATGGCTTTTACATCAGCCCATTGTTAAACGAGCACGAAGAGGTAACACACCTTGATGTAATTGGTCATCTAGATGTTGCAGACCAATCAATCCTTCAGCGCGAGCGCGATGATGCAATCTCTCTACTAACATCAATTTTTGAAGTCAGTGAAATCGGAATCGTTGTATCCGATCACAACCGAAGAATTGTGCGCGTGAATGACAGCTTCGTAAGAACATATGGCTGGACAAGAGATGAGCTTATCAATGCAGACGTTGTTGAATTCATAACGCCGGATGAGCGTGATCTTGCTTACAAAAACCATGATGAATTTATTACGAAAGGCGTACGTTCATCTGGCGAAATGAAATTGATCCGTAAAGATGGATCTATTGCGAATGCGCTCTATACAACTGCGACTATAGAACTCAGCCAAAAACGCCGTTTTCAAGTAACAACAGTGATGGATATTACGCTACGTAAGCAAATGGAAGTTTCGCTAAGACTTGCCAAAGAGCAAGCCGATACAGCAAACCGCGCAAAATCAGCTTTTCTCGCTAATATGTCTCACGAATTACGGACACCAATGAATGCGATTATTGGTTTTTCAGAAATGATTTTGAAAGAAACATTTGGTCCGCTCGGCAATGAAAAATATATTGAATATATAGGTGATGTTCACACAAGCGCAGGACACTTGCTGGAAATTATCAATGAGGTCTTGGACATGTCCAAGATAGAAGCAGGCCGTATCGAGCTGGATGAGTCAGAAGTCTGCATGAGTGACCTTATAAAATCAGTAACGCGCATGATGGATTCCCGTATTTTTGGGAGGGATCTTGTGCTTCAACAATCGATTGACCCTGATTTACCCTATATTTTCGCAGATCAACGTTTGCTACGCCAAGTTTTGATTAATCTGGTAACAAATGCAGTAAAATTCTCTAATCCTGGTGGTCAAATTTACCTATCCGCTGAAATGCTTGATAATAAAATCATGCAAATCACAATTAAAGATGAAGGAATAGGCATTGCAAAAGATAAACTTAAAGAAGCCATGGAGCCATTCGGTCAGGTAACAGATAAAGCGGAAAATACCGGTCAGCAGGGAACAGGTCTTGGCCTACCATTAGCAAAAGCGATGATTGAACTGCACCAAGGATCAATTCATTTAGAATCCGACATCGGGCAAGGCACAATCGTTGTTTTCCGCTTGCCACCTGGTCGTATCATTCAAAAGCCATAAGCTTTTTAAAAGAATATCTTTACGACAACACAAAAGCAGTTTTATGATATGCCTATTCTTAAATAGGAAAGTGTATTGAATGTCCCATGATTTAGAAACAAAATGTGCTGAAGCTGGCTTGAAAATGACAGGGCAACGTAAGGTCATCCTAAAAGTCTTAAGTGAATCAGAAGACCATCCATCCGTCGAAGACGTCTATGACCGCGCCAAGAAAGCTGATAAATCAATTTCAATAGCAACCGTCTACAGAACATTAAGCCTTTTGGATGAGCTAGATCTCGTCATTCGTCATGAATTTCAAGAGGGCTATTCTCGATACGAAGTAAATTGGGACCATCATCATCACCTTGTTGATTTAGAAACTGGAAAAGTAATTGAATTTCAAAATGATGAGCTTGAAAAACTAAAAGTTAAAATTGCAAAAGACTTGGGATATGAACTGGTTGATCATCGCCTAGAGTTGTATGGCAAGAAGCTGAAAAAATAGACCGCTTACGCAGTAAAGTTGATCTGAAGATGACCTGTCGATTCCAAAAATTCTGTCCTGCAAATTCTGAACTTTGCTCAAAAGTGCAAAGCCCGTGCGATAGCAAATGCTACAAAGCTGTTATGCAAGCATATAAATGCGTTATGTCTGATGAGCCCGAAGTTGTGGCAATGGACGCTGCAATCCGCGTTTACCGCTTTCATAACCCATGCGATAATAAAACCTTAGCGCACCTTACTGTTGAACGCTGGGTTCATGACGAGCGTGTTCAATAATCAATGTCAGATCGCTTGCCAACGGCCCTTTATGTTGACGGCCATTTAAAAACCCTCACCGCAAATGCAAAATTTTATCATTTTATTCAAAAAGGAAACCCGGGTTCGGGCATCGTTATGCTAAAGATTAATGCATTGAATGGACATGTGAAATTAATTATCCAAGAACGCGATTTTATAACAGATCAAATGCAATGGGTCGCCGCTTTAGAAAAAGAAATAGTTGAAGAAACGCACGCAGATGCCTACATTCAGCGAGCAATTTCCAGAGACCCAGATTTATGGGTAATAGAAATAGAAGATAAAGAGATGGAAAACCCATTCTCCTAGAATAAGAATGAATAAGACAAAATGAGCAAACCGCTTGAAAAGATCATTGAAAACCGTCGTACCTTCGCGATTATTTCACACCCCGATGCGGGTAAAACAACGCTGACGGAAAAGTTGCTTCTCTTTGGCGGTGCGATTGAATTGGCCGGCGCGGTTAAGGCAAAAGGTGATCGACGCCGCGCACGATCTGACTGGATGAAAGTTGAACAGGAGCGAGGCATCTCGGTTGCATCATCTGTGATGACGTTCGAAAATAACGGCATTACTTATAACTTGCTCGATACTCCGGGGCACGAAGATTTCTCCGAAGATACTTACCGTGTTCTTACCGCAGTTGATAGCGCGATAATGGTGCTCGATTGTGCAAAAGGTATTGAAACCCAAACCCGTAAATTATTTGAGGTCTGTCGCCTACGCGATATGCCAATTATTACATTTATCAATAAGCTTGACCGTGATGGCCAAGACCCGTTCGATCTTCTTGATGAGATTGAACAAAAGCTCGCGCTGGATGTAACCCCAGCTAGCTGGCCTATCGGCATGGGGCGTGATTTTAAGGGGTGTTATGATTTGATTAATGATCGCCTCATCCTATTTGCACGATCAAAAGGCGAGAGCCTGAAAGAGGGAATAGCCTGCGAAGGTCTGGACGATCCAAAACTTGATGAGCTTTTAACATCGGATGAAGTTAATAAGCTTCGCGAAGATGTAGAAATGGTGCGCGGCTTGTGCCCTGAATTTGACTCACAAGCATATCTGGAAGGTTCGCAAACACCTGTCTTCTTCGGATCTGCAGTAAATAATTTTGGTGTACGTGAAATGCTCGGCGGTATTGGCGCTTATGCGCCGCATCCCAGAAATCAAAAAACTGAAAACCGTATGATTGATCCGAATGAAGATAAGGTCTCAGCATTCATATTCAAAATTCAAGCAAACATGGACCCCAAACACCGCGATCGTATGGCCTTTGCCCGTATTTGTTCCGGCAAATTTAAACGCGGCATGAAATTAAAACACGTACGCACTAATAAAAACCTGACCATCCATTCACCGCAACTATTCTTGGCGCAGGACCGTGAAATGGCAGAGGAAGCCTTTCCTGGTGATATAATTGGCCTTCCGAACTATGGTGGTCTGCGTATTGGCGATGCCCTAACCGAGGGCGAAGATTTAGTGTTCTCTGATATCCCGTCATTTGCACCAGAATTAATGCAAAAAGCCCGACCAGAAGACCCATTAAAAGCAAAGCATTTAGGCAAAGCGTTAGAACAATTAGCAGAAGAGGGCGCCGCGCGCGTATTTAAGCCAGTTGTAGGAGCTGATTGGGTGGTTGGTGTTGTTGGCGCACTTCAATTTGACGTCTTACGAGATCGCATCCGAAGCGAATATGAAATCCCTGTAAAGTTCGAAACGACTGAACTTTATACGGCGCGATGGTTAAAGTGTGATGACGCCAATTTATTAAAAAAATTCGTCGACTCGAATCAAACATCAATCGCAAATGATCATGACGGCGATCCTGTGTTTATGGCGCGGAATGCATGGCATCTTGACGATGCTTTATCAAAAAATCCTGACATCAACTTTGAAGCAACTAAGTAAAAAATCCTGACGTTTATTGCTAGTCTCGAAAACCAGATTTTTCGTTCACTTTTTCTTGAATATCTTTAGCGTCAGCATCTTCTTTAGCTTCTTTGGCTTTTATTGCAGCATCAAAGCGTCCTTTAACAGTTTGAGAACCAAAGACACTTAGAATATTAGAATATTGATCGGTCCAAAGTTTCACGTCAGGGCGATCAATAGTATCAACCCATCCTTTGCCTCTTAAAGCATCGATCCTATTCGGGTTGTTGGTGAAAGCAACAAAGTGAGTAGGATAATATTCTAAATCTGTATCATCAATTTTCCCACCAATAGAAATATCAGCAAGGCTTTTTATACCCACAGATTTGGCTGCGGCTGATAAGATGGGTTCAAGGTCAAGGTGACGATTGGAAATATGAAATAATATGGTTCCATCTGGTTTTAATTTCTCGAGATAAAGCTCGATAGCTTCTTTTGTCAAAAGATGGATCGGCACGCTATCGGAACTAAAAGCATCCATAAAGATGAGATCATATTTATTGTCAGGCTGATCCGCGATTGTAAGGCGCGCATCACCTAAAATAACACGATGGTCAGATCCGCAATCGCTTAAAAATGTGAAGTAATCTGGGTTTTGTGCGATTTCAACGATACTAGGATCAATCTCAAAGAAATCAAAATGACGCCCCTCTTTTTGGAAGCATGCCGTCACTCCAGACCCTAATCCGGCAATGGCTATATTTTGTGGTCCGGGAATTTCGCCATAAATATCCATCAATTCTTTTGATGGAGAATTACCACCATAATATGAAATCGGATGAAGTTTATGCTCCTTATCAAGTGATTGAACACCATGATTAGTTGTTCCATGCATCAAAATACGTAGGTTATCTTCAGTATCGATAACACGAATAACACCAAAGAAATTTCTCTCCTGATGTAAGATATCAGTCTGCATAATTATTTTGGAAGACGCAGGAGGAAAAAGGGTGAGAAGGAAAATATAAAACCCTGCGAATAAAAAGCGTTTATCATAATATTCAATCATCATAACCATGATGATGATTCCCAAAATTAAATTCAGCAGTAAATTATCATAAGAGATAAGCAATATACCCGCCCCGATAATAAAAAACGGGTACAGATTTTTTTCAGTTGTAAAAAATGTTTTCAACCCTTGCTTAAGATAAGTTTTGAAGTTTTCGATACTGTTTCTAAATGATTGATTTTCACTCCAGCTATAGCGAACGAAACAAGCTAGACAGATCACAAAATAATATTCGATCGCGCTTGTGAAAAATTGTGGAGCAATAATAGCATTAAAGAACCCGCCTAAAACGCCACCGACAGACATCAAAAGATAAAATTCGGTCAAATTAGACGCATCAGGTTTTAAATCAGCTAAACGCTTGTGACAAGCAACCGCAACGACAAAAAAGAATGAAAAATGAATGCCAATAATAAGAAAAGGATTAAACAACATGTTTTTAAACAATATCGATAGCCCCAATACGGCCATTAATCCTGCAAATACTAGGAAGTTAAGGGTTTTGTTACTAATCAATTCTCGTCGCGCAAACACGATAATAAAACTGCCGACATAAAGCGCCAAAGGCGCGATCCAGAGCAAAGGCGCAGAGGCAATATCAGTCGTGATATAAGTCGTAACACCCAACATCATAGATGAAGGAATAAACGCCCAAAAAAGCCATGTAGCTCTTAGCTTCCATGATAATTGCTGTTTCAGCGGCGCATTAGAATTAGCTTTGTTTGTATCGGTTGATTTATTGCCAATAATAACAAGAGCAACAGATACGATCGTAAATAAAATCAGTCCATAATACCCAAATGACCAAGCGTCCGACTGACCGGTTAATCCCATGATCGGTTCAATTAAAAACGGGTAACAAAGTAACGATGCCATACTTCCGAAGTTGCTAGCACCATATAAAAAATATGGATTATCAGCATCGGGGTGAGGTGTAGATGCGAACCATCTTTGAAACATGGGTGCATTTGCGGCCACAACAAAGAAGGGCCCCCCGATACACATCGCCATCAAACTTAATTGCCAGAGAGTCGGGTCACTGTCCGTTGGTGGGCTGGATCCTTCGGGAATGGCTAACGGAAGAAAAACAAGACAAATAAATAACAATACAATATGAACACAAGCTTGCGCTTTAATGCTTAAAAACTTACTAGTCCCATGCGCATATGCATATCCTGCTAGTAAGGTTGCTTGAAAAAACAACATCGCCGTGTTCCAGACCTGAGGTGTACCACCAAGCATTGGTAAAACCATTTTGGAAAACATGGGTTGTACGGAGAACAAAAGCGTTGCACTTAAAAACAGTGTAAACGCAAAAACAGGGACATAAAATCGAATATTCATAAAGTAAACGATAACAAAAAAAGAGGCTTTATAAATTATTCATTCAGAAAAAGATATTTTTTCCCCAGTTTTAAATCCTTGTAAGCTTGAATTTACAGGGCTGTAATGCCATATAGGTGGAAATTTAATTGTAAAGGCAAGCTCATGAGCGGTGTATCAGAAGAAACCATACAAACAGTTAGTGACATGGCAGGAAAATACTCTGCTGGCTTCGTAACTGAAATTGAAACTGAAAAAGCCCCTAAGGGCTTATCCGAAGATATCGTAAAGTTCATTTCAGATAAAAAAAATGAACCGGAATGGATGCTGGAATGGCGGTTAAAGGCATATAGAAAATGGTTGCAAATGCCTGAGCCTGATTGGGCAAAATTAGATATCAAGCCGATTGATTATCAAGAATCATATTACTATGCGGCACCAAAAAGCGCATCAGATGGACCAAAAACGATAGATGATGTTGATCCGGTTCTATTAGAAACATATGAAAAGCTTGGCATACCATTACGTGAGCAAGAAATTTTAGCCGGTGTACAAGAAAAAACCCCCGTTGCTGTCGATGTGGTTTTTGACTCAGTGTCGGTCGCAACAACATTTAAAAAGAAACTTGCCGAGGCAGGCGTTATATTCTGTTCGATATCTGAAGCGATCCAAGAACATCCAGAATTAATTAAAAAATACCTCGGCTCTGTTGTACCGCAAGGTGACAATAAGCATGCATGCCTGAACAGTGCGGTATTTACTGATGGGTCATTTGTATATATTCCAAAAGGCGTGAGATGCCCGATGGAATTAAGTACATATTTCCGTATAAATGAATTAAATACAGGCCAGTTTGAACGCACACTTATTATTGCTGATGAAGGATCTTACGTGTCGTATCTTGAGGGGTGCACAGCCCCCATGCGTGACGAAAACCAACTTCACGCTGCCGTTGTAGAGCTCGTCGCACTTGATGATGCAGAGATCAAATATTCCACTGTGCAAAACTGGTATCCGGGGGATTTCGAAACCGGAGCAGGGGGGATATATAACTTTGTAACAAAACGCGGCATGTGTGAAGGACGCAATTCAAAAATCAGCTGGACACAAGTTGAGACAGGATCTGCAATCACTTGGAAATATCCATCATGTATTTTGAAAGGTGATAATAGCCAAGGCGAGTTTTACTCCGTCGCGATCACCAACGGAAAACAACAAGCCGATACAGGCACAAAAATGATTCACATTGGTAAAAATACAAAAAGCAGAATCATCTCAAAAGGTATAAGTGCAGGACATTCAAACAATACCTATCGCGGACAGGTCAAAATAAACGCAGGCGCAGAAGGTGCGAGAAACTTTACTGTCTGTGATTCACTTTTGATAGGTGATCAATGCGGCGCACACACTGTCCCGTATATAGAAAGCAAAAACAAAAGCGCGAATTTAGAGCATGAAGCAACAACATCGAAAATTGGTGAAGACCAATTATTCTACTGTATGCAAAGAGGCTTAAGCGAAGAAGAAGCGATTGCACTGATTGTTAACGGGTTTGCACGTGAAGTAATGCAAGAACTGCCAATGGAATTTGCTGTAGAGGCACAAAAGCTAGTAGGAATATCTCTGGAGGGAAGTGTCGGATAAGTGTATGCTTAATTCAAGATAAGGAGATTAAGCATGCAAGATTTCGCTGCAACACTAACAAGCGTTTTGAATGAATTTGGTCATACCCTCAATGATGACCCATTTCTTTTATTCTTCGGCGGCTTTTATTTAGTGCTCGGGCTATCATGTTTTTTTGCAAGGCAAGCATGGCAAGAATTCGCAGAGCTATTTGTCGATAACGATGCACTAAGTTTAGTTTTGGGTATTATCATTCTCCCAATTTCTTTATCTATTATTGCTTTTTATTGGAATTGGTCATCAATAGGATCGACCATATTGATGGTTTCTGGAATGTTTGCATTTGTAAAATCAGTAGCACTTTTAATGCGCCCTAGTTTGATACAAGGGTTTGTAAAAAAAGAATTTGTACGCAAATGGTTGTGGTTAGATGGTTTATCGGGTATCACACTTGGCATCGCCATGCTTGTTTTATAAAAAGTTGATTGCGGCAAAAAGAAGTTTATGTGTTTGATTGGTTATTAATACTACTGAATGCGATCCTAGACCCAAGGGGAGATGGATCGGGTAAAACACATGGCTTTAAAACAATAATATCAATCGCATTATTTGCGGTTTTGTGCGTCGGGATGTTAATTGGTTTAGGTGTCTTTTTGGCACATTTAAAAGGTGATTTATGATTAAAATAGATAATTTAAAAGCAACAGTTGAAACTGATAATGGTGATGTAGAAATTCTAAAAGGCATTACGCTTGATATACCCGAAGGCGAAGTGCACGCTATAATGGGCCCTAATGGTTCCGGTAAATCAACATTGTCTTATGTTTTAGCGGGCCAAGAAGATTACGAAGTGACCGACGGGTCAGTTGAATTAGACGGTGAAGATTTGCTTGAAATGGATCCCGAAGAGCGTGCAGCTGCGGGCGTGTTCCTTGCATTCCAATATCCTGTCGAAATTCCCGGCGTCAATATGAGTACATTTCTTAAAACATCAATCAATTCTATCCGTAAGCAACGCGGAGAAGACGAATTGGATGCGTTAGGCATGCTTAAGCTTATCAAAACTAAATGCGCTGAGCTTGGTATAAACGACGATATGATGAAGCGCGCAGTTAACGTAGGCTTTTCTGGCGGTGAAAAAAAACGTAATGAAGTTCTTCAAATGGCAATGTTGGAGCCAAAATTTGCTGTTTTGGATGAAACAGACAGCGGCCTTGATATTGATGCGCTTAAAATCGTTGCTGACGGCGTAAATGCAATGCGCGATGAAAAGCGCTCTTTTCTTGTTATTACGCACTATCAGCGTTTATTGGATTACATTAAGCCGGATGTGGTGCATGTATTGGCAAAAGGTAAAATCATTAAGACTGGCGGCCCTGAGCTTGCATTAGAACTTGAAGAAAAAGGCTACAGCGAATTTCTTGAAGAGGCGGCATAATAATGGTTTTATCCGCAATAGACCCAAATAATTTACCAACGCCAAAGGTTGAAGAATGGAAATTCACAAACCTTCCGCGTGCAATCCCCGCAAACCTTGATACGTCAAAAGAGGCGCAGGAACAAATTATCCACATTAAGCGTGGAGAAATCAGGGAAAACCCTGTGGAAATCTTGTTTAATGCAGAGGATAAGTCATACGACCTTCAAGTCATTAAAATTATTCTTGAAGAAGGCGCAGAAGCCACAATCGTAGAGCGCCACTCAGGACAAGGTGCATATTGGAAGAATCACCAGACGACGATTGAAATAGCTAAAAACGCACATCTTCATCATATTCGCATCCAAGATGATGCACATGACGCCGTAAACACAAATTTTGTGCACTTAAAAGTTGAAGCAGATTCAACCTATGACAGTTTTAATCTTAACAAGGGTGCAAAACTCTCTCGTCATGAAATACACGCCGAGATTACCGGCAAAGGTGCGGAGATATCGTTTAATGGAGCAAACCTTCTTAACGGTTCGCAACTTGGTGATACGACAATATTAATCGAGCATCAGGCACCAAATTGCCAATCAAATCAATTTTATCGCACTTTATTGGATGATAAAGCGCGTGGCGTATTCCAAGGAAAAGTGCACGTACACCAGATTGCACAAAAGACAGACGGTTATCAGCTTTCAAATGCGCTGCTTCTCTCGCCCGATGCGGAAATGGATACAAAGCCAGAGTTAGAGATCTACGCTGATGATGTAAAATGTTCTCCCGGCGCCACGACAGGACAGTTAGATGAAGAGCCTCTCTTTTATTTGCGTCAACGCGGCCTCAGTGAGGCGCAAGCCAGAATGCTCTTGATGCAAGCCTTCATCGACGAAGCCGTTGATAAGATAGCGAATGAAGCAATTCGTGATCAGGTGCTTGAAATGTCTAATATGTGGCTGAAAGATGCTTTAAAGGCTTAGATATGGCCGATTTATCCAAATATCGTGACGATTTCCCCGTTCTTCATACACAGATGAACGGTAAGCCGCTTGTGTTTTTAGATTCAGGTGCAAGTGCCCAAAAACCAAAATCCGTTATAGATATTATGAATAAGCAACAAAATCAGGCTTATTCAAACATACATCGCGGCTTGTATCGTATTTCACAGGATCTTACAGCAGATTTTGAAGCTGTTCGCACGAAAATTGCGCAATTTATTGGTGCAAATAGTGAAAAAGAGATCATTTTCACGCGAAATACAACCGAAGGCATAAATTTAATAGCTCATAGCTGGGGGCGTACGCATCTTTCAGCAGGTGATGAAGTGATTATCACCGAGATGGAACATCACGCTAATATTGTGCCGTGGCAATTATTACGTGATGAAATTGGGATTATAATTAAGATAATACCAGTTTTGGAAGATGGAACACTCGACTTGGAAGCATTTTTATCCATGTTATCCACAAAGACAAAACTAGTTGGTGTTGTGCATATCTCTAATGCGTTAGGAACAGTCAATAACATTAACGAAATCATAGAGATATCGCGTAAATTTAATCCAAAAATTAAAGTATTGATTGATGGTACACAAAGTGTTGTCCACAGCTCTATCAACGTTAGTAACCTTGATTGCGACTTTTTTGTATTCACGGGACATAAGCTATATGGGCCAACTGGGATTGGTGTTGTTTACGGTAAATATGATGTCTTAGACACGATGCCACCATACCAGGGCGGCGGCGATATGATCGATATAGTCAGCTTTGAAAAAACAACATTCAAAGAACCGCCATTCCGCTTCGAAGCCGGAACACCAGCAATTACGGAAGTTATCGGATTGGGCGCCGCAATCGATTACGTTCAAGATATTGGTATGGATGATATTCATGCGCATGAGCAAGAGCTCCTAACATACGCAACGCAAAGGCTAAGTGAGATTGAAGGATTAAAAATATACGGACAGGCTGATGATAAGGCTGCGATTGTTAGTTTTACAATCGATGGTCTACATATTAGTGATATCGCCATGATTCTGGATCAATGTGGCGTTGCTGTACGTACGGGGCATCATTGCTGTATGCCTCTCTGGCAGCGCTTTGGTATTGATGGTACAATTCGCGCGTCAATGGGCTTATATTCCAACAAATCTGATATAGATCAATTATATAATGGTTTAGTTAAAGCAAAGGATATGCTGAGTTAATGAGTGATTTAGCACAAAATAATAACGAAAATAACGATGCCGAGGCAAAAACGGAGGAAAAAGGTTTAAAAAACCAAGTTCCGCCGCCAAACGCGTTTGATGAAGAAGCGCTGACTGAACCTGAACATGTTGAGGCTGATCGCGATCACTCTCTGTGGCCAAAGGTTCGCGATGCAATTAAAGAGATTTATGACCCTGAAATACCGGTCAATATCTATGAGCTAGGTCTGATTTACGCTGTGAAATTCTTAGATGATGGTGATGTTACAGATGTTGAAGTAAAAATGACCCTTACATCCCCTGGCTGCCCGGTTGCGCAAGAAATGCCTGGATGGGTACAGGGGGCAATATTCCCGATTGATAAAGTGGGTGAAGTTGATGTGGAAATTATATGGGATCCGCCTTGGGACCCATCAAAAATGTCTGAAACAGCCAAAATGCAGCTAAATATGTTTTACTAGCAAAATAAAATGAACGTTTATCTGTGCTATTAAAAAGCAAGCAACAAGCTTGTGATATACTTAAAGACAAAGATTATGATTACGATTACTGAAAAAGCGGCCCAGCAGATTAAAAGCCTCATGGCAAAAGCACCTGAAGGCGCTCAAGGCGTTCGCTTATCTATCAAAACAACTGGCTGTTCAGGTAATTCATATAACATGGATTATATGAAATCTGATGATGACCAATCTCTGGATGATATCTTTGAAGAGCACGGCATAAAGCTCAATATTCCAAAGATGTATTCATGGATGTTGATTGGAACAACTGTCGATTTTATTGTTGATGAATTGGGGAATTCTCGTTTTGATTTTGTAAACCCCAATGAAGCCGGACGTTGTGGGTGTGGAGAAAGCTTTAACGTGGATGTGAATAAGTTAAAGCCCGCAGATATAGAAAAACAAGATGCTCAAAAATCTGACGCTTAATACAATCAGCGTAAATTCTTTTTTGAATCAACACCGGCATGCTTAACCGCTTCACTGACACCGGAAAAATCTGCGCGATTTTGTGCTGATCCTGATTGAATGCGCGATGACATACTGTAATCAATAGGATAAAAACGATTACGTATATTCGCCGTCACTTGGGACGCACCAGGCGCGCCTGGGTCAGGCCATCCCATCCCTGCGCCTTCCCATGAATAAAAAATACTACCACTCATAAAATAAATCCTTGTTTGGTCATCATGCGAATGTAAATTTGCAGCATCTCATCCGGTGAAGCCTCATTTTTATACCCGCCATAAATGTCTTCAATACCAATGCGACGCATCGCAGTAACAGCCTCAGCCATGTTTATGGCCTCAAATTCTTCTACTATTTTACAAATTTCCATCAATAAATTCAAATTTTTGTCATAATTAATAGCAAAAAACACAGCATCATCTTCTTGTCTTGATGGGCGAGGGTAGCCTCCTAATATCTGTTCCATATCCCTCAAAGCCCCCGCTAATTGGAGTGCCTGATGCATGTCCGCTGTTAATTGCGCGTCTGGCATTAAAAGATAAATAGTGGGTTTGTTCGTCGCAAAAGCCTGATAATTAGGAGAGGAAATAATATGAATAGCAACATCCATATCATCAGCAATATCGAGTAAACGCTTCCCACTCGGTGCTTTCACCAATAAATCACGTGCTTGTCGTAAAATTTCCTGATCTTTAGAGTGTTTTAGCGGAATTGTTTCAAACTCTTGCGGTTCATCTAGGAAATGCACCTCTAAAGGCGAAATGACATCAATTTGACCTGTCTTTGAAACGTAAATGATCCCTTCACGTGTTTTATCTTGATACAGGAGCGGTGCATTGATCACAAAAGCCCCTTTTTCTTCATTCCATTCCACTCTGACAGATGTATGTTTCTGTATAGCTTTGAAATGGTTTCCCATCCCATCGGACCCTTTAAAATTGGTGTCCTGAGGATTACGAATAAAAACAATACTGTTGCCGCGCTCGTAAACGTAACTGAAATAAAGATCAATATAATCAAGGACATTGTCCTCATTCAGTCGTACTGATTTTTGCTTGCAAAGCGTCTGCAGTGCAAAGTCGGAGCCATCAAGATAGTAATGATTATCCCCGTTACTTACAAAATCCATGATAGCGAACGGCGGTGCGTACATGTTAGAAATACGTACAAGGTCATAACCATCAAAGAAATCAAGCGGATGCAAAAACACATCACACAAAGACGGTTCAAAAAAAATTGAATGATCTGAAACCCGAACTGCATCTAAAAAAGAAAGGGCATCTTGAGGGGGTAATTGTTTCCATTCACTACTCATAGAATGATTTTATCATTCTTTACGCGTCTCGGCATGTATTTTTAGTGCGGCGAGTCTATCCGCAAGGGCTTTTGTAATGGCTTCACTCGTTGCATCATCTTCATGTGGGTATTCGCTTAATGCTCTGCGCCAGTGCTTCGCGCCAGGTTGATGATGAAAAAGCCCCATCATATGACGTGTAATGGATTTAACGGGTGTTTGATAAGTCGCTGCTTGCTGGTCAATATAATCCATCATGTTACGCGCGATTTTATCCCTACCCAAAATAGCATCATTGCCAAATATTTTACGTTCAATCTCCGCAAGCCAATAAGGATTCTGATAAGCCTCACGGCCAATCATAACGCCATCTAAATGATGAGCGGCATCAATCTGTTGCATTGCTGTAACGCCACCATTCAAAATTATCCTCAACTGTGGATACTTTTCTTTCACATCATAAACACGCTGATAGTTTAATGGTGGAACATCTCTGTTTTCCTTAGGTGAAAGACCTTTTAGCCACGCACTTCGCGCATGAATAATAAAAGTTTCACATCCCTTATTCCCAATCTTATCCACAAAACGATCTAGAAACTCAAAGCTATCTTGATCATCGATTCCAATACGACATTTTACGCTAACAGGCGCATCGCTTGCGGTAATCATTGCATCAATACAATCGGCAACATGATCCGGCTCTAACATTAAACAAGCTCCAAAACGCCCGCTTTGCACACGATCACTCGGGCAGCCGCAATTTAAATTAATCTCATCATACCCATGCTTAGAACCAATCTCAGCAGAGCGTGCAAGATCATCCGCCTCAGATCCGCCAAGCTGCAAAGCAACAGGATGCTCCATCTTATCAAATCTTAAAAAACGCTCGGCATCCCCATGCAAAATTGCGCCCGTTGTTATCATTTCTGTATAGAGCTTCGCATGCTTGGAAATCAGGCGGTGAAAATACCGGCAATGCCGATCCGTCCAATCCATCATGGGTGCTACAGAGATTTCAAAATCTTTATTCATGCGCTTTTAAATAATACGCATTGCCTAAGAAGTACAGGTTACGCTAAAAAACAATCATGAGAGTTTTATTGATAGCGCTGTTTTTATTCTCAATGCCCGCATATGCGCAGCAAAAGGATAACCCGTTTCGTTCAACGGCATATCCATTGCCACGTTTTGTAACAGTAGCTTCTAACGAAGCCTATGTAAGAACGGGGCCAGGTAGGAAATACCCAATCCAATGGGTTTTCAGACGCTCCGGCTTACCGGTTGAAATCACGCTTGAATTCGATCACTGGCGCAGGATTCAAGACCATGAAGGGCAAATCGGCTGGATTCATAAATCTCTTCTCTCTGGGCGAAGACACGCGATGATTCAATCTCAAGATACTGTCTCCCTTATGCATAAACCCGATCAAGACAGCCGCCTCATTGCATTATTAGAGCCTGACGTGATTTCAAAAATTGATGAATGTCGGGCTGAATGGTGCCGCGTTGATGCCTCGGGATATAAAGGCTGGGTCGAAAAAGAGAATCTGTGGGGGGTATACCCGCAAGAAATATTTGAGAATTAAATCTTACTTCTCCCCAAATTTATTTTCAATAAAAGTGTTTACGCCAGAATCAAATTCAATTACTTTTAATATATGCGGTTGATTTGCACCGTTATCCACTGATTATCCTCATTTTTATCCACAATCCCTGTGGGTACCTTCAAAACGAATAAATTATGTTTGCACTAACAAATAAGCCTGATATGGGCGCACGCCTGTATAAAGACATTATTGCTCTCGCGACGGATAAAAATCGCGGGACCGATACTATGATGGTCGTCCAGCATATGGCAGGCGTGTTGGTAGAGACTTATCTCGTTTTTGAAAAGCCTGATGAGGCAATGATGGCGGGGCTCTCAAAATTATCACATTTACTAGAAACAGAGCCATTAAAAGGCGATTTGGATGTAAATGCTCTGCCGCCTGCAAACATTATTGATCAGGAAACTGAGCGCGGGCGCATGGCGGCGCGCCAATTATTTGAAGATTGGTTAGATTGTGCTTACGAATTTCATGAACTTATCCTCACAATCATCCACAATATTATCATCAGCTGGGAAGAAGATGGTCAAAGCCGCGAGGAAACACTACGCCTTTTAGCTGAATGCGCGATGCGCTGCATGGTGTTTGAAATTGCTGCACAAGAACTATGTGATGTCGTAATAGAAGAAAAGGTCGCAGGCGAAGGGTGGCAATTACAAGACTGTATAGCATCTCTATCGGCTGTATCGGGTCGCCGCTTGGCAATTTCACTTAACGCGGAATTTTGCGAGATATTCAGCGGTGTGGAAATTCCTGAAAATTTAGACAGTATAGCCTATGTTATGACTCAAGAAGCTGTTCGTTTGGGGGTGCCTGCGGGCAGTGATTGGCGCTTTGGATTACCCGCCAATGATGTCCCTGTTAATGCGCCGATTGATCTTATTTTTGGAATTGAACCATTTTGTAGCGCGTTCTTTGAAGCACTCAACATCGATGACCCTTACTTCCAATCAATATGCTGCGCAAAAGCGGCAGGGCGTATGGTCGCAGTAGCATCTGGCGGTGAAATACCTGAAATAGAACCGGCAATCGCAAAACCACTGGCTATGCTCGCAATGTCAGAGACCTATAAATCCGTCTGTATGATGCATGACGTAACGACATATTAAATCGACTTTAAGTGTCTATCGCGCAAAACAAATTTGCGTTCTGAATAATCTGATAATTATAACAATACCACGGTTGCAGCACGCGCTTGAACCGCTTATAACTATGATTAGTTTAATTAATGAATCAGGAAGGTTATGACTGCCAAACAACAATCTAGCTACACCTATGAAGAAATCTTAACATGCGGCGAAGGCACAATGTTCGGGCCCGGTAACGCCCAATTACCATTGCCTAACATGCTTATGTTTGATCGCATCACACATATTGTAGAAGAGGGCGGAGAGCATGGCAAAGGCCAAGTTGTCGCAGAATTGGATATCAAGCCTGACCTCTGGTTCTTCGATTGCCATTTTAAAGGCGACCCTGTCATGCCTGGTTGTCTCGGACTTGATGCCTTATGGCAACTTACAGGGTTCTGGATGGGCTGGACAGGCGCGCAAGGATCAGGCCGCGCATTAGGTGTCGGTGAGGTCAAGCTCACAGAGCAAATTCTACCATCCGCTAAATTGGTGACATATACTGTTAATATCAAACGCTTCATCAACAGACGCCTTGTCATGGGTGTTGCTGATGGTCACGTAGAAGTAGATGGCAAAACCGCTTTCGAGGTCACTGACATGAAAGTCGGCTTGTTCGACAATTCCGCCAACAAATAAAGGGTTAAACCATGAGACGTGTTGTAATTACAGGCATCGGTATTGTCTCTTGTATTGGAAATGATCAAGAAGAGGTTCTCGTAAGCCTGAAAGAAGGTAAATCGGGTATAACAGCCGCAGCCGAATATACGGAATTAGGGTTTAGGTCACAAATTCATGGCAAACCTAATATAGATCTGGCCGCAAGCATCGATAAACGCCTTTTCCGTTTTATGGGCGAAGCCGCTGCTTACACGCACCTATCCATGGAGCAAGCCATCGCTGATGCAGGCCTTGAAAAATCAGATATCTCAAACGAGCGTACAGGAATAATCGTCGGCTCGGGCGGTCCATCAACGCGCGCACAAGTCTTGGCAGCTGATGTTACCCGTGAAAAAGGACCAAAACGTGTTGGACCATTCGCAGTACCAAAAGCAATGTGTTCAACAACCTCCGCAACCGCAGCAACAAATTTCGAAATCAAAGGCGTAAATTATTCAATTTCATCCGCATGCTCCACTTCGGCGCACTGTATTGGCAATGCAACGGAATTGATCCAATGGGGTAAACAAGATGTTATGTTTGCTGGCGGCGGCGAAGAGCTGGACTGGACGCTTTCTGTTTTGTTTGACGCGATGGGCGCTATGAGCTCAAAATATAACGATACCCCTGAAAAAGCAGCCCGTGCCTATGACGCCAATCGGGATGGTTTTGTCATTGCTGGCGGAGGCGGCATTGTTGTCCTCGAAGAGCTTGAGCATGCAAAGGCGCGCGGCGCAAAAATCTATGCGGAAGTGACAGGGTACGGCGCAACATCTGACGGCGCAGATATGGTCGCGCCAAGTGGAGAAGGGGCGGTGCGGTGTATGAACCAAGCAATATCATCTATCAAAACGCCTGTGACATATATCAATACCCACGGTACTTCAACGCCCGCGGGCGATATTACGGAATTGAACGCGATTAGAGAAGTGTTTGATCCGCTCGACCAAGACACACCGCATATCAGCGCGACTAAGTCTATGACAGGTCATTCGCTAGGTGGAACAGGCGTTCAAGAAGCCATCTACAGCATCCTTATGCTCAAAAATAATTTTGTATGCCCAAGCATTAATATCGAAGAGCTGGATGAGGGCGCTGAAGGTATGCCAATCGCTCAAACACGAATCGATAATGTTAACCACGAAACCGTTATCTCGAACTCTTTTGGGTTTGGCGGCACAAATTGCACGCTCGCAATGAGCAAATATAAGGATTAAGGCCATGAATGATTTAATGAATGGAAAGCGCGGCCTTATCATGGGTGTCGCCAATGATCACTCTATCGCGTGGGGCATGGCAAAAGCATTGCACGAGCAAGGCGCAGAGCTAGCTTTCACCTACCAAGGCGAAGCCTTTGGCAAGCGCGTTAAACCTCTCGCTGAAAGCGTGGGTTCAGACATCTTGATTGATTGTGATGTGACAAACGAGTCCGACCTCGATACGGTTTTTGATACCCTTAAAGACAAGTGGGGAAAAATCGATTTCATCATCCATGCCATCGCATATTCTGATAAAAACGAACTCCAAGGACGCTATGTTGATACAACGCTCGATAACTTTCTAAAAACCATGCACATCTCCTGCTATTCCTTCACTTCCGTCATGCGTCGTGCAAAAGATATGATGAACGAAGGCGCCAGCGCAGTAACGCTTAGCTATTACGGCGCAGAAAAAGTAATGCCAAATTACAACGTCATGGGCGTCGCTAAAGCCGCGCTTGAGGCATCAACGCGTTACCTAGCAGCGGATCTTGGTCCCGAGGGCATTCGCGTCAACGCCATTAGTGCAGGTCCCATGAGAACACTCGCAGGAGCTGTTATTGGCGGAAGCAGAAAAACATTTAGATACAGCACGCTAACCGCACCACTTCAAAGATCAGTTGAGCTAGATGAGCTAGGCGGAACAGGCCTATATTTATTATCGGATCTTTCTTCCGCTGTCACAGGTGAAATACACTATGTTGATTGCGGCTTCAACGTCATGGGCATGGCCCCACACAAACAGCTTGAAGAGTTATAAAAATAAATTTGACATAATTATTTTTATATGTTTTATTCCTCTAAATTTTGGAGAGAAAATATTATGTCATTTTTTGTTTTAAAAGCCCCCGTAAGCCGTGAAAGCATTACTGGACAGGATAGATTAGGTGTTACCTTTAGACATTCATATAACGCGCACGACATACAAGGTATGTTTCTAAATAATAATGGCAGAGTATCTTTAGAGCTAACCGGACAAACAGAAGTAAAAGATTTAGCTATTGCGAACGCAGTTGATATGCCAGCATTAAAGCGTGCGTGGATGACAGGCTTGAACAGTGGTGAAGTAAAACCAAAGTTAATTGATATCGAAGAACGCAAAGACATGCACAGAAGTAAGGGCGGTGTTATTACACTAAACAGAGAAGCAATCGTATCTCTTGAAGAGTTTTCAGGGACCGCATACGATGATGGTTCTCCTCGACCAACAGTAGTGACTTTAAGAAACGGTTCCAGCTTTCAAGCAAGATCATTTAATCAAATAATGGATCAACTTGACGGAGGTCCAAACTATCGCGCAGAAATACCGCTTGGTTCGGCTGCTTTAAGTTAATGCACCACAAATAATGTTTCCTTCAAAACATCAGGAACATCACTAAAGAATCCGTCAACGCCCCACGATTGAAGGAACCTGCCGCGGTCTGGTTCGTTGATGGTATACGCTAGCACAGGCACTTCCAAATCAAGCGCATCCTCAACCAATTCTCGTGTAACGGTATTTCCATTGATATTAATCGTCGACGCGTTCAAATGCTTCGCCATCTCCGCCCAGTTCTCGATCCACTCTTCTTGTGTGTGATCGGGCAATAAAAAACCGCGATGCCAAGTCTCTGCCATATCAAGCGCTGCTTCGAGTGATACATGTGAAAACGAAGAGATAATAAGCTTGTCATGTTCATCCCAAATCGTGGATAGAAGATCAAGTGCCGCTTCCGCCGTTTCTTTCTCGCGCGACGGGCAGGGCTTAATTTCTAAATTCAACCCAAGCCCACGTTCAATCAAAACATCAACAGCCTCTTCCAATGTCGGAATTTTCGCGCCAATAAAGCTCTCTCCAAACCAACTACCCGCGTCCAATTCTTTAACCTCATCAAGCGTCAGAAGTGAAATCGGCCCCGTCGTATCCGTCGTGCGATCCAACATATCATCATGAAAGATAATCGGCACCTGATCGCGGGTCAGCTTTACATCAAGCTCGACCCAATCAATCCCCATATCAGCCGCTGTATGAATGCCCTCTAAGGTATTTTCAGGCGTATAACCCGCGCACCCGCGATGTCCGATAATTTGTGGTAATTTTAATGTCATGAAGGAGGTTTTAAACAGCTTTACGGCGCTTGTACAGGCTCACCATACAAATAAGCATGAATTTCTGCCTGACGCGCAACGGCTGGGGCGTATCCTTCATCTGCTTTGTCGGATAACATTTCCAAACCTGCATCAATATATACACGAGAGAAAAAACCAAGCTTTATTAAGTCATTGATAATAACAAGATCTTGCTCATCATCTGCAACCCATGTACGCGCTTTATGCTGCAAGACGTCGTATTCAAAAAGGGCTGTCTGCATCGAACCTTTAACACCCTTATCGTAATAATATATGCGAAGCCCGATAACGCCGATTAGAAACAGCACGCTTGCACACAAAATCCCAATAAGAAATTTTCGAAAGACACGACGGGCAGGGTGCATAGTTTCACTAAACATCATTTATTATAACATAGATTAAATAAACAAATAAAAAAGGCACCCGCTAAAGGTGCCTTTCAATATATTTATAATCTTAAGACGCGCTTTTATGCAGCGTCTTCAGCTTCTTCCTCAGTGATTTCTTGACCGGTTTCCTGATCAACACGCTTCATAGAAAGCTTGATCTTACCACGATCATCAATCCCCATAAGGAGTACTTTAACTTCATCACCTTCATTCACAACATCCGTCGTGTTAGCTGTACGTGCATTTTGAAGTTCAGAGATGTGAACAAGCCCGTCTTTCGCGCCCATAAAGTTCACAAAAGCGCCAAAATCAACAGTTTTCACAACTTTACCATCGTAAACTTTGCCAACTTCCGGCTCATCCGTAAGTCCCTTGATCCACTTCACAGCAGCATCGATAGATTCCTGATTAGCGGCAGCAACTTTTATTGTTCCATCATCATCAACATCCATCTTAACGCCAGTTGTCTCGGTAATCTCGCGGATAACTTTACCGCCTGTACCGATAACATCACGGATTTTATCAACCGGAATTTGAAGGGATACGATCTGAGGCGCATTCGCATTAAGCTCAGAACGCCCTTCAGTAATCGCGCTCGCCATCTCTTTAAGGATGTGAATACGGCCTTCTTTCGCCTGATCTAACGCTTGGGTCATGATGTCTTCTGTGATGGATGTAATCTTGATATCCATCTGAAGCGCAGTAATTCCATTCTCGGTCCCTGCAACTTTAAAGTCCATATCACCAAGATGATCTTCATCACCAAGAATATCGGAGAGAACAGCAAAATCATCGCCTTCCTTAATAAGCCCCATCGCAATACCGGCAACCGGTGCCTTTAACGGAACCCCAGCATCCATA
>JBGCEF010000021.1:0-5894 GCA_045106175.1 Bdellovibrionales bacterium
TCACGGAAATAATCCTAGGTTTATTAAAACCCGCACTTGAACGAGAGATAAGATTAGCGAGAGCCGATCTCACAGACGCAACAGAAATACAAGAAGCCACACTCGAATCATTAGTAAAGCTATGGGAAAAACATGCCCCAAAGGGAGCTACGGAAATGTTTGTAGATGAACTTACTATGAAAATTTTAGAAACTAAAAAAAACCAAGTCAACGATGAGACAGAGGGCTTACAGGTTCTTGAAAGGGACTACAGGGATTTGATGCTCGCGTCATATACACTTAAACCAAGCCTCAAAGAAGACATCACACCCGAATGGGCCGAAGATAAAATAATGGAAATTGCCTACGGCTAATTCCCCTTAACAACCCGATCGCCAAGTGTTTGTATTGGCCTCGCATTCATCGGAAACACGGCTTGAAATGCTTTAAGCTGCTTGGCTGACACTTCAACAGGCTCTTTCACAACATACCATTTAACACCTTCGGAACATGGTGGCGTCGTTAAAGAACCTTCATAAGTGTAATAACTTTTATCATCTGGAAATAAGTCCGTTGGGTTAATCAAAACACCAGAAACAGATTTAACCTCTCCTACTGGCGGAACATTCTGCCAAATCCCTTCAATCACCGGATTAGGCTGCCCCACTTTAAACACAACAGCAACAATCGCCGTGCTACCATCATCGGCCTTATGCATAAAATGTCCTGACAAGGGGTATGGCGCACCATCAATATAATGTTCACTTGGCGTATGAAAACTAAGGTTTGAAAGGCCATATGCTTTATCATCCGAGTCAAAACGAGAACCACCATCAAAATTAACTTGAATAGAATTACCCATATTTTGAACCTTTAAAGGAGAAGCTTGATAAGCAACCCCTAACGCAGGAAGATTATTATCTTCAACATACTGGCTGATATTAATCGGAGATTGCTCTGTACCATCCTTACACGTTGCGAATTCAGCATTAAGCTCACCCCATTTATGCGCGCCATTTTCACCCATGTAATTCCAAGTAGGCACTTGCGAACTCGCCAAAACAGGGACAGAAACAAAAACAGAAAAGGCAGTAAAAAGAAGAGCTTTTTTCATAAAATTAATCCTCAACATTAATCAAATTAGTCAATAATATAAATAAGTTTAACGCCTTTTATCAAAAAAGCAAAACGACATTTCGAAACACGATTGCTTAACATTGAACTCTTTGCTATCTCATACATATGACAAAACAGATACACATAATCGGCGCAGGTTTAGCCGGATCAGAAGCAGCATGGCAAGCAGCAAATATGCTCAAAGAAACCAACACTCAAGTCATCCTGCATGAAATGCGTCCGCATGTCGAAACCCCCGCTCACTCAACCGACCAATGCGCCGAGCTTGTCTGCTCAAACTCCTTCCGCTCTGATGATGCCGACCATAATGCGGTTGGCCTTATCCACCAAGAAATGCGCACACTGAATTCTATTGTCATGCGCGAAGGCGATAAAGCAGCCGTGCCGGCTGGCGGTGCACTCGCTGTTGACCGTGACATTTTTTCCACTGGCGTAACAAAAGCCTTAAGCGAACATCCAAATATCACAATCAAGCAGGGCGAAATCAAAACCATTCCAGATGACTGGGACAATATTATCATAGCGACAGGCCCGCTAACCTCTGACGCGTTAGCACAGTCCATAGCAGATTTAACAGGCGAAAAAGAACTGGCCTTCTTTGACGCCATTGCCCCAATCGTCCACGCCGATAGCATAAACATGGACATCGCATGGCTCCAATCTCGCTACGATAAAGCCGAAGGAGCAGGAACAGGAAAGGACTATATCAACTGCCCCCTCACAAAAGAACAGTATGAAAACTTCATCCAAGAACTCACAAGCGCGGAATATGGTCTATTCAAAGAATGGGAGCTGCCTAGTGGCTCCCCTACACTCGAAGACCGTGAAGTTGACACCCCTTATTTCGACGGCTGCATGCCAATCGAGATTATGGCTGCCCGAGGACCTGAAACTTTGCGCTTTGGCCCAATGAAGCCCGTTGGCCTCACTAATCCACACAAAGGCCCGGATGAACAACCCTATGCCATCGTACAACTACGCCAAGACAACGCGTTAGGCACATTGTTCAACATTGTTGGTTTCCAGACCAAAATGAAATGGGGCGAACAAACCCGCGTCTTTAAAATGATCCCAGGCTTAGAAAACGCTGAATTCGCAAGACTAGGCGGCCTCCACCGCAACACCTTCATCAACTCCCCAAAGGTGCTTAACGAAAAACTACAATTAAACAACCGTCCCAACATTCGCTTCGCGGGTCAAATAACGGGATGCGAAGGCTACATCGAAAGCGCCTCAATCGGCCTTATCGCAGGACGCATGGCAGCAAGCGATGTACTAGAATTACAGTTTGAAAATCCACCTTTAACAACCGCCTTAGGCGCCCTCCTTAATCACGTCACAGGCGGCGCGGAAAGCGAAACATTTCAACCGATGAACGTTAATTTCGGTCTCTTTCCACCACCGGAAAACCCATTCACCGTTATGCCAAATGGAAAACGCAAAAAACTAAAAGGTAAAGACCGCAAAAAAGCCTACACAGACCGTGCAAGAAATGATTTAAGGGAATGGATACCTTCTACAACTCTGGAGTCTGCGGCATAGTCCCCAGCGCAGATGTAGGCCTTTGAGCCGCATTAAGAACGTTACCGGCAAAACCCGCAACGACATTTTGAAATCCGGAAAAATCAATAGAATCAAAATCTTTAAATGTCATACCCGCCACTTGGTAATCCGTACCTACCAACCACTGATCACAATCGGGCAAATGCTTCGCCACTTGATCTTTAAAACGATGATGAAGAGTAAAAGGCTCAATCGCCAGCGTTTCATCCATGGCATAGCGATGCCCCAAAACAACACTAACGCCTCCCTCAAAATCTTCTATTGAAATGACAAGACGTGATAGAGGTAAATAACACCCTTTATCATTCATCTGAATTTCTATTTCATATAAGTCCCCTGAATCATTCACCTCACTGAACTTAACTTGAGCTAAACCATCTTGGTCATACGCGGACCAAACCAGAGATTCCACAAAATCACGAAATGAGGCTGGTGATTGTTTTTCAACACGTTTAAGCATATTGCAAAATTCCTAAATTAAATTTGAAAATTTTTAGCAATCTTAATAAATTATGTCAAATTTTTTATGATAAGCAATAATGGTATGACAACCGCTGATATTAGACCTTTAGCTCAAACAAACATGTTTGCTAAGCAATCAAGCGGCTTTCAAACCCTTCTACACCAATGTCACTTCGGAACGTGAAGCTTGAACTAAAATCTGCTTCAATAAGACGGCTCTGCGTAATTGAAAAAGATCCCTCATCCGTCTCAACGCTAAGCGTTGTTTCTTCAAAAACATCCAATTCAAAACTCTCACTAATCTGAAACTGTTCGCTAATCTGCGCTGCCAAGGCATCAATTTCAACGCGACCATTGCGTAGCACAAGCGGCGCACTTAAAACCTCCGTTTGCTCACCCGCAGCAATAGCGGCGAGTGATTCTGCATCCGCACGCTCTTGTAATAATTTCTGACGCGCATCCAGAGAAATATCAATTACATCCAAAACAGTATCAAATGAATTCGATTCTGCTTGATTAGCAACCGAAGAAGCGCTTATCGAAAGGCCGGAACGACTACGTTCGTATATCTCAGTAGTCTCTTGCGCAATAGAGATAGAGCGCGTTTGAGAAATTGTTAATGATTGTATATCGGCCATAACCATCTTCCTTCTGAAAAATAAAAAGCCTAACTAGCAATACTTGCTTACTCCATTATAATACAAAAACACTTAAATTCAAAAAATCAATTTTCAACACATAAAGAATATCTATGACTAAACCAGAATATAAATCAGAAAATATCGTCCTTTTACACGGTATTTTAAGATCAAAAACAGACATGATGTTGTTGGAAAACTCCCTCACCAAAAACGGCTATGACTGCATCAATATCTTATACCCATCGCGCGAAAAGAAATTAGAAGATATTGCCGATTTTGTTGACTCAGAAATTAAAAACAACCCGCTTTATTGCCCCCAAAAACCCCTCAATTTTGTAACCCACTCCATGGGAGGCCTTGTAACACGCTATTATATCACAACTTACAAACCACAAAACCTCGGCAAAGTTGTCATGCTAAGCCCACCAAACTCAGGGAGTGAATTCGCAGATTTTCTGTCTGAAAACGAAATTTTAAGCCCCTTGTTCAAAAACATATTCGGCCCCGCAAGCGAACAGCTAACGACAGATTACAAACATATTGATAATGATATTACATATCCCCTAGGCATTATCGCAGGAAGCGCATCTATAAATCCACTTGCTCCGTGGATATTAAATGGAGAACACGATGGTATCGTACCTGTAGAAAGAACAAAAATTAACGGGATGAGCGACCATATCACTATGAAATCAACGCACTCCTTGATGATGTTCAATCCAAAAGTAATCGAACAAGTTGTTTATTTTATAAAAAATGAAAAATTCAATCACCCAAAAGATTAATTAATCAGTCCTTTTGTATAAGCAAAGTCGCCTTTTGCGTCGCTGCAACGGCTTTACTCTCAAAATGAACAAGCGTCACTTCTTGTCCTTTAGAGATATTTGAAACAGCGTTATCCGCCAATTCAATACCTAAAGCTTGTATACGCCCCTCTTCATGAACAAGATTAAAAGCACCAGTCTCCGGATAAAATTCGACCCACTGAATCTCTGATAACAAAGGCGTTTCATGCACAATCATGATATCGCCATTGGCATTCGTAAACATGCAACATCGCATGCTTTCTTGTAGTGGAGATTCTATAGGAATGTGACCATCATTCATAAATGACATGATACCCAATTAATTGACTATTCGACATGGAAAACACGTTTTTTTTACACAGTAAAGCTTTGCGTATAACTTGTATCAGCCGTAGGTGTTTCGACATTGATATTAAGGGCTTCTGCGATGTAAGCCACTAAGTTATTCATATTAAACCCGCTATCCGCAACTTCATGCGCTAACCCCATATGACCGGATACAGTCGCATCATGCCCTGAAAATGCCTCCGCGAACTGAGTTATAAAGCCATCATCAACTGGGGCGCCATCAAAAATATGCGGCAATGTCTGGTATTCCGGCATTCCAGGGTTATCAAAATCACCGCCTTCAATAATGTGCGGCAATGTCTGGTATTCAGGCGTTCCAGAATTATCAAAGCCATCACCTTCAATAATATGCGGCAATATCTGATATTCTGACCAATCGGGAAGCTGAAAATCACTGATATCTGGCAATGGGGCAATTCTAAAATCCTCTAAATCCGGAAGAGGTGCAATTCTAAAATTCTCTAAATCCGGCAAAGGCATAATTTCTGGCGTATAATTAGGCATCTCAACGGGACCCCAATTATCAAAACCTGCATCGGGCTCATAGTTAGGCATCTCAACGGGACCCCAATTTTGTCCCCCATCTAAACCCGGGTGAGCATCCACTGGTGATACATGCGTGGGCATCTGAACATCTGCAATAACCTGTCCACCGCCATTCAAACCAGGAAGAACGCCATCCGCAACCGCTGCTTCAACTTCTGCCAATCCTGGCTGTGACCCCAAAACATCATCAACACTTGTCCCACCATTTACTGGTGCAACCTCAACAGGGGAAGCATGCGTAGGGGTATTAATACCCGCAATACCAACTTCAGGGTGCTGACCTTGATCCAGATCCATTGGCGGCGGCGTCAAAATCGCATTCATATCTTGCTCAGCAACACAAGCGACATCCTCGGGGCGATGCTGCTTAAACATCCCCGGTCCGATTTGATCAATAATTGTTTCAATGGCT
>JBGCEF010000022.1:0-7889 GCA_045106175.1 Bdellovibrionales bacterium
ATTGGTCTTGCTATTCTTGTGGTGTTTTTCCGCAATAAAGGCACGATTGCAGTTGAAGATATTGCGGATATGAAGGGGTAGGGCGTTTTCATGGAATTACTTGCAGTCTTTTTACCCTTATTCGCATTTTTAGTTGCAGGCCTTTTGGGCAAGCAAATTGGGCATGTTGGCTGCCAAGTGGTAACATGTATTTCTATTATTATAGCTGCTATTGCTTCTATTGGTTTGTTTTTGGATGTCGCCATGGGTGGGCAATCTTACACGACAACTGTTATGCCGTGGATTGTGTCGGGTGATTTCAATGTAAGTTGGGCTTTGCGCATTGATACCCTTTCTGTGGTTATGATGTGTGTTATCAATATTGTATCGGCTTGTGTTCACGTTTATTCATTAGGATATATGAGCCACGATAATGCACGTGGTCGTTTTATGGCGTATTTATCGCTCTTTACATTTGCCATGTTGATGTTAGTGACAGCCGATAATCTTCTTCAGTTATTCTTTGGTTGGGAAGGCGTTGGGCTTGCGTCATATCTATTGATTGGCTTTTGGAATCATAAGCATTCTGCAAATGCGGCGGCTCAAAAAGCTTTCATTGTTAATCGTGTTGGCGATTTTGGATTTGCGCTTGGGATCATGGTGATTTTCGTTGTGTTTGGGACCATTCAATTTGATGAGATTTTTGCGGCTGTTCCCGATAAAGCCGATATGAATTTTTCATTTTTGGGTTCGGAATTTCATGCATTGACTTTGATTGGCTTACTTTTATTTGTTGGGGCGATAGGTAAATCTGCGCAGCTTGGATTGCATACGTGGCTTCCGGATGCGATGGAAGGGCCAACGCCTGTATCGGCCCTTATTCATGCCGCGACTATGGTGACTGCGGGTGTGTTTTTAGTTGCGCGTATGTCGCCGCTTTATGAATTTGCGCCTGATGCGTTGCAAGTTGTCGCGATTGTTGGTGCATCTACGGCATTTATTGCAGCGACCATTGGCCTAACGCAATTTGATATTAAGCGTGTGATTGCGTTTTCAACGATGTCACAGCTGGGTTATATGTTTTTTGCACTTGGTGTGTCGGCTTATTCAGCGGCTATGTTTCATCTCATGACACACGCTTTCTTTAAGGCGCTTTTGTTCCTTGGGGCGGGTTCAGTGATTCATGCGATGAGTGATGAGCAAGATATGCGTAAAATGGGCGGTGTTTATAAAAAAATTCCAATGACTTATGCATTTATGTGGATTGGTTCTCTCGCGCTTGCGGGAATACCGCCTTTTGCCGGTTTTTATTCTAAGGATATGGTTTTAGAAGCCGCATGGGCCGATCAGAGTGCTTGGGGGCATTATGCATATTGGATGGGGATTGCAGCTGCGTTAATGACTGCATTTTATTCATTCCGTTTGATTTTCATGACTTTTCACGGAAAACCTCGTGCCTCAGAAAAAGTCATGAGTCATGTGCATGAAAGTGGCGCGGCCATGCTGGCGCCATTAATGGTGCTTGCAACTGGCGCCGTTTTAGCTGGATTTGTCTTCTATCAAAGCTTTGTTGGATCATCTGAGCATCACCCAGCGAAGCATCATGCAGAGAAAAACATTTCGCATAAAGTTACTCATGGTGATGATCACAAAAAGGACGCTCATCATAGTGACGATGAGATTATTCATAGTGCTGAGGGAACGGCGATTTGGGCAAAAGAGGCATTTTGGCAAGACTCCCTTTTTGTTAAGCCCGAGAATGATACGGTAGAGGCGGGGCACCATGTTCCCAAATGGGTTAAAAAATTACCTTTAGTAATGGGGATTTTAGGTATTTTTGGTGCTTGGTTAGCTTATATTAAATTCCCTAATATTCCCGTGCGTGCGCGTGAGAATTTTTCATGGCTACATGCTTTGTCGTACAATAAATATTTCTTTGATGAAATTTACGATAAGGTTTTTGTTAAAAATGCGTGGCGTGTTGGTCGTTTCTTTTGGAAATTTGGTGATCAAAAAACGATTGATCGTTTCGGTCCTGATGGTATTGCGGGTATATCACAAAAATTTGCAGGTCTTTTAAGCCGCGCGCAAACAGGATTTATTTATCATTACGTATTCCTAATGATTTTAGCTGTTTTTGCTATTTTATCATGGTTCTTTTTTAAATATGGGCAGGGATTATAACTATTATGATTGATTTTTCCCTTTTATCCATTATGACCTTTTTGCCGCTTGCGGGGTGTCTAATCATTCTGATGATCCGTGGTGATGAAGAGATTGTTGCGAAAAATTCAAAATATATGGCGCTTTATACGGCATTATTTACGCTCGCTTTTGCGATTTATATGGTGATTAAATTTGAGCCTATCGATCCAGGGTTTCAATTTGTTGAGCATAGCAGTTGGCTTAAAAGTTTTGGTATTAATTACCATATGGGCGTTGATGGTATATCCGTTTTATTTATATTGTTGGCTTCGTTTTTAACGCCTATTTGTATTTTATCGGCTTGGCATTCTATCAAAGCGCGGGTTAAAGAATTCATGATTGCTTTCCTTGTTTTGGAAAGCTTTATGATTGGGACATTCTGCGCACTTGATGCAATATTGTTTTATGCGTTCTTTGAAGGTGTTCTTATTCCGATGTTTCTGATTATTGGGGTTTGGGGTGGTAAGCGACGTGTTTATGCCTCTTATAAGTTCTTCTTATATACTCTGCTTGGCTCTGTTTTGATGCTTGTTGCAATGCTTACACTTTATGCTCAGGTTGGCTCGACGGATATTCCTACTCTAATGGCTAATCCGGTTTCACCTGAGCTTCAGACGTGGTTATGGATTGCGTTTTTTGCATCCTTTGCGGTGAAGATGCCTATGTGGCCTGTTCATACGTGGCTTCCTGATGCTCATGTTGAGGCACCAACGGCAGGGTCTGTGATTTTGGCTGGTGTGCTCTTGAAAATGGGAGGGTATGGTTTTCTTCGATTTTCGTTACCGATGTTTCCCGATGCAACGTCGTTGTTTGCCGATTTCGTGTTTTGGTTGTCGGTTATTGCTATTATTTACACATCACTTGTTGCACTTGTTCAAACGGACATGAAAAAGTTGATTGCTTATTCGTCTGTTGCACATATGGGGTATGTGACGCTTGGCATTTTTACGGCAACGGTTGAGGGTGTTGAAGGCGCCATTTATCAAATGCTATCCCATGGTTTGATTTCCGGGGCGCTGTTTTTATGTGTTGGTGTTGTTTATGACCGTCTTCATACGCGTGAAATTGCCCGTTATGGTGGTATTGTTAAAAATATGCCTAAATATGCTACGGTCTTTATGATCTTTATGCTGGGTTCTGTTGGTCTTCCGGGGACATCTGGTTTTGTGGGTGAGTTCCTTGTTTTGCTTGCGGCATTTAAAGTGAATACCACAATCGCGTTTTTAGCTGCGACAGGTTTAGTATTAGGTGCGGCCTACATGTTAGTTTTATATCGAAAAGTGGTGTTTGGTCCGACCGAACATTCTGATGCAGCCAATATGCAGGATTTAGATCGTCGTGAATTTTTCCTACTAACGCCATTAGTTGTTCTTGTTATTTATTTTGGTGTCTTCCCAACTAGTATTACAAGTTACACGACGCCGGCGGTTCAAAAATTGATTACGGATTATAATGCACATTTAGCGATGTCTAATGATGCAAAAGCTCTTCCTTTGGAGCCTATTGATAATGAGGGTGAAGAATAATGGTGATTAATTTAATTCCGCTTTTACCTGAGATCTTTTTATCTATTTGTGCGATGGGACTTTTGATTGTTGGGGCGCATTTTGGGAATGAGAGTTCAAAAGTTATTAGTTGGTACAGTGCGTTAGCGGCGTTTGTTGCCATTATAATTATGCTGAATATCCCTTCGAATGATGCGGCTGTTTTGAATGGTCTCTTCAAACTTGATTTGTATGCTAGCGTTATTAAAATTATTATCTTAATTGGTGTGATTGCATCGATTGCTTTGTCTGTACGTTTTTTAATTCAAGAAGGTATTTCGCGATTTGAATATCCCATTTTGATTTTACTATCGGCAATCGGAATGATGATCATGGTTTCGGCCAATAGTATGTTGAGCCTTTATGTCGGTTTAGAATTACAATCATTGGCATTGTACGTATTGGCAGCGTTTAATCGTAATTCGCTAAAAAGTTCAGAATCAGGGATAAAGTATTTTATCTTAGGGGCTTTATCATCTGGGCTTTTATTGTTTGGAATATCACTTATATACGGGTTTACTGGGACGATTGATTTTGCGGTGCTTCAATCTAGTTTTGCGCAGGCAGAAACAATTTCATTTGGTGTGACCTTCGGGCTTGTGTTTATCCTCGCAGGTCTTGCTTTTAAGATTTCGGCGGTCCCATTCCACATGTGGACCCCGGATGTTTATCAAGGCGCGCCGAGCAGTGTTACAGCCTTTTTTGCTATGGTTCCTAAAATTGCGGCTATGGCGCTTTTGATGCGGTTATTGTTTGAACCGTTTATAGCGCTTGAGGAACAGTGGGTGCAAATCATTTACTTTCTATCTGTGGCATCAATGGTTGTGGGGGCTTTTGCGGCGATCGCGCAGAAAAGTCTTAAGCGTTTAATTGCGTATTCTTCGATTGGGAATATGGGATATGTTTTAATTGGTATTGTTGCAGGAAGTGAGCAGGGTGTCTCTGCGGTTGTTTTGTATCTTTTAATTTACATGGTTATGACGGCGGGTGTCTTTGCAGTTTTATTATGTATGCGCCGCGACAATCATGCCTTAGACAAGATCACTGATTTATCCGGTTTATCGCGCACATCACCGGCAATGGCATATTGTTTAGCTATTTTAATGTTCTCGCTAGCGGGGATACCACCATTTGCTGGTTTCTTTGGTAAGTTAGCTATCTTTAATTCTGCGGTTACATCTGAGCTCTATATTTTAGCTATCATTGGTGTGCTTACATCTGTCATTGGTGCTTATTATTATTTGCGCATCATCAAAGTTATGTTTTTTGATGAGCCAGAGGATGAGTTTGATGCGGGGATGCCTTTTGCAAGAAAAGTTGTTTTGATGTTGTCAGTTTTGTTTGTGGTTTGTTTCATTTTGAAGCCATCCATAATTCTTGATACAACACAGGCGGCTGCATCTTCTCTCTTTAGTGGGTGATCCATGAGCTTAGAATGGGTCATTGAGACGCATAAAGAGGTTCAATCAACACAGGATCTTGTAAAACAAGCCGCATATGATTATCAGCCAGAAGGTTTAGTGATACATGCTTTATCACAATTAGATGGTCGTGGGCGTCATGGGCGGACTTGGGTGTCGGTAGAAGGAAATTTATTTCTATCTGTTCTTTTAAGGCCTGCGTGTAGAGCGAGTGTTATTGGGCAGTTGTCTTTAATTATTGGGCTTTGTTTGGTTGAGGCTATCGAGCAGCATTCTAATGATAATTTAAACAATAGGCTGATTTTAAAATGGCCGAATGATCTTTTGTTGGATAATCAAAAATGTGCAGGCATTTTACTTGAGAGTGAGTTAAGCGCGAATGGTGACGTTGAATGGCTTGTTTTGGGTGTCGGGCTTAATGTTATAAGTGCTCCTGATGATTTGGGTATCGCTCTTGATGGTGTTTTAAATCAAGGGGTTGGCATTGATGATGTTCGAGATAGTTTTCTTAAGTATCTGGCGCAGTCTTATCAAAACTGGCTTTTAAGTGGATTTGAAACATATAGAAGGGCTTGGCTTTCGCAATCTTATAAGGTTGGGCATCCTGTGCACGTTAAGGTTGGAGAACGTTTGGAAAAAGGGGCATTCCATGATATCGATATGAATGGTCATTTAAGAATTATGGACAATGGCCAAATCAAGATGATTACGGCTGGTGAGGTTTATTTTTAAACATGCTTTTGGCAATCGATATTGGAAATACTAATACTGTTTTTGCGGTTTGTAAGGATGATAGTTTTTTAAATGCTTGGCGTTTAAGAAGTGATGCCCGCCATAGCGCGGACGAGTATGCTGCGTTCTTGCACCAATTATTTGATTTATCATCGTTTAAATGGAGCGATATTAAGCGCGTTATTATTTCTTCTGTTGTTCCAGATGCTAATTTTAATATGCGTAAATTTTGTGAGGCGTATTTAAATATAAATCCAATATTTGTCACTAAAGATATGGTTGGTGTTTCTGCGTGTATTGATAGACCAGAAGATGTGGGAGCGGATCGTTTGGTGAATGCTGCTGCTGTTAAAGCTTTTTATAGTTATCCTGCGATTGTTATTGATTTTGGAACGGCGACGACATTTGATGTGATTAATGGTGATGGAAACTACGCGGGCGGTGTCATTGCACCTGGGGTGAATTTATCTATTGATGCACTCTATCAAGCAGCATCTAAATTACCGCAAATAAGCGTTAAACGGCCGCAGTCTGCGATTGGTAAAAGCACTATATCAGCAATGCAATCTGGGGTTTATTGGGGTTATGTTGGGCTTATTGATCGTGTTTTGCATGAGATTGCTTCTGAAATCGGTTGTGTTGAAACTGTTATTGCAACGGGTGGTTTAGCACCATTATTTGCTTGTGATAATGATGCTATTGATGTTGTTGATGAGCATTTAACGCTTAAAGGGCTTTGCTATATTGCCAATAATAATGATTAGAAAGTTTTTATGAGTATTCAAAAAAAGTTTGGACGTGATTTTTATTTCTTACCTTTGGGTGGAAGTGAGCAATTCGGCGTTAATCTCAATGTATATATAAATGATGGTGATATGCTTGCGATTGATTGCGGAATTGGGTTTGCAGATGAGCGTTTTCCAGGAATTGATTTGTTGCTACCGGATCCCACATTTTTAGAAGAGCATCAAGATGATTTAAAAGGAATGATTATCACGCATGCACATGAGGACCATATTGGTGCAGTTGCTCATTTGTGGGAGAGATTTAAATGCCCGTTATATGGAACGCAATTTACGCTTGCTGTTTTGAAAAGAAAATTAAAGGAAAAAGGTTTAAAAAACGTTGAATTGAATGTTATTGAACCCAACAAGGTCATTTCTATTGGCGCGTTTGAGGTTCACCCTGTTCATGTTTCACATTCGGTGCCGCAAAGTGTTTCTGTGTTTATAAAGACTAAGCACGGCAATGTAATGCATAGTGGGGATTGGAATTTAGATCCTTCACCCGCGATTGGTAATGCTACGGACCAAGCCTATATCGGAGATTTAGCGAAAGATGGCGTGCTTGCATATATTGGGGATTCAACCAATGCAGAGGTCAATGGTTTTTCCGGATCTGAAAGCGATGTTGCGATTGGGCTTGAAAAAGAATTTCGTGAATGCGAGCGGAAGATTGCTATTACAACATTTTCATCAAATATCGGGCGTATTCATTCTATTGCTAAAGCCGCGCAAGCATGTGACCGGCATGTTGCGGTTATTGGTCGTTCGCTTCATAATATGATTGGTTGCGCCAAAGAGTGCGGATATTTACATGATGTGCCTGATTTTATTGATGACGATAATATTGGGCTTATCCCTGATGATAAGCTTGTTGTGATTGTTACAGGATCACAAGGGGAGTATCGTGCAGCTTTAGCGAAGGTTTCGCGAGGGGATCATCCATTTTTATCGCTTAACCCTAGAGATACTGTAATCTTTTCTTCGCGCGCTATTCCTGGCAATGAACGCGAAATTAATCAGGTTAAAAATAATCTGAGTGGGGCGGGCATTCGTATTATTACGCCCGATGATACAACACATAAAATTCATGTTTCTGGTCATCCTTGCAGGGATGAAATTGCGAAGATGTTTCAACTGTTAAAACCAAAGACTGTTATCCCTGTTCATGGGGAGCGCACACAATTAGAGGCTCATGCAAAATTTGCAAAAAGCTGTCAGATAAA
>JBGCEF010000023.1:0-31594 GCA_045106175.1 Bdellovibrionales bacterium
CACCAATACGAACAGGCCCATAAAAACGGTCAATTTCACCTAAAACACGATCACTAATGGATAACCCTACAAGTGATTTACTCGCCTGCTTATTCCAACGTTTCGGTAGCCTAACCTGATATGCAAGTGCCTCATCAACAGAGGGAACTTCTTTATATAAAGTAGAAATTTGTTTAAATGCTTCATTCTCCATATCCTCAATTTCAGGCATGGGTTTCAAAAAATCTTCTAACATTTTTTGCGCAAAGGCTTGATGCGAAAACATTATGATGACCGCAACCAAAACAAAAGAAATTATATTTTTCACAAACACCACCTTTTTGAAAATTCGAAACATAATTTTAACACAGATTTTATACTTTGAAAAAACAAACACACACAACACTATACGATATTCAACAAGAAACCCGTCGCAAAACCCCAATAATCCTTGATTTCAAACGAACCGCGCATTAAGCAATATAGTCATAGGGATTAAAATTTAAAGATTACAAAACACTATGTCAGATTTATTCGGCGGCGCTGCTGCAAAAGAAAAAAACACCTACGACGCCTCCTCAATCGAGGTGTTGGAAGGCTTAGAGCCCGTTCGAAAACGTCCAGGCATGTATATTGGCGGCACCGATGAACGCGCCCTACACCATCTTGTTGGTGAAATCTTAGACAACTCAATGGACGAAGCCGTCGCCGGACATGCGGATTGGATAGAAATTTCATTAGATCAAAGCGGTTCAATCATCATAAAAGACAACGGGCGCGGCATCCCTGTGGACCCACACCCTAAATATCCGGGAAAATCCGCATTAGAAGTCATCATGACAACACTTCACTCCGGCGGTAAGTTCTCCGATAAAGCATATGAAACATCTGGTGGCCTTCATGGTGTTGGTATCTCTGTCGTCAACGCATTATCTGATAATATGTGGGTAGAAGTCGCCCGCGATAAACAATTATGGAAGCAAAGCTTTTCTCGTGGATTACCAACATCAAAATTGGAGAATCTAGGATCAATCAATAACCGTCGTGGAACAACCGTAAGCTTTCATCCAGATCCACAAATTTTCGGTGAAAAGGCACAGTTCAAACCGGCATGGCTATTCCAGATGGCAAGATCAAAAGCCTATCTCTATTCGGGCGTTGAAATCCGCTGGAAATGCGCACCCGAACTCATTCAACCTGACAGCAAAGTTAAGGCGGAAGAAACCTTTAAATTCCCGAACGGCCTGATGGATTTCCTAACGACATCCCTAGAAGGACGCAAAACCCTAACCCCTACACCGTTTCACGGTAAAACAACCCTTCCCGATAATGAAGGACGCGTTGAATGGGCCATCCACTGGCCCTCATACGGAGATGGCTTCACACATTCATATTGTAACACTATCCCCACCCCCCAGGGCGGAACCCATGATAGCGGTTTTCGAACAGCGATCCTACGCGGCGTCAAAACATACGGTGAAATGATTGGTAATAAAAAAGCCACACAGATTACTGCAGATGACCTCATGAACGGCGCAGCAATGACCTTATCAGTATTTATCAAAGACCCTCAATTTCAAGGACAAACAAAGGATAAGCTAGCAACAAACAACGTCAATAAATGGGTCGACACTGCAATCAAAGATCACTTTGACCTTTGGCTCTCAAATGACCCCGCAAGCAGCAAAGTGCTTCTTGATGAAATTATCCTACGCGCAGAAGAGCGCCTAAGACGAAAAGAAGAACGTACACGCACGCGTAAAACCGCAACCAGCAAACTTCGTCTCCCTGGCAAATTGGCCGATTGTTCAAAAAGAGACGCAGACGATACAGAACTTTTCATTGTTGAGGGTGATTCAGCGGGCGGATCAGCCAAACAAGGTAGAAACCGAGAGACACAAGCTATTTTGCCATTACGCGGTAAAATACTTAACGTTGTAAGCGCCACACGCGATAAAATAAACGCAAACGCAGAAATCAGAGACCTAACACAGGCACTGGGCTGTGGCACTGGCAAAGACTTTGATATCAGTAAATTACGCTATGAACGCATCATCATCATGACAGATGCGGATGTTGATGGCGCGCATATCGCCTCATTGCTGATAACTATGTTCTATTCACAAATGCGCGCACTCATCGAAGAAGGTCATCTCTACATCGCACAACCTCCACTCTATCGCCTTGTCAGCGGTAATTTAAGCGCATACGCACGCGATGATGATCACAAAGACGAGCTTATGAATTCAACATTCAAAGGAAAAAATAAGGTTGAAATTAGCCGCTTCAAAGGCTTAGGAGAAATGCCAGCAAAACAACTCAAAGAAACAACGATGGATCCGTCAAAACGTATATTGTTGCGTGTTACACTTCCCGATGCAGCTATAGCCATGGGGCTTACCACTGATAACGAACTAAATGATGATGAATGTCTTCCCGAGGGCACAACTTTGGCAGATGTTGATGATTTGGTACAAAGATTAATGGGCAAAAACGCCGAAGCCCGCTTCAATTTCATCCAAGACAACGCCGAATTCGCGGAAAATATAGACGTTTAAAGCATACCTAACATTAAAAAGGCAAAATAATGAAAACAACAGCCATAAGCCTTTTCATACTCTCAATAATGTCTGCACTATATTTAATGTGGCTGCATCCGCTTTTCGTCACAAAAACAATCAGAGATAAATTAATCAATATTGGCTTTAATGAAGCAAGCATTACAAACCCTGAAAATAAATGGGGAGGCGTACGCTTCAAAAACCTAAAATTTGGTGATCAGCAACAAAACTCCATTGATCAAACCACATTCTATTATAATGCTTTAAATATTTTCAATAAAACATTAGAAAAAATAGAGCTTAACAATGTGTACGTATCAGGAAATATAAATATAGATGGTCAAATTTCGATCAACGGAATGCCTCAAATTCCTACACTCAATGAACTATCCCCACATCAATTCAATGAAATAAGCATAAAAAACCTAAATGTCTCATTTCTAAGCGCGCATTTTGGCGGTATGAGAGGAATTATCAATCTAAATGCGATTAATAGCGGCGATATCATGACATGGAATGGAAATATTGACAGTCGACAAGACCAAATCGAAATAATAGCGAAAATAAACGCACAAACACGACAAAATTCTCAATGGATAATTGATATAGACATCGAAAACGCTAAATTAGAGCGTAATTTTGGTAAATTCACACGCGTTCACGGCAGTATAAACGCACAAGGCAACAAAAATCAGCTTAAGACATTCAACACATCCCTCAACGCTGGCGCATTCAACACATACAATACCAAATGGCAAAACGCCTCCATCACCATCAACAAAAAACCCAATAAAAAAATGAAAGCCATCATAGATGCAAAATCAACAGGATTTGAAGGGCTAGAACTAAATGCAGAAGCTATTTTAGAAAACACATCCATCAACTGGATCGCAGATATTTACAGTGACAACGGTGAAACCTTACTGAATTACCTCTTTTTTAATAATCTCATCCCACTCAAAAAAGACGATTTAAAATTTATAAAAGGCTATAAAGATATAAATCTAAGATTAAAACCAGAGCAAAAAAGACTGATATTTAATATTAAAAACGAATTACAAAACATTGATATAAAAGGAAGAATAAGTAAAAAAGACAATAACAAACATACCGTTTTATACACACATGATAAACGATTACCAGCAAACCCGGACTTCTGCCAAACACACAACAAAAACCATATTTGCGAATTTGAAATGATTTTCAAACAGGGGCGCTATATTCTAAAAGACAGCACTATAAATTAAGGGTAATCACAAGAATCGTACGTCACCTTTGCAAAACTTCTCGCACCATCAGTAATCGTAAATCGATACTCCCGTGCACCAACAACCATAGAATGATGAATAGGAAAAACACCCTTTTTACTCTCCATTTCACCCCCAAGCGACTTAAAATCAACACCCACTGCTCGCGCGGAATCAAACCAAGCTTCCGGCTGCCCCTTTTCATTTCGTGCAGATAAACCATTACCCGTTACTGTAATCGCACCATCCGCAACGCTTATCTTGCTGGCAGGGGCATTATTCGTAGGCGTAGAAACCACAAAGCGCCGCGTTTCTATATCAGAACAATTCCGCGGAGGACGCGCAGAACGTATTAAAAATGATAATCGCTCAGGATCACGCCCCTCATCTAACTGCTTACGAACAAGTTCTAGTAATTCACGCACAGGCCCTTCGGGTAATTGCTCATCATATGTCGCTTGCAACTGCTCATACCTTGCCGTTGCGGTCTGCGCCGTTGAACGCATCTCAATCAAATCTTGCTCCATCTGGCGCGCCTCTTCAGCCATGGTCTTAACGCGTCCCTTAAGAACCTTTTCCTGCTGCCCAGCATTTTGCTTTCCAAACCAAAAACCGGCCCCAAAAATAAGCAAAACAAGCAAACTCATTGTAACAAAGTTACCGAAACGTGCAGCAGCACGTCGCCTGTATCGTTCATTCGGATTGTAATAAGAAAAGCCCATAATAATCGTAATTTAAGTCAGAATAGATAAATCAAAATAATATTTTAAGATTGCGATGTAAACAAACCACATCAACAAAACGAGCGGAATACCACCCCTTAAATAATCCCTAAAACGATAATGCCCCGGCCCCATCACCAATAAATTCGTCTGATAACCAATCGGTGATGCAAAAGAACAATTCGCTGCAAAAATAACAGTCAACGCAAATAATAAGGTCAAATCCTGTCCACCTGTTAACGCAGGATCCAAACCACTCGCCAAACTCAACGCAATAGGTGTAAACAAAATAGCACAAGCATTATTGCTCAAAATATTGGTCGCAATCGCAACAATAATAAACAAAGCCGCAAGCATAGTAAGCGGCGTGTTCGTAAATGGTAAATCAATAATCAAATTCGCAATAAACAAAGCACCACCCGATGCCTGTAACCCCGTTCCCAATGCAAGCATTGACCCTACCAAGAGAAAAATCTTACGATCAATCGCACGCGTTGCCTGCCTAATATTCAAACAGCCGGTTGCGATCATCATTGCTGACCCAGTAACAGCAGCAACAGGAATAGATAAAATCCCCATAGCTGCAAGAGTAATAGTTACAAAAAACACACCCATCGCAATCGGCGCTTTCCCTGGCACTGGCAAATCACGTTTTGACCCAGATAGCACAATAAAATCAGAATTATAACGCAAAGAATCAACAGCCGCGCGACGCCCCTTAATCAACAGCACATCCCCCGGCTCAAGGCGAATGCGCCCTAATCGACGTCGAACCACTTTTGCCCGTCTCTGAATGCCAAGTACGATCGTACCAAACTGTTTGTGAAAATTGACGTGATCAAGCGACATATCAATCATGCGCGATGCGGGCGTAATCATAATCTCTGCCAATACACGCGTCTCCGCATTCTTGGTTTCAGAAACAGGACCAGCCTCTTCATCTGCATTATTTTCAATAAATTGCGCCTCTTCCTCAGACAATAGAAACCCGGGAAACTTAGAAAGCATAGACATCAGAGTATCGCGCGTCGCCGCAACAATAAGCGTATCATTCTCCTCGACGGTGTAATTATCAAAAGGCGGTAAAATAAGCTGACCGCCACGCTGAACAAGCTTAATGTTCAAATCAGGAAACGCGGGGAAACGCCCCTCTTCACAAGACATGCCCAAAAGCGCGCTATCTTCATCAATATCCAACTCCGCGACAAACTCTTTCTTATTACCCAATAAATCGCGCGCCATCGTAATCCGATCCGGCATTAAACGCGGCACAAAAATCAAGACATATAAAAAACCAACCCCTGCCAAAATTGCACCAGGAATAACAAAATCAAAAAATCCAATCGGAGCATAACCAAGCTCAACCATAGTACTAGAAACCAACAGGTTAGTAGATGAGCCAATCAACGTTGTCATACCACCCAAAATCGCAACATAACTTAGCGGTATCATAACCCGGCTTTCCGACATACCAACCGTATTGGCCAAAACCTGCAATAAAGGAATAGCTATAATTACAAGCGGTGTATTATTCATAAATGCGGAGACAACCAACACAAAAATAAGGATCAAAACAATCGAAAACCAAGCTTTCTTTTTCTCCTTAAATGTTAAAAGAGATGTCACAGCCCGCAAAGCATCCGATTGAATCATCGCTTGCCCCATAACCAACAAGGCCAAAACCGCAATCAAAGACGGATTCGCAAATCCCGCAAGCAAAGCATAAGGGTCAATCATGTTTTTGCCATCATCATCAAGCAATGGGAAAATCTGACCAAACAGCATAAGAGCCGTCAGAATTGCGATGCTTGTCACTTCAATCGGAATTTTCTCACGGATAAACGCAGCAATAGCCGCCGCAGTTAAAAGCAGCGCAAACCACATATGATAAACAGGATCTATGATAAATGACATAAAAGTGACGCTCGCTTTTTCACCGTCAGGAATAAAAAATCAGGAATTGGATATTACGGTGAGTTACCCTCTTAGCGCAAGCCCGAGCGGGAAAATTCACTGATATTTCTTAAACCGATACGAAACAGAACTTCAACATCACTATCCCCTGATGCATCATCCGTTAAATTTTTGTTGCCTTCCAATGACCATGAAACACACTGCCCAAAATAATTTAGCCCCAGTGCAGATCGTCGCAACCCAGGGTCAGAAGAACCAATATCGTATGTTGCACTGGTTGTTAACGACCACTTATCATTAATATAATACAGCGCATTCGATGATATTTGCTCACGGTTTTCGGTAATCTCCGTGCCCTCAAGCGCTTGAGCATAAAGATAGCTAGCCCCCAAACGAAAACGGTTCCAGTCCGCATACATATCAAGCTCATGACGCTTTGATGCCAAAGTATCATTATCAAGTTGAAAGCGATATTGCGTCGTATATCTCTGATCATAATCAATCTTGATCGACCCCACGACATCAGAGCTGCGCTCTTCTAGTCCTGATCCATTTTGAAACGGGTTATTATCTTCATCCAATCGATAACTCTGTCCAATAAACATTTCCGCGTTACTTTGATTAAAACCATTAATGCCTGTGCGAACCCCATAAGTCACGCGGCTCTGGTCTTCAACGACATCAAGCCCGGGAAAACGATTAGACTCAAAAAGATTACTCGCATCAATTTGCACATCTTGGCTGTCCTCATTAGGAATGTCGTCATTATCTTCACTCGTTGGCGCAAGTGTAAACGCAACAAGCGGCTCAACCGTAAGCTGAGATTTTTCAAACTGCCGCGCAAGCGGGTAAGATGTTTGAATATGTAATTGCGGGAAAAAACGTGTTTCAACCGAGCTACTCTCTCGCCCTGATGTCGTTGTCGTTGCATCACCATCATTCACATGAAAAGCATCCCCACGAAGCGTCAAATCAAAATCAGAGACAAGACCATAATCAGACACTAAATGCCGTTTCCAGCCTAAATCAACAGATGCCCGCACAACGTCTTGATCACTACCGTCGCGGAACAAGCTTAAAAAACCAACAGACGCATCCCATCGACCACCAACAACAGGCACACTATCAGGTGCGCCAACAAAACTTGCATAAATTTCAGGTAAAACACCCGGCTGATCCTCTTCCAATTCACTCACACGAATATCTTTATAAAGCTGTGCTAATCCAATCGCATAATGACGCCCGGAAAAGCGCTCCGCATAAACAGTGTTCTGAAGAACATCCTCATCCGTAATATCATACTGACGCGCATATTGGTCATCACTAACATATTCAACACCAAAACCAGTCCGCCATTGATCGTTTAAATCCCATAGTCCAGTTGCAAAAACATGCCCCCTAACCTCTTCATCTTCTTTAAAATTTTGATCATCACTATCACTTGTACGATCCGAGTAAGTCACACCGCCATTAAATTGAATGCTAGCATCCTGCCAACGCTGCCTATACTCCAACAAACCGAGTGGCGCTTGCTCGGTCATAGCCAAAAGCCCGAATGTTGCGTCTTTATCCGGCGCAATGCTCCAATAATATTGGTTTTCAATAAACGCGCCCAACTCACTCTTAAACCCGAAAGACGGAGCCAAAAAACCGCTTTTTCGGTTGATAGTACCATCAGGATGAGAAAAATAAGGCGTGTAAGCGACAGGAACACCATAAACATTAAAACGTGCATTACGATAAGAAATCCGTGCATCCTCTTCATCATGCTTCACTTCGGACGCAACAATTTGCCATGGCGGCGACTTACTAGGGTCTTTCTGACATGGATCACACGCCGTATATCGCGCACTCTCCATAACCGTCCGTTTCCCTTCTTCACGAACCCCGCTAACCGCTGCAAATCGTGAGCCATCGGCTAAAATCACTCTTAAATCTTCAACTGAACCATTTTTCAATTTGGATGAATATTCGACATCTTGAGCAAGATATATATTTCCTGTCTCTTCATTTAAAACAACATTACCATTAGCCCGCACACGATCATCATCAATAAAATACTGCGCCTCATCTGCCCTTAAAATGCGTCCATCTTGAACGATAATAACATCGCCTTCGGCAACCGCTACGCGCTCCTCGTTGTTAAAGCGCATCGTATTAGCCTCAATATCCAAAGGTTCTTTTTCGGGGTCTTGAACAAAAACATTATTTGAGTGAGATGTTAAAAACCCTTTATAAGTATTTGTTTTATATTGATTTTCGGAAACGCTAATATCATTATCAGATAAATTTAAAACCACAACGGGCTCACCCAAAACAGGCTCCCCAGTCAGAAGCGGCGCTTTCAAAATATCTTCTTTTGGATCAATTTCAAAAACAGGAGCATCATCAAAACCGGTTAAAAGCTGTGCATGAGAGACACATGGATAAAAAAGGCCTCCCAGTAATGAAAATATAACAAGATAACGATTAACCGAAAAACGCGGGAACATCGTCTCCGAACCCTTTCCGCAAAGACGAATCATCATCCTTATCACGATGCTTTTCTTGACGCTTTTCATGCTTCTTTTTAGGCGCTTTAGCCTCGTTAGATTTGCTTTTACCAGATATTTTATCAGGCTTTTTAGCCCCCTCTTCCACATCACCATCAATTTGGTAAACCGGAATAGGCTTCTTAATCAAAGTTTCAATCGCCCGAACAAATTTCTCATCATCACCCTTTGATGCCAATGACCACGCGCGCCCGTCTAACCCTGCGCGCCCCGTGCGACCGATGCGATGCACATAATCATCATTATTGAACGGCACATCAAAATTAAAAACATGTGATAAGCCAGCAACGTCAAGCCCACGCGCCGCAACATCACTACAAACAAGCAATGTAATCTCATCATTTTTAAAAGCTTTAAGTGTTTCAGTCCGGGTTTTTTGATCCATGTCACCATGCATCTGACCAACCTTATACCCCTTGGATTTCAACCAATGCGTCAAATCCCCGATATCACGCTTGCGATTACAAAACACAAACGCGTTCTTCACATCTTCAGATTTAATAATCTTCAATAAAGTCTCACGTTTGTTACGACGTGTTGTCCAAACCAAAAACTGCTCAACATTGGCCGAAGCTGTAGCAGGCGCTGAAACAGACACCTCTTTTGGATTGGATAAAAACTTCTCAGTAAGCTTTTTTATCTCCGGCTGCATCGTTGCCGAAAACAACAAAGTTTGGCGAATAGGTGATAATAATGATGCAATCTTTTCAATATCCGGAATAAAGCCCATATCCAACATACGATCGGCTTCATCAATCACGAGGATCTTGATATCAGTCATCAAAATCTTCCCACGCTCAAATAAATCAAGAAGTCGTCCAGGCGTCGCAATCAATACATCCGCACCGCGCTCTAATATCTTAATCTGATCATTCATGGATGTCCCACCAACCAAAAGCGCCTTGGTAAGGTTATGATACTGACCATAAGTATCAAAATTCTCCGCAACCTGCGCGGCCAATTCTCGGGTCGGCGTCAAAATCAAAGACCGCGGCATTCGCGCCTTCGCACGCCCGCCAGAAAGAATCTCTATCATCGGCAATGTAAAGCTGGCTGTCTTGCCTGTTCCCGTTTGCGCAAGCCCAACCAAATCACGCCCCATCAAAACCACGGGGATAGACGCCGCCTGAATAGGCGTGGGCTCGCTATAACCGCAATCTGCGATTGCTTTAAGCGTTTCAGGGGATAATCCGATTGTTTCAAAAGACATAAAATGAACTTGAGTGTTTACACGATATTTGTATCAGCTTTATTATGCCTCAACAGCTACACAATAAAAGCGCTAACTGCAAGAAATTTAAAGGTTTCCCCATATGTCACTGAATGTTGCCATCCAAATGGATCCACCTAATACAATCAACCCTCAAAAAGACTCAACATTTGTATTGGGATTAGAAGCACAAAAACGCGGCCACACCCTCACCTATTACAACGCCAATACCCTTTCATTAAAAGAAGGAATAGTGAGCGCCCAATGTGCCCCGCTTAACTTTAAAAACGATCCAAAAGACTTTTTTGAACTCGGGAAAAGCGAAACAAAAGATTTAAATAACTTTGATATCATATTGTTAAGAAATGATTTTAATGACCCGCTAAATTATAACGCAATGACCCACATCATGGATCACATAAATGGCAAAACACTTATACTGAATGATCCCACGGGCATTCGCGAAGCCCCCGAAAAAATCTTAATCACCCACTTTCCTGATCTTGCGCCTAAAACTCTCATAACCAGAAACCTAGAAGACATAAAACAATTTGCAGCAGACATTGGTGATCTGATTATCAAACCGATGAATGGCTTTGGTGGTCTGGGTGTTTATCACATAAAACAGAACGATGATAACCTCTCATCTGTCTATGAAATGCTATGTGCGCTTCACACTGAACCTTTCATCGTTCAGCAATACATTCCCGAAATTAAAAAAGGCGATAAACGCATTATCATTGTGGAAGGCGAACCCATAGCCGCAGTCTTACGCGTCCCCGCAGCAAAATCAGCCCGCGCAAACCTCGCCGTCGGTGGTACCGCAGAAATAGGGGAAATAACAGATCGCGATCGGGAAATTTGCGCACGCTTAAAACCTGAGCTAATAAAACGAGGTCTCGTTTTTGTTGGCTTGGATGTCATTGGCAATTTTGTAACAGAAATAAACCCCAAATCTCCAACCGGCCTCCAACACATCACAAAGCTGCAAGGCATAAACTGCGAGGAAATAATCTGGGATGCTTACGAAGCAAGATATAAGGCCTTGATAGGATGAGAGCAGACCTCAAAGATAAATTAAGAACAGAAAGCAATTTGAAATTTATTGTAGCCGCCTTGTTTGTGATTATCGGCATCGGCGTCATGATCTTTGAACCACGCGGAAAAGAATTCCAAATGACGTCTGCTAAGGAAGTCAAAATCGCCATGCAGATTTGTCAAAACGCAAAAGGTTGGGTCGAAGCCAACCGCTCCAAATTAAAACTAGGCAGCGCCTCTCGCCTAGACCATATTCTTGTAAACGGTCAAAAACCAAATATGGAATATGTCAAAACTCCACAAGTTATATTTATTTCAAGCGGCTTCAACAGCCCCAACATGACCAATAATATGTTCTGCGAAGTCATAAATCCTGCGACAAACGAAAAAATATATTTTGATTTTGAAAAAAGAGTCTGGCGAGATAACGTCCGTTTTAGACGTTAACCCTAATGATCATGATTATGATGCCCGTGATGATCATCATGCATGCCCGGCTGAGTTGAAACCGACGCAGCGGGAATTTCAATCAACAAACCACGATGAAAAACGCTATAAACACTGACATTTATCACAAATAAAATTGTCGCCAACTTCAACAATCGCGAAGATTTCTTCTTTTTAGGCTCACACGGCCCATGCTCACAGCCGGTATCATGGCAATCAACTCTATGACTACACCAAACAAACAACCACGCCACAGCAATAAGTAACCCCGATCCAACGATAATCGGCACTTCCCAATCATGAAGGTAATCATGAAGAACCAGCAAACCAATAGGCAAACTGCCAATTAAACCAACACCAACCAAAACGCTCATAACACTAACAACCGTTGGCAACACGCAGCAAAAAATATGACTTATTTCTGCCAAAACAACAGCGACGTTAAGTGATCTTTGTAATTTTTCCATAGCATTTATTAGGCTATATGTGACATCCAAACAAGATAATTATCCAGTTAATAAATCTTGTTCTGATAAAGAAAACGCACCATCTCTAATATGCATCTCCGTTTTTTCAGTGCCTGTCCAATCATCAATTTTTAATGTCCCAACAAGGTCAAATGCCTCATTTTGTCGTTTCAACAAAGCATCCCCCAAAGGTGTCCCAACAGCGCGAAAAGCCATAGCTTTCATCCATTGCCCCCCTTCCCAATCAGAAACCATGACACGAATATGCGCCGCACCAACAACATCAACCTTATGCACACGTACATTCCTTAGCAAAAACAAAGGCTCCGCAAAAGACTGCCCAAAAGGCCCAATCGCATCTGTAATTTGATGAACCAAGTTTGGCGTCGCCCCGCGCACAGTAATAACAGCATCTAATGCAGTTATAATATTTGGCACACTACTCTCAACCTGCCGTGCAACATGATCATTTAAAAAGTGACGAAACGCATCAATCTGATCAACTGACATCGAAAATCCGCCCGCCATAGCATGCCCACCACCTTTCGTAATAAGCTCTTCTTGTCGTGCATCGATAAACGCCTGTGCAATGTGAATTCCCGCTACAGAACGCCCAGAGCCACGCACCTCACAAACGCCGCCTTCATCAATAATCGCCGCCACGACAGCCGGCTTGCCATATTTTTCCTTTAATCGCCCCGCGACAAGGCCGCTCATGCCCTGATGAAAATTCTCAGAAGCCACAAAAATAACAGGATGCTCATCTAAACCCTCATCTTCCGCTTGCGCAATGGCCTCTTCCTCCATCGCACTCTGAATTGATTTGCGCTTGGCATTACAATCATCAAGCGTAAACGCAATATCATTAGCCTCGCTCACGTCATCCGTTGAAAGCAATCGCGCACCCAAATCCGATTTATGCACGCGGCTACCCGCGTTAATGCGCGGCCCCAAAACAAAGCCCGCATGATATGTTGAATAAGGCGGCTTCACTTTTGATACCCTGATCAACTCCTGCAAACCAGGGTTCTGCGTTGTTTGCATCACCTCAAACCCGCGCTTAACAAACAATCGATTCACCCCCAACAAAGGCACCATGTCGCATACAGTACCAAGCGCTACAATATCAAGCCATGAAATCAAGGGCGGCTCGCTGATATTATTATCCGTGTAAAAACCCAGTGCACGTAATTTTGAATTAATAGCAATGCACGCCATAAATGTCACACCAACCGCGGCCAAAACATCTAACCCAGACTCATCATCTTGACGCTTCGGATTAATCAAATGCGCACAATCGGGTAAATTTTCTTCTGCCTCATGGTGATCAAGAATCGTAATTTCCAACCCCATCTCACGCCCCGCAGCAACAGGTTCAAAGGCAGTTGTTCCACAATCAAGAAGAAACAAAATCTCCGCTCCGTCATCGCGCAATGCCTGAAGTGCATCTGCATTCGGCCCATATCCTTCGGTCAAACGACCCGGAATATAGATCGGCGCATCAACGCTCAAATGCTTCAAAAATCGATGCAAGAGCGCCGAAGACGTTGCCCCATCAACATCAAAATCTCCAAAGATCGCAAATGACTTTTTCGCAACAATAGCACTAGAAATATCATCCGCCATGACCTCCATTCCCTGCATAGAAAATGGATCCGGCAAATGCTCTTTTAACGTAGGGTATAAAAACGATGCGATATCATCACTCTTTAAACCCCGACCAGATAATATACGCGCCGCAATCTCAGTAAGGCCATGTGCCTGTGTGACCTGCCCTATCGTATGCAAATCAACATCCGAAATTTGCCAAACCGCTTTTTGAAAAGAAAGAGAATCAGTCATAAAACAAGATTAGCGCGAAGCCATTAAAATCTCACGCTTTTTAGACAGGCTATTCCGCAGCGGGATCAACAGGCACAACGCCCAAGAGCTGAAAAGAGAATGCAGCACATTCTCCTTCTTTACTACCAAATTGCGAACAATGGTCTGAAAAAAACACCGCATCATTATAACGTTCAGGTAAAACTGTATCATCACCATCGGTTGCCCATTCACAAAAATACTTAGAAACACCTGCTTCTTCACACGATAAACCCGAAGGGCCCATTTCAATTTCATGTTCATGACCATGCCCATGATCATCCGCCTCGGCAAAAACAGCAGAAACAGAAAGAGCCAAAACGGCCAAACCATTAGCAAATCCAGATACAATTTTAGACATAAAATTCTCCCATAAAGAGAACTCTTAACAGCAATAAACAAATTATGTCAACTAAATTGATTTAAGCCAAGTTTTTCGCTCAAGATTATGCGTCGCTTCAATACGACGCACAGTTCCCGATTTAGAACGCATCACCAATGTCGATGTCTTCGCGCCACCCGCATAACGACGAACACCACGAAGCATAGAACCATCCGTAACACCTGTTGCCGCAAACATAACATTATCAGGCTTCGCAAGATCATCAGTCTTATAAATTTTGCTCAAATCCGTAATGCCCCAACGCTCCGCACGTTCACGTTCAATATCGGTATGAAATACAAGACGCCCAAGCATAGCACCACCGGTACACTGTAAAGCCGCCGCAGCTAAAACACCTTCTGGCGCGCCGCCATTACCAACATAAAGATCAATACCTGTATCCGGTTCAGTCGTTGCAATAACCGCCGAAACATCACCATCACCAATTAAGTTAATCCGCGCACCGGCTGCACGCACATCTGTAATCAAATCCGCGTGGCGTGGACGATCAAGAATACAAACCGTAAGATCACCAATATTACCACCCTTTTCCTTCGCAAGCTTTGCAAGCACATCCGAAATTGGCGCATCAAGATCAAGGATATTCGGATCAACCCCCGGACCAACCGCAATTTTATCCATATAAGTATCAGGCGCATTCAAAAACCCACCTTCATCAGCCATCGCAACAACAGCCAGAGCATTCGGCCCACCTGCTGCTGTAATATCCGTCCCTTCTAATGGGTCTAATGCGATGTCGATTTTAGGCCCTTTACCATCACCAACTTCCTCACCAATATAGAGCATCGGAGCTTCGTCTCGCTCGCCCTCACCAATCACAATACGTCCTTGAATATGCAATGAATTCAGCGCATCACGCATCGCGTCAACCGCAACCTGGTCCGCTTCAACCTTATCGCCACGCCCAACCTGTTTAGACGCCGCCAATGCCGCCGCCCCCGTAACGCGGGCCAGCTCTAACGCTAAATTACGATCCATGTGTGTGTCTATATCGGCCATATCATTTGCTTTCTGTGCTAAAGTCATATTTTTACTCTCTGTGTTATCTCATTATTCCAAAGGCTCAATGCGCATCAAAGATGGCTCTGCATTGACGTTGCTTAGATTTGCGATCTCATCGCATGCAGCTTGAATATTGGCCTGCTTTGACTCATGCGTCGTCATAACCAATGCAACTGGCTGTCCCAAATCGCGCCCATGCTGAATAAAGCTTTCAATCGAAACGTTATGATCACGCAAAATCGCCGAAATTTCAGCAATAACACCCGGCTGATCCAAAACATCAAGACGCAGATAATATCCGCTTTCAATTTCACCCTGGTCAATCCAAACGGGGTCCTTCAAATCATTTGCAGGCACACCAAATGTAGGTATATCAAACCCGCGTGCAACATCAATAATATCAGACAAAACAGAAGACGCCGTTGGTCCCTCTCCGGCACCACGCCCAACAAGCAAACTGCTCCCGACATAATCCCCCTCGATTTGAACCGCATTGAAAACACCATCAACGCCGCCAATTTTACTGGTTTCAGGCACAAGACATGGCTGAATGCTCTGTGTAATGTCATCACCGATACGGCGCGCAATACCAAGCAATTTAATCTTATAACCAAGTTCCGTCGCAAACGCGATATCAACTGCCGTTACACCACGGATTCCCTTCATCTGCAACGATTTAAAATCAGGCTTAGTGCCAAATGCAATCGCCGCTAATAAAGCTAGCTTATGCCCCGCATCATCACCATCCACATCAAAAGACGGATCAGCCTCCGCATACCCTAAATCCTGCGCTTCTTTTAAAATCTCATCAAAATCACGCCCAGTATCACGCATAGCGGTCATCATGTAATTAGATGTTCCGTTCAAAATACCAAATACGGCTTGCACATCATTCCCTGCAAATCCCTCACGCAACGCTTTTACAATCGGAATCCCGCCAGCAATAGCAGCTTCATAAGCAAGGTTCACATTATTATCTTCTGCGATCTGCGCAAGCTCGCTACCGTGATGCGCAAGCAAAGCTTTATTCGCCGTAATAACATGCTTCCCCTTCGACAAGGAATTACGCACCAGATTAAACGCAAGCCCTTCAGAACCACCAATCATCTCAACAACACAATCAATAGAATTGCTGTTGGCCATATCCTCGGCATTATCAATCCAATCATAACCAGAAAGATCAACACCACGATCCTTTGATGCATCACGCGCAGACACGGCAGCAATTTCAATAGGACGTCCGCATCTTGAAGCCAATACACTGCCATGTTGCTGAATGTTCTTAACAACACCCGCACCAACGGTTCCCAATCCAGCTATGCCTAAACGAAATGCATCGCCCATAATTTCAAAATCCTCTGTTAATGTTTATGACTAAGGTTGTAGCGTCTTTTGCATCGGAATATCAATGGGATAAATATCGACACTTGAATTAACTTCGATAACCGACGGGCTTTTTGTTTCTAACGGACGCGCAAATGATTCAAAATAACCAACAGCACCACTATCGCTTTTATCTAGATTGTAGACCTCAACCGCACCTTTAGTACTGTGATAAACCGCATCTTCGTAGTGAGTATCATAAATAGGAACAACATTTGCTGTCATATCATCCGACGTAACCTCAATAACCTCACCCCTGCCTGTATCAAAATATGAACACCCACTTAAAACAACAACAGCCATAACGGCAACGCCATACTTTAAAAAATTCATGATACACTCTTTCTTTAATTGCTTAATTATATTAAGCATTTCATCATCCGAGAAAAGAGAAAAAGATGGAAAAAGCGCAAAAACAACTGCCCAACACCAATCAAAACGACCAACAAGAAGAAATCCGTATGCTCGACCCCGTCGCTTTCTCTCAAGCAATGGCGGCCGCCTATGAACGCGCACAGCCCGTCATTGAAGAATTTATTGAAAAACAATCAGCCGAAGGCAACACCATTAACTTTGACCCGCTCAATGTGGGTGAGAGCTATTCTGAATTTCTTGAAAGTTTTTGGAACAACCCCGAAAAGTTCTGGGAACTTCAGATCGAATATTGGCAAAAGGGTGTAGAACTATGGCAGGAAAGCGCTTTTAAGTTTATGGGCGAAGATGCAAAAACCATCATCGAACCCGAAAAAGGCGATCGCCGCTTTAAATCAAACGAATGGCAAGAAAGCGCTTTATTCGATTTCATTAAACAATCCTACCTCCTCACATGTGAATGGATGGATAAAACCGTGCGCTGCGCCGATGATCTGGATGAACAAAAACGTGAAAAACTCGCTTTTTCCACTCAACTTTTTGCAAATGCATTGTCACCAACCAACTTTGCAATGACAAATCCTGACGTCATCAAAGAAACCATGAAAACCGGTGGTGAAAATCTTATTCGCGGTTTCGAAAACCTCATAGAAGATTTAGAACGCGGGCTAGAAGGCGGACAAAATGCCCTAAAAATCAGCACAACCGACTATAACGCTTTTAAACTCGGCGAGAATCTAGCAACCACCAAAGGCAGTGTCGTTTTTGAAAACGACCTCATTCAGCTCATCCAATATGAACCTTTAACAAAAAACGTCGCAAAACGCCCGCTTCTTATTATTCCGCCTTGGATCAATAAATACTACATCCTCGATTTACGCGAAGATAACTCATTCATGAAATGGGCTGTCGAACAAGGACACACCGTTTTTGTAATCTCTTGGGTAAATCCAGACAAAAAGCTCGCGCAAAAACGCTTCGAAGATTACATGAAAGAAGGCATCATCGCATCACTCGATCACATACAATCATCGACAGGCGAAAAAGATTGCAACGCGATTGGTTATTGTTTGGGAGGCACACTATTAACAATCACACTCGCCTATCTAACCTCAAAAAAGCAAGCCAACCGTATCGCATCAGCAACCTTTTTAACAACACTGACAGATTTCGAAAAAGCAGGCGATCTCAAACTCTTTATGGATGATGAGCAATTACAACTCATGGATCGCCAAATGGCCGAAACCGGTGTCCTCCATGCAAGCCACCTGCAACAAACATTCAGCCTACTTCGCGCCAATGATCTTATTTGGTCATTCGTCATCAACAATTACCTTTTAGGCAAAGAACCATTTCCCTTTGACCTCCTGTATTGGAATGATGACTCCACCAACATGCCAGCCGCAATGCATAGCTTTTATTTACGAAAGCTCTACCGTGACAATTTATTGATAAAGCCAAACGGCATATCCATGAATAGCACCCCCATTGATATCTCAAGAATTAAAACCCCCGCTTATTTCTTGTCTGCGCGTGAAGACCACATCGCCCCATGGCGCGCAACCTACCAAGGCACACAGCTACTATGTGGCCCCAAAACTTTTACGCTTGCCGCATCCGGTCACATTGCTGGCGTAATAAACCCTCCCACTAAAAAGAAATACTGTTATTGGACTAACTCCGAAACACCTGCAAATACTGACGACTGGCTAAACAATGCAAAAGAAAATGAAGGCTCATGGTGGCCAAACTGGCAAAAATGGGTCGAAGACTATAGCAACGGTCAAATAAAACCTCGCAAAATTACAAAAGAAATAGAACCATCACCTGGAAGTTTTGTTCACAAAAAGACTGCCTAATATGATCAATTTCTGATAAAATAATTTTATGAGATTATTATTTTTATTCGTATTAGCCCTTACCTTTACGTCCCCAGTTTTAGCCAACAACACATATGTTGAAAACGTTGCTATGCGGATTCATAACGATCTAAAAGGGGATCTTTTCGAAAAAGTTGAAAAACAACTCGCAACTTACATCAAAGACGGGACAACATCTCGTCATGGCACAGATATTATCATTGAATTATTTGACGAAATCATTCTAATAATTAACAAAGACGAAAGCCACAAAGACTGGGACAGAATTGAAGATAGATGGGCCAAAGAATTCCCAAAAAGTTTTTTAAATCAATACTTTGACACTCTTCTTAAATACTCTACTGCAAACCATTACACACATCCAGATCGCGTTGATAGTATATTACAGAGCCAAAGACGTCGATACAAAGACACAATGGCAACCACCTACAACCGCTTTTTACGCTTAACAGAAAAATTTCCAGACGAATGGCGTATACATGCGCATTTGACCGCCAATTTCAAAAAATACAAACTTTCACGTGAAGAAGTAAAAGAGCATTTCTTAGCCACACAAAGCATCGAAAAAGGAGAAGTAAATAGCCTTACAGGCTACATAATGAGCTTGTCGCCTTTTGAACTAGGACGTGATGAAAGAATAATCTCCCAGGGAATTGCAAACATCTTACGAAAATACCCCGACAGAAATTTATCGAAACCCGAATATATAGACGAACGCACAAAACAAGAAATCGAAGATGAGATTTTTGAATTATCGATCGGCCAGATATTATTAACAGCACGGCAATATATAGAAAAATCTGACAAACAATCAGCAATCCTGATCGCTGTTCCAAAAGCCTATAATCGTATTTTCGCAGATATCCAAAGGCACTATAAGAACCGTCCTGAAAAAATAAAAAAACACCCTTTGTCACTAGAACGCAAAGCCGTTTGGAACGAAATTGAAGACCATTATTCCAGTGTCATAAAAAAATACCCTAATAGCGGTCGCTACCTAACCGATTATCTAAAATTGTCACTTCAAAAGAACGACATGAAAAAGATCGACGCACTCATCAAAATATTATTGAACAATGATCCCAATTATAAACCCGCCGAAATAGCACCAATTAAGTGTGAATATTTTGGTAATAATATTAATGACAACAAAGACGAAAAAGCCCTATCAAACCTCTACAAGAACTGTAAAACAGCTTCAAGGTTTACACCAAACGAAAGCATACTCTACAGAACAGCGTGGGCAGCAAGGCAGCTAGATTTATATAAGGAATCAAATAGCTTCCTAGAACGCATTTTAGACATCTCACCAAACGATCCTTTATACCTCACTGACATGTGTTGGAATTTTAAAGACCTTGAGAATTATAAAAAGGCTCTGGATTTATGTGACAGGGCCATCACCCAAGATCGCACGCACGCACGCGCATGGCTGGGACGTTCCCATGTCTATTATTATGGCTTTAATAATCTTGAAAAATCCCAAAAAGACGCAAAAGTATACAAAACCTTACTTAATCAACAGCAAGCTCAACAATAAGTTCACGGATATATCCAATAAAAAAGCGCCCAAAATATAGGCGCTTTTTCAAATTCTTTGTCAGTAGTAAAACCTTAACGCTTCGCCCACTGCTTGGTTCTACGCGCTTTGTGCTTACCAACCTTCTTACGCTCAACAATACGTGCATCACGTGTCAACATACCCGCAGTTTTCAAAGCAGGACGCAATGTTGGATCAAAGTTTTCTAAAGCACGCGATATACCATGGCGAACCGCACCAGCTTGACCGGACAATCCACCACCTTTAACAGTGCAAATCACATCATAATGACCAACCGCATCCACAATTAAGAATGGCTGGTTCAAAATAAGCTGCTGTGTCTTACGTGCGAAATATGTCGACTGATCACGACCATTTACAGTCACTTTACCAGTTCCTTTTTTCACCCAAACACGGGCAACAGCATCTTTACGACGACCTGTACCATATGAACGCCCAAGTTTATCAATCTTCGGCTCACGCTTAACCGGAGCATTTTCCGCATCATCAACAGCATCCGCCGCAACCGCGTCAGTACCCTCTACAACATCTTTAAGGTCTTTTAAATCTTTGACCGCTTCTTCTTTAGACATCTTCATTTATTCCTATCTCTTATTCTTTGCATTCATAGAAGCAACATCAAGCATCTCTGGCTTTTGCGCTTCATGACCGTGCTCTGTTCCTGCGTAAACGCGCAAGTTTTTGAAAACCTTATAACCTAAAGGCCCTTTTGGAAGCATACGTTCAACAGCTTTCTCAACAACGCGTTCAGGATGCTTACCCTCAAGGATCTGCCCCTTAGAACGCTGCTTGATCCCACCAGGATAACCAGTATGCCAATAAAAGATATCACCATCGCGCTTGTTACCAGTAAGGCGAACCTTTTCGGCATTAATCACAATCACATTATCACCGTCATCAACATGCGGCGTAAAGCTAGGTTTATGTTTACCGCGAAGACGAAGGGCAATTATGCTTGCAAGACGACCAAGAACAACATCTTGAGCATCAACAATAATCCACTTTTTCTCGACTTCGGCAGGCTTAGTAGAAGTAGTTCCTGACATAGTTTTATTCCTTATTCTTAAACTCGTGCGCGTTTTATGCCCTTTTCATACAACAGTGTCAATAAAAACAAGCAAAAACAGCAAGATAAAATTAGGGTACCTAAATACCTTAACTTTACTCAAGCACTTTTACAAAAGCATAAATATTCATAATATCTACAACAGAACAGACAGCTTACGCATCATTTGACACCAATATGGAAAAACTTTTAATATAAAAATATGAAACTAATACAACTTTTAATAGTCATTATAATTTCAGTACTTGTTGCAAATGAAGAATTAAAAGAAACTTCTAAAGAACAACAACTAATAACAGCATCAAAAACATTAAGTGAAGAATTTTACTGGTTAACTGAAGAAGAAGACAGATGGCTTTGTAATTACAAAAACTCTTACAAAGGCAAACCACCATCCTCTATACAATTACCGAGCGGTAAAACAATAAACTACAAATGGGCACCTCTTCAAAGCGGTCCATATAAAGGCAGCTTAGCCGCAGAGCCAGTAAAGCCCATAAAAATCATCAAATAAAAGATAAGCCTATATAGCTTTAAGACATCTCTCCAGTATTAGAAGAATATTTAAGCTGCAATCAAACCTTCACCCAAAAAGAAATCATCGATAGCAGCTTTGACTAAATTCGGATCACTTTCAGTATTCACACGACGACGAAATTCATTCGCATGTCGCATGCCATCAACATACCAAGCCAAATGCTTTCGAGCCAATCCAACGCCGCGACGCTCACCATAAAACCCTAAAATATCCTCGTAATGACGCTTTACTAACCTATGAAGATCTTCAACAGATGGCGCAAGAGGAACCCCATCGCCGCGCATATATGCCGCTACATCACGCAGCATCCATGGCTTGCCCTGACATGCGCGCCCAATCATAACACCATCCGCACCAGATATCTTCATGGCCTGCTTCGCATCCTCAGGGCTCAAAATATCACCATTCACAATGAGAGGAATATCTAAGGCATCTTTCACCCCTCCTACAGCCTCCCAATCCGCTTCACCCTTATACATTTGTTGACGCGTTCGCCCATGCACAGTTACCATTTGTATCCCGACATCTTGCGCTTTACGACACAGCGAAGCCGCATTCAAATTCTGCCAATCCCAACCAAGGCGCGTCTTCATCGTCACCGGTACATTAACCGCATCAACAACCGCCTTCATAATATCAACGGCCAAATCCTCATCGCGCATCAACGCTGACCCCGCGAGCTTATTGACGATTTTCTTAACTGGGCATCCGAAATTGATATCAATAATTGCCGCACCACGATCCACATTGATCTGCGCGGCTTCCGCCATCACATCAGGATCACAGCCCGCAAGCTGCACCGCCACAACACCATGCGCTGCGTAATTTTCTTCCATCTTTTTAGATTCGGCCTTCGATTGCCGCGCTTCAACAATAACTGCGCGCGATGCAATCATCTCTGAAAAAACAAGCCCTGCACCATATTCAGAAACAATGCGCCGAAATGGCAGATCAGATATACCCGACATAGGAGCCAAGAACACAGGATCATCAATATCAATAGAACCAATGGAAAACATAGGAATTAAAATCTAGGGGTAGCAGGACCCAAATGTGGTATCGAAATAGCCGCTGTTCCAGCTAATAAACCACCACGACCAATTCTCTGACGACAAGTATCATCGGTTGGCGGGCATCCTGCTGCTCTATTTAATGCTCCTATCAAAGTTGATCAAGCTTTTTGCTGCTGCTCTGGTGTTTGCGCAACAGGCGGAACTACACTGTGATTATAATCGCCAGATTTGGCACAACCCAATAGAAACATTAAACCAAACCCAGCAGCACTTAATGCAAACTTGCCTCGATGCTCTCTAAATTTATCACCAACTAAAGACATAATATATCACTTTTCACACCTGTGAATAACAGACCACACCTTAAAAAGTCAAGAAAATGGAAAAACACTAACTACACAGGGACAAAATAAAAATGAAAGTATGGTCGGAACGGCGGGATTTGAACCCACGACCCCTCGCCCCCCAGGCGAGTGCGCTACCAGACTACGCCACGTTCCGATCCGTGATTACTACCTTTAAGAATAAAGGAATGCAAACACTATTCAGAAATAACGGCACGCCTTAACGACTTCAGCTCATCAAGTGTTGTTTCTAACAAGGAACGCTGTTTATCAGTCAAAGCAGACGCATGAACCTGCGCATCATCTTGAGCAGGCTCTTTAGGCTCAAGATCTACGCGGTTCGCTGGCTTTGCTAAACCTGCTTCAACAACAGCTTTCTTGCCTTGTTCCTTCAAAAGCTTTTGCACACCTTTGATGGTATATCCTTCGGTATACAAAAGATGATGGATACGTTGCAACAACGCCAAATCTTCTGGACGATAATAACGACGACCGCCACCGCGCTTAAGCGGACGGATTTGACTAAACTTTGTTTCCCAAAACCTTAAAACATGCTGTTGCACATCCAAAATTTCGGCAACCTCACTGATAGTACGAAACGCCCCTTCAGATTTACGCGAACGACGTGATGAACTGCGCGCACTTCTAACTTGTTGAGACACATCTTTGCCCGTAAGCGGTCCCTTTATCTCTGTTTCATTGGCAACACTAGGCTGTCCTTCAACATGATTATTCTCACGATCCCAACTAACCTGTCCTGTCACTGTTTGTGGTTTTTGCTGATCCATATTTACTCGCCTTTGTTGATACGATCTTTAAGAACGTGTGATGCTTTAAAAACTAGAACTTTGCGCGGAGAAATCAGCACTTCAACACCTGTCTTCGGGTTACGCCCAATGCGCTCGCCCTTTTCACGAATTGAAAAGCTACCAAAAGATGAAATTTTCACATTCTCACCAGTCACCAACGTGTCTGCAATTTCATCCAACACAGCCTCAACCAAATCGGATGATTCATTTCGAGATAAACCAACCTCTTCATAAACTGCCTCTGCAAGGTCTGCACGCGTAATTGTACGGTTTTCCATGTCCATACTCCTATATTTTGAATAAAGAAATAGTACGATGCAACAAACCTATCGTCAACAAAAACGAAACGCTTACCCCCAAAAAATGATTCATCTTCAAAGCACTAGACGATTTTCTTGAAAAGAAATCAGAAACGAAGCAAGGCAGAACCCCACGTAAGGCCTCCACCCATTCCCTCTAATAAAACAAGCTGCCCTGCTTGAATGCGCCCATCCACAATCGCCTCATGAAAGGCAAGTGGAATAGAAGCCGCAGACGTATTCCCATGATGATCAACCGTCACAACAACTTTGTCCGGATCTAAATCCAATTTCTTAGCCGTAGCCTCAATAATACGGATATTCGCCTGATGCGGAACCAACCAATCAATATCCTGCGCACTAACATCATTCGCAAGTAACGCCTCATTAACCGCATCTGCCATATAGGTCACAGCATATTTGAACACTTCGCGTCCATGCATAATAATGTGTCCCGCGCTGCCCGTTGATGAGGGCCCGCCGTCTGTGTAAAGCAGGTCACGATGCTTACCATTCGCATAAAGATGCGTTGATAAGATACCTCGATCACCGTCATTATCTTGAGCATCTAGAATCACTGCCCCCGCGCCATCGGCAAACAAGACACATGTCGTGCGATCTTCCCAATCAACAATCGAGGACATCTTTTCCGCACCAACAACCAAAAGCCGCTTTGCCTGCCCTGCAGTTATAAAATTATTCGCCGTAGCAAGCGCATACACAAACCCCGTACATACCGCTTGCACATCAAACGCCAACCCCACAGGCAAATCCAAAGCAGCCTGCACCTTTACTGCAACTGATGGAAAGGTCTGATCCGGCGTCGTTGTCGCAACAATAACACCATCTATCGTAGACGGATCAACCCCGCCCCGCTCCATTGCGTCTCTCGCCGCCGCAATCGCCAAATCTGCTGTTGTTTCATCATCCGCCGCAATATGACGAGAATCGATACCGCTTCTCTGCTTAATCCACTCATCAGACGTATCAACGATCTTTTCAAGATCAGCATTAGTCATGATCTTTTCGGGCAAGTAAGCCCCAGTAGACAAAATAACAGATCGAATGGACATAAATTTACGCTTATCTATTTGTGAAACTAAGACAAAAATGATTCTTGAGAAATCAAATTATTAATATCATTGGTTACTATTTCAACATAACTATGTCTAGCAAGTTCAATGGAAAGATTAACTGCAGAAGAAAACGCAAGCGGATCACACCCACCGTGACTCTTAATACACAAGCCATTAAGCCCCAAGAATACACCGCCATTATAAAGACGCGGGTCAACACGGTTTTTAAACAACTTCAAAGAACCGCCTGCAATCATGGCGCCCAACATCGAAAACACACCAGACTTTAAAGACTCTTTCAATCGATCACCAAAAAATTTACCAACACCTTCAGCTGTTTTTAGCGCAATATTCCCTGCATATCCATCACACACAATCACATCAACGGTGCCTTTGGTGATATCGGTTCCTTCAACAAAGCCATAATAATGACCGGGGAATTCAACATTTGAAAGAATTTCCGCCGCCCCTCGCACATGGTCAGGGCCTTTGGCATCCTCGGTTCCCACATTTAACAAACCCACTGTAGGAACGGAAATATCATCATTATGCGCCTTCGCAAAAACTGAACCCAACACTGCAAATTGTGCTAAATTCTCCGCATCCACTAAAACATTCGCCCCTAAATCAAGCATCACAGATGACCCACGATCCGTCGGCCACAAACTTGCAATCGCAGGACGATGAATCCCTGGAACAGTCTTCAAAACCATCTTCGCAAGCGCCATAAGCGCGCCTGTATTCCCTGCAGAAACAATCGCATCCGCCTTACCATTCAAAACAGCCTCAATCGCAAGCCGCATAGATGTGCCCTTGCTTGCGCGCAACGCCACCGATGGCTTCTCATCACTTTTTATATAACTGTCGGTATGAACAATTTCACTCACGCGGCGCAGATCATCATGCACTTGTAAAACAGGCTCAATCTGCGCACGATCCCCAAACAATAAAAACCGAAGATCAGGATTCCCTTTCAAACAAAGCGCTGCCCCGGGAATAACACTATTAACCCCATAATCACCGCCCATCGCGTCTAATGCAATCGTAATTGTCTGTGCCACATGCAAACCTTTATATAAGAGAATCAAATCATCAATAAAAAACCTGCATCATTATAATGCAGGTCTTAAAATAATCGAGTGATTTATAGGGGCTTAATCACGCCCTTCAATAACCTGACGACCTTTATAGGTACCAGTTTTAAGATCAATGTGGTGACGACGCTTAGGCTCACCTGTGTTTGAGTCTTCAACCCAATTTTCAACTGTAAGGGCGTCGTGCGCGCGGCGCATGTTACGCTTAGATTTTGTTGTTTTTCGCTTTTGAACAGCGATCGCTTTAATCCTTTAATTCAATTTAAGTAGGTGTAATAACCATTTCGGACGCTTAAATCAAGAGTTTTATTCACTCTACGTCCAATTTTGATTTCCAATCCTTTAACGCAGCAAATGGATTACTCTTAAACGCTTCAGGAACTTTTTGCGGCTCGTCATCACCATATTCATACTCAACCCCGTCTTTATGCGGATAAGGATTGATCAATAATATAAGATGCTGTGTCACCAATTCGCCCAGATCAATCTTGCCTTCAATGATCGGCTCTGGATCTTCGGCTTCATCAATAATAGGTGTCTCACCATTGGCTTTAACCTGTTTATCATGCTTAACCTTCGCAAGAGCCACAGCCTGCTCCGAGTCAGCAAACCACGCCTCGAATACATCATTCACACGTGTTTCAATCTCATCTAAACTTACAACACAAGCCTGCTTCAATACGGCATGGATATGTCCCTTAACATGCAAAACCATGCCGCCTTGCTCTCGTGTCAGTTCAAGATCCGCTTTCAACATATCAACGCCTAAAATCCCAAGACGGCGCACCAAATCTTTACGCTCATCTTTATCTGGCGTAATCGTCATGCGCACGGAAGCATCACTCACGTCATCCGCATCAAAAAAATGCGACCATTCCGATTCTAAAATTTCATTCATATCTATATCTCAAACAAATTATCAGTAGAGATAATAGTATCAAAATCCAACGCTTGCAAAGCTTTGACGCTCTTTCTCATATATTGCGCAAATCTTTCCACATCTTTTGGATCAGGGCCTCGACCGTTCCATATAAATTACGGATCAAAACCTCAGTCAAACCATCCGTATCCAATGCATCCGAATAAGCATGGACCCTTCCGTTAAAGGCCTTCATCATCTTTTGCTGATGCTTTGGAATACCAACATCACCGACCCCAATCTCACGAAGCGTCACATGCATTTGAACAAAAATGCGATCAAATAGAGATTGATTAAATAAATCCGCTTTTTTCAGATCACTACTGTTTAACGCTTCAACAACCATGAATGTGTGTGCAACCAAACAATCAAAGCGTCCGTCAAAACTATCCGGAACCCCCATATCAGTATAAAAGTAAGGATTACGCGATGCTTCCATCAAGCGTTCATAAACTTGTAATGCATCTTGTTCATATGGATTTTTCTTTTTAAGAAGACCAAACATTGATTTCTATCCTGTATTCGCTATAGCTTTATTAATCTATTAGAAAGGTAGTGAGTGACATGCCATTCCTCAAGAACAATAACAAATTTTTTATTCTTATCGCCGGATTAAGCATCCTAAGCGCATGCAGCCCTGTCGTCGCAAAGCGTGGTAATATGCTGGAAGATTATCAAATTGCTGAAATTATGCCGGGACAATCCAAACGATCTGATGTCCTTCGCACACTTGGCTCCCCAACAACCAAATCAACATTCGACAGCAATGTTTGGTACTATATCGGTCAGGAAACTGAGAAACGCGGAATATTTGATCCCAAAGTTGTAAATGAAAAAATCTTCCTCGTCGCTTTTGATCCCGAAGGCACATTGGAAGCAATCGAAAAAGTCGACCGTGAACGCATCAACATCCCATATGTCCGCGATAAAACCAAAACTCATGGAAATGAACGCACAATCGTTCAAGAATTTCTTGGGAACCTAGGTAAGTTTAATCCACAACAAGGAAGTGCAGCCACAACAGGCAGCGGCGGCCTGTAAAAAAAGCCCCGTCCGGAATAAACCGAACGGGGTAAGTGTTGATGTATTATAGAGGGTTCACATCAAACTGTAATAATTCTTAAATTGGACGCTGCTGTACAACCTGTAGCAACACGTCATTGATCTCACCGTTTGTCAAAACGGTCTGACTAACCTTATTTAGGCGATCTTTCAAATACCCGACCTGTATTACACCACCTTTAAGCACCGCTTTCTCATTCAAAAGACCATAAAGATCCTGAATGTAAGCATCTTTTAATTTTGGAGAATAATCACGAGCAAGCGACGCAGATTTTGAATCTATAACTTCAAGCGCTACAACCAAACTGACCACTTGGCTTACACCATTCTTATCAACAATCGGAAGAATAAGCGGGTCTAATTCAACATACTCAAACTTGTAAGTCTCTTTCTTTTCTTTGCTTTTTTTCTCAGCAATTTTATCGGCTTGATCCTGCGGCGCAGACGCTTCCGCTTCACCTGTGAAATAAAAATACGCTCCTGCCCCGCCACCGGCGAGGACAATGAGCGCACCTACGATCATAATAACTGACTTCATTATGTTTGAACCCTAATTTCTTATCTTGAACCCTATTATTAAGAATACAGGGTTGAATCTTAATGTCAGGTTAGGATTACATAAAATTCGAAATATATTTACATAATAAAAAAGGTAAAAGGAGATCAAGCTAGAAAAGCCTAACGAAATATTTTTGAAACACTATCAAGAACACCATTAACAAGCGCCACTTCGTTTTTATCAAAAAACGCATGTGCCACATTTAAATAATCATTGATAATAATAGGCGCATCAATATCCGCATGCGCCAACAATTCATATGCCCCGCTAATTAAAACCGAAAAAAGCAAAGGCTCAACAACGCGATCACTCGCATCCTTCTTAAGATTCGCTGCAATAACATCATCAAGCTCAACATAACGCTCTTCCACGCCATAAAGAATACGCTTAAATAGCTTTCCATCTGGCTCAACAAGCTTCTGCCCGTCAACCTCTTGCTCACTGCGATGTTTGATATATTCATCATAAACAACCTTCACAGGCTGCTGATTATGTTTCATCTGATAAAGGGCTTGAACAGCACATAATCGCGCGGACAAAGATTTAGCTTTAGGCGATGGCTTAGTTTGTTCTGTCATGACTTAAGCCTTAATCTGCGGTAAAACACTTAACATCTGATCACATGCATCCGCGGCTTCACGACCCTTAATGACAAAATGATCAGCAAACCATGTTTCATCGTCAGAATCACCTTCCTTAAAATTCTGAGGAGATATAACAACAGATAAAAATGGCTTACCCGCATCCATCGATACATCCAACATACTTTGCAACGCAGTATGCGCAACAAACTCATGACGATAAATACCGCCATCAACAACAAACGCAATACCGACGGCCGCATCATACCCGTTCTCAAACGCCGCCTTACCCGCAAGCGGCACTTCTAAGGCACCTGGAACCTTAATCACGTCAATATCTTCACGCAAATACCCCTTCTCAATCATCGCTTCAATAAACGAATCTTCAGCCGATCCAACAATCGAAGCATGCCAAGACGCAGATAAAACAGCAATTTTATGAGACATTATCATCACCCTTAAATTCTAATTGACGCGCAACATACCTCGCCAGCATATCAATCTCAAGGTTCAATTTATCACCCACCTTACGATTCGATAATGTCGTGTACTCCCATGTGTGCGGTATAATATTTACACCAAAAACATCATCCTCAACCTCATTCACCGTTAATGATATTCCATCAAGCGCAACCGAGCCCTTCGAAGCGATAAATTTGGAAAAACTTTGAGGGACCTTAACCTTAAAACGCCAAGAATCATGATCCTCTTCAAGGCCGATAACCTCTGCCAAACAATCCACATGCCCAGACACAATATGCCCGCCTAATTCATCTCCCAAACGTAAAGAACGTTCCAAATTAACGCGCGCACCTGTTTCCCAATATTGAATCTTTGTTTTGTCTAAACTCTCATGTGAAACATCAACAACAAACCAACTCGGCCCCTTTTCAACCGCAGTTAAACAAACACCATCGCACGCAATAGACGCGCCGATCTCAACCGAATTTAAATTCATAAGGTTAGTTTCAATTAAAATCTTCCAATCGCCGTTTTTTTCGATTGAATTGATAATACCGATATCTTGTATTAATCCTGTAAACATGACAGCAAACTAGGCCTATCGCCTGTATATTTCCAGTAAATCTTCACCCAAATCACGCTTTTCAACACAACTCATCCCATCAAAATCAAAAGAAGCCGCTTTCACACCGTCATCAGGCAATAATTTATGCGACTGAAACTGCTGAACTTCATCAAAAACATCAGCCTGTAAAAAGGAATGATGCAACGTCGCACCACCTTCTACTAATAACCTTGTAATGCCCTGCTCTGCCATTTGATGAAGCGCCGATGTTACACACGCCCCCGTTTCAAAAAGCGTCACACCCTGCCCCAAAAGCTTATCTTTCTTATCATCCGCAGCATTTTTATAAAAAACCCAAACGGGTTCATCTTTAGCCGTTTGAACCAACTTGCTCCCAATAGGTATTTTCAAACTGGAATCAAAGACAATACGAACAATCGAATGCTCATAGCCCTCAACACGCGCCGTAAGCATCGGATCATCGGCTAAAACCGTTCCTATGCCAACCGCAATCGCATCATAAGTTGATCGTAATAAATGAAGATATTCATGCGTATCATGACCGCTAATTTGCGTACGTTCACCTGGTGCACTAGCAATCATGCCATT
>JBGCEF010000024.1:0-6013 GCA_045106175.1 Bdellovibrionales bacterium
CCTGCAACTTTAAAGTCCATATCACCAAGATGATCTTCATCACCAAGAATATCGGAGAGAACAGCAAAATCATCGCCTTCCTTAATAAGCCCCATCGCAATACCGGCAACCGGTGCCTTTAACGGAACCCCAGCATCCATAAGCGCTAACGATGTACCGCAAACGGTCGCCATAGAAGATGATCCATTAGATTCAGTAATCTCAGAAACTGTGCGCATTGTGTAAGGGAATTCTTCAGCAGTAGGAAGAAGCGGACGGATCGCGCGCCATGCCAATTTACCGTGACCAATTTCTCGACGCCCTGGAGGACCCATGCGGCCAGCTTCACCAACAGAATAAGGCGGGAAGTTATAGTGAAGCAAGAAACGCTCACGATATTCGCCTTCTAATGTGTCCATGATCTGCTCATCCTGACCTGTTCCCAATGTAGAAACAACAAGCGCCTGAGTTTCACCACGCGTAAACAGCGCAGAGCCATGCGTGCGGGGAAGAACACCAACTTCAGAAACAATGGCACGCACTGTCTTCGTGTCACGTTCATCAATACGCTTACCAGTCTTGATAATCGCCCCACGAACAACGTCTGCTTCAAGCGATTTAAATTTGGACTTGATAAGGTTGGCATCGATGCCCGCTTCATCATCCGCAAATGCTTCAATCGCCGCATCACGCGCCGCGCCAACAGCTGTCTGACGCTCAAGCTTATCAGTAATACCGTACGCCTTCTCAACGTCTTTCGCATATTTCGCTTTAATGTCTTTTTCAAGCTTAACAATATGATCTGGTGTTTCAGGGATATCCCACATATCTTTCGCGCACATCTCGGCGAGTTCAATAATGCCATCGATAACTGGTTGATATGCAGCATGACCCGCGGCAACCGCACCAAGCATAACCTCTTCGGAAAGCTCTTGCGCTTCGGATTCCACCATTAAAACGCCTTCTTGTGTTCCTGCAACAATCAAATCAAGATCAGTATCCGCCACTTCATACATAGGCGGGTTAATAAGATATTCGCCGTCTTTGTAACACACGCGCGCACCACCAATCGGACCCATGAACGGAATACCGGAAATTGTAAGCGCCGCAGAAGCACCGCAAAGCGCAACCATGTCCGGATCATTTTCAAGGTCATGAGAAATAACCGTCAAAACAACCTGAACTTCGTTCAAGAACCCTTTCGGGAACAATGGACGAATAGGACGGTCAATAAGACGTGATGTGAGTGTTTCTTTCTCGCTAGGGCGTGCCTCGCGTTTAAAGAACCCACCAGGGATTTTACCCGCTGAATATGTTTTTTCCTGATAGTGAACAGAAAGCGGGAAGAAATCCTGCCCATCGCGAATGCTTTTTGCGCCAGTAACAGCACAAAGGACAGATGTTTCACCAATCGTAGCAATCACACAACCATCAGCTTGGCGTGCAACTTTTCCAGTTTCTAAAGTCAGGGTTTTCCCTGCAAAATCAATTTCTTTTCTGTAGACGTTAAACATAAAGTTTACCTTTCATAATAAGCACATTGAGCCCAAAATTTTGTCTGAGGCCAAATACACTAAGTTTTTAAAATATGGGAAATTCCGACGGGCGGACTGTAAAAAACAACTTTATTGTGCTTTACGGTCAACCAGAAGGTTTTCTCCCTTTCCAATACCTAGTACACATGCCATTATCATGCTGTAAAGTCAATTAAATATCATTAATTAGAAGGGGTTATTATGACTGAGGATAATGTAAGTAAGGATGCTTCTGGTGCTGTAAAACCCGATGAGGCTCAAGACACAAAAAGCAACTTATCAAAGACAACTAAAAGTATTTTGGGAATCCCAAAAGAAAATTACATTAAAATTGCTTATCTGACTTTGATCGCCGCCTGCATTTTGGGGTTTATAGCTGTATTTGTTTCAGCCATTTCAGGCTTAAGCACACTGGTAAGCTTGGCAGGGATTGTGCTGGTATTAGCTGGCTTTTTTATGTACGGACCAGAATTCTCAGATGCGCAGCTTTCGCATTTTAAATTTGTAGGTGTAATTTTTGTCGCAACATTTATTCTCGGTGTAATATTATCTGCTGTTTTAGGCGGTGTGGCCATAGCAAATTATATCGTTAGCTCAAGTCTCAGTATTGCTGTTTTAACTGTTTTATATTGCGGTTTCAAACTCAATGAAGATCGTAAAGAAGTGACAAAAGATAATTTTGTAAATCAGCTAAAATCACTGAAGCCTTAAAAATTTAATTAAAATAAGGGAAGCGCTCTGTATTAAGAGTGCTTCTTGACCATTGAATTTCCGCTTGCCTTAGCTCATCGGTAAAAAGCCGAACATGAGGGAATAAAACTATATCATTACCATTAATGGAAACATTAACAGCGACTGGCTGGCCTTTACGTACATCCTCAAGTAATGCGCCATCACCAAGGCCATGTAAGCGTCCATAAAGCAATGATCCAGCTCTATCAGTTGGTTTTAAAACGCGAACTTTAGCATGCGTAATATGCGGGTAATCGTCAAAATTCCCCTTAAGCCCATCGAGCGGGATTAAAAATTCGACCTTACTGTCTAAAACAGCGCGCGCGTGCTCATGAAAAATATCAATATCTCTATTAAAATCTGAAAGACTGATCATGCGTCTTTGTTTACTAGCCATAACTAATCCTTTTTATTATAGTAACGAAACTTACAACTGAAAAAGAAATATGTCAAATATGACTTCTGATGCACATACCCCTAAAAAACCTGTTGTTTTATGTATCCTTGACGGTTGGGGAATTGGTGATGGCGGAGAGCATGATGGTATTGCCACAGCCAAAACACCAAATTGGGATAAATTCTCGTCACAATACCCGTCCAGCACACTCATTACATACGGTCCAGATGTCGGTTTACCTGAAGGACAAATGGGAAATTCTGACGTTGGTCACACAAATATTGGCGCCGGACGTATAGTAAGGCAGCCTCTACCGCGCGTGAATGAAGCATTCGAAAGCGGTTCAATTAATGAAAATGCACATTTGTTGTCATTCATCGATGATTTAAAAAACAAAGGCAACACGTGCCATTTAATGGGCTTAGCGTCTCATGGTGGTGTCCACGCAGACATAAAACACATCATGAAAATGGCTGAAATTTTGGATAATGCTGGTGTCACCGTAAAAATCCACGCTTTCACAGATGGTCGCGATACATCACCCAAATGTGCTGATGACGCTATAAAAGAGTTGCAAGAACACTGCGATAGATTAAGTAACACAAATATTGTTACGGTCTCTGGTCGATATTATGCCATGGATAGGGATAAACGCTGGGAACGAGTGTCAAAAGCATTTAACGCAATTTCCCACGCAAAAACGACAATGAGAGCATCAACAGCATTAGAAGCAGTTGAAAAAGCGTACAGCGAAGACATAACAGACGAATTTATTCACCCAACGGTCATTGGTGACTATCGTGGAATCCAGCCTAGAGAGGGCATATTATTCGCGAACTTTAGAGCGGATCGCGCAAGAGAGATATTGCAGGCTTTAAAATATGAAACATTCGATGATTTTGATCGTGGTGATTACAACCCTAAAGCTCACGCTGCATTAGGGATGGTGCCATATTCCAAAGAATTAGATGAATATATGAAGGCCCTTTTTCCAGCACCTTTGATTAAAAATAATCTCGGTGAGACGATAGCAAAAGCAGGTCTTACACAAATCAGAATTGCAGAAACAGAAAAATATCCGCATGTAACTTTCTTTTTCAATAGCGGAAACGAAGTTCCATTTGAAGGTGAAGACAGAACAATGCCAGATTCACCAAAAGTCGACACCTATGATTTAGCACCCGCAATGGCCGCTGAAGAGGTCAGGAATCGCGTGATCAAAGCGCTAAAAGATGGAGCATATGACGCGGTAATTGTTAATTTCGCAAATCCCGATATGGTTGGACATTCTGGTGACATCAATGCTGTTCGCAAAGCGTGCGAAACGGTTGATGAAGCGCTTGGTGAAATTGTTCCTCTCGTTTTAGAAAAAGAGGGCAAAATAATCATCACAGCCGATCATGGAAATGCTGATTGCATGTGGGATGAAAATAAAAATGAACCACACACTGCGCATACGCTTAACCCCGTTCCTGTGGTGGTTATTACGAAAGAAGGCGCAAGTTTCCAACTTAAAGAAGGAACCCTTGCAGACCTCGCGCCCACAATGCTTGAGCTAATGGATGTCGAAAAACCAAAAGAAATGACCGGGCAATCCCTTATCTTGGGATAAAGTATTGAATGGTAATCCAGAGCTAAGCTTTATCTGTGCATCAATGAACGAAATCAGGTGTTGGATAAAGCGGAACCTTAGGAAGTAAAAGCCTCTTATAGCTGTCAATGAGCTTGCTAAATACACGATCGGGGTCAAGAATATCTTCCATCACCAAAACATTATGTTTTGTGTTCGCAGGGTTCATTGCCCCTAAGCGATAGCTTCCCGTGCTCATTCCACGTGTCTCTTTGACCTGACCATCATTGATTGTAACCTCCTGAAAACGCCCTCTATATAATTCGCCCTCTTCAAGATACATAGCGGTGTGAATATCATGCATAAAAGCATGTTTATTAAATTTCATTTTATCAAGCCACTCTGGTGCTTTCATCATTTTTACAAGATCTTCAACAACATCAGGATTAGCACCACGAAGTGCACGACGCATCCATAGCTCACGTTTAGGCGTAAATTCCATTTGCTGCGTACAATCAAGGGGAAAAAGTGTCATAGGGGCAATGCCACTTTGCATCACAGCTTTGGCATCCGCAGCGGCCATGTGAAAATTAAATTCTGTTTTGGGGTGAATATTTCCCTGACGAAAATCCATATCATGCGCAGGCATTTGACGAATGCATCCACCCATAATAACAATCTCTTTGGCTTTCGCCAAAGTTTTAGGATCGTCATGTAAAGCTTGCGCGATGTTAGAAAGAGGACCAGTTGCGGTAATTGTTACTGTGCCAGGTGGGTTATCACGCAATGTTTGAAGAATAAAATCAGCGGTTTGCTGTTTCTTGGACGGATATCTTGCTTTTTCTGGTGTCGCCCTGCCTAAACCGTTATCGCCATGTGCACCATCTCCTTCTAAGGTGTGCTCTTTTCCTAATTCAGTCTTCGCACCAGGAAAATAGGGAATGCGGCGATCAAGGCGAAACATCCTTAAAATAGACCCAAAGTTTTCAACTACCTGATCATGGTGCGTATTACCGTGAACAGCTGTGGCGCCTAATACTTCAAATTTTTCAGGGCGTGCAAGAAGGACTGCCATTAATTGCGCTTCATCACCTCCGCCGTCACCATCAACGATAATTTTTTGTCTCATAGCCTCACTCAGTATACATAATCATAAAAACAATATACAAAAAAGCGGCTCATTTCAGCCGCTCTTTCAAATCTACATTAACGACGAAGGCCAAGCTTCTCGATTAACGCTTTATAACGATTTTCATCTTTGCGCTTAAGATAATCAAGTAATTTACGACGCTTCGCAACCATTGCCAAAAGGCCGTGACGGCTGTGTAGGTCTTTTTTATGCTCTTGCATGTGCTCTGATAAATAATTGATACGGTTCGTTAGAACAGCAACCTGAACTTCTGGTGAGCCTGTATCATTCTTTTTTGTTGCGTTTGATTCAACTGCATCTGTTTTTGTAGTTTGATCTTTATATAGTTTTCTAGCCGACATCATATTCTCCTATGTTTAAATGTTAAATACACGAACGGGTTTAACTTGCGGCCCATCAATACTAACGATCGCAATCGCTTTATCTTGATGAATTGCAATGGCTTCGTCTGTATCCCCTAAATCTTCGATCCGTTTAAAATCAGATTTGGAAATCAAGGACAAAGCCTGCCCATTCCGTAAAACAGTGATCTCACCTGCTTGAATTTCAAGCGCCGGGATGTCGTCCAGAACAACTTGAACAGGCTTTAACGCTGCTTCACGTGCCGGAATATGCTCTAATTTTTCTAAGACTTCAAGAGAAATCGTATC
>JBGCEF010000025.1:0-29903 GCA_045106175.1 Bdellovibrionales bacterium
AAACAATCAAATATCCGGCCATCACCTCTAAACGGTGCAAAACTTTTTCAAGACGATATTGCGAACGACGAACAAGCACCTCTTGCTGATGGTTCATCCATGCCTGTAAAACCTCTTTAATATTCATCACACGTGGTGTAATTCCGTTATCCAACACATTCATGTTCAAACTAAAACGATTTTCCAAATCACAATTACGGAATAACGCCTCCATCAGAAGCTCTGGCTCAACATTCTTACTTTTCGGCACTAAAACAAGACGAATATCCTCTGCTGACTCATCACGCACATCATCCAGCAATGGCAGTTTTTTGGTCATCACCAAATCAGCAATCCTTTCAATCAATTTGGATTTTTGCACCTGATATGGAATCTCAGTAACGACAATCTGATACATCCCGCGTCCAAGATCTTCTTTTTCCCATTTTGCACGCACGCGAAAACTCCCGCGCCCCGTTTCATAAGCCTTTATAATATCTGCATGATCTTCAACTAATGTTCCACCCGTCGGGAAATCTGGCCCTTTCACAATTTGCGCAATATCATTAATGCTCAAATCACTCTCAAGCATCTCAAGCATAGCATTACATAACTCTTCAACATTATGCGGTGGAATGGATGTCGCCATTCCAACCGCAATGCCTGTTGCACCATTCGCAAGCAAATTCGGAAAGCCACCAGGGAGCACCACAGGTTCATTTTCCGATCCATCATAATTGGTTCTAAAATCAACTGCATCTTCTTCAATTCCATCAAGAAGTAACAAAGCAACATTGGTCAAACGCGCCTCTGTGTAACGCATTGCGGCCGGATTATCACCGTCAATATTCCCAAAGTTCCCTTGCCCGTCAACAAGCGGATAACGCTGCGCAAAATCCTGCGCAAGACGAACCATTGCATCATACACCGCCGTGTCACCATGCGGGTGATACTTACCAATCACATCCCCAACCACACGCGCTGATTTTTTCGGCGCTTGGTTCGGGTTTAATTTCAACTGATACATCGCATACATCAAGCGACGATGCACCGGCTTCATCCCATCTCGCACATCAGGTAAAGAACGAGACATGATCGTTGATAACGCATACGATAGATATCGCTCGGATAATATATCCCCAAACGGCTGGTCAATAATATTATCTTCGGGAATGATGCCTGTGTCCTGCGCCATAAAATCGTCTCACTCTGTTGAAAAGCTTATATATCAAATGTTTTGGCAAAACGCTCCGCAAAAAGCAAGCGCGCATCGGGAACCCCCCGCGAATGATGGTTGAAAACCCAATGTTCAAGAAAATACCCAGTCATTTTAAGCCCGTCATGAATACAAGCTCCCTCAAAACCACTCTCGCCAACTAAAAAACCAGGTAAATTAAGCAGCTTACCCTTATAAGGCGCACCCGCTGCCTCACTCACGGCACATCCCGTTTTCGGTGATACATAAATCAAAGGCCCCGCACCACCACCAGCACATTGCGTCAGATCAAGCGAAAACCCCAGCTCTTTTAGAAGCGCAATCTCCCACATTACATAGGCTGCACTCCAAATATCCGTCTCAAGTGTTTGGAACAATGCATCCAGACCGTGAAAAAGCCCTGCATGCACTTCCCGCTCCGGCAAAGCCGCCTCAACAAGTGCACACGCAGATTGCAACGCTGCCAATTTAAGAGGATCTTGCATAAAAAGCGCAGCATAGCTTTTTGACAGCTCAAAATTGTAACTTCCCAGACCATCGGAAACACGGCTTTGCCATCGCGCATCTACAATATTACCCAACTCAAGCACACCACGCATTTTTGAACTCTTCGCGCCCCGCACATATCCCGTGCAACGCCCCTGCCCCTCGGTCATCAATGACACAACAGCACCGCTTTCACCATGCGAGCGCACATTTAAAATGATGCCTTGATCTTCAAAACTATCCATAACCGTATTTAATAGAAATCATTGACCGCGGAAAAGCTTAAAATAAAAAACATTTTTTGCGCGATATCATTGCCAAAAATGCAAAAGAACCCAAAAATGAGCACTAATTGCACTTTCACCCTAACTAAAAAACAACTAATTTACCCACACAACAATCCACAGCTTCAAATGCACCCTAAACACCACATAAAGAAAAAAGAAATTGATTCTATTGCATTTTTAAAACTCACAATAAGCGCATCAATGAACTTTTATGCATATACAAACGTTGATTTGTGTATAAAATGTGAATGAATATAGCATGCTAAGGGTTCATGACTATCGCATAAGGAAAAAACATAAACCCGCCTAAAAAAACCAAAGTTATAACAGTTAAAACTTTGCACTTGAAAGAATGCTGCGAGAGGAAAATATTACGATCATGTTACCTGCAAAACCTTTTTACATGATGCGCCACGGACAAACCGAACATAACGCCGCTGAGCTTATGGCCGGAAGCACAGACTCCCCACTCACTGATTTGGGCCGTGAGCAAGCCTTTGCAGCTAAAAAAGTTATACAAGAACTCTCCCAACATCCAATAAAAATATTTCACAGCAACCTGTCACGTGCCCGCGACACAGCCACAATCGTAAATGAGTTTCTAAAAGTCGAAATGGTCCAAGACCCAGACTTAGCGGAGATTTGCGCTGGTGATATGGAAGGCCGCCCTTGGTCAGAATGCACAGACATTTTCGATGGCTGGGTACAAACACCAGGCGGCGAACACCCCAATAATTTCTTCAAACGCATTAGACGCGCCAAACAACGCGCCTTAAATGAAACACATGATGGGTCACCGCTAATTGTTTGTCACGGCGGTGTTATGCGCGCCTTCGGTGCATTATACGACAAAGATGCACCAGCAATATTTCGCAACGCACATCTCTATGAATTCATACCATCCAATGATCCACTATTTCCGTGGCAGGTTTTTGATTATGAAATTTGCTCAGAAACAAAAATTTTAAAGAAAAATATATCAACAATGTATCAAATGATTTGATCAGCCGTACGTATAGCATTAAAAATTGAAAATGCTTGTTTCGTTTCCTTAACATCATGAACACGAAAAATCTGCACACCTTGCGATAACCCCCAAAGAGCCGACGAGATCGAACCCGCCAAACGCTCATGCGCCGGTTCATCCACTGATAATTTGCCAATAAAGCTCTTTCGCGACGTACCAAGCAATAACGGTACACCAAGATGATGAAATTTCTCTATATATCTGAGCAGTAGCACATTATGTTGAAGTGTTTTCCCAAAACCAATACCAGGATCAATGATAAGCATATTAGGGTCGATACGATGCGTCTTACAGCGCTCTATTTGCTTATCTAAAAATGTATAAACATCATCTACAACATTGTTATAACTTGGATTATTCTGCATATTTTGCGGTGTACCCTGGCTATGCATAACCATAACCATGCATCCCTTCTGCGCCGCAACATTTATACTCTCAGGATCATAAGTTAAACCACTAATATCATTAATAATATTTGCCCCCGCATCAATAGCGGCGCACATCGTGCGTGAATTACGGGTGTCGATTGAAATAAAACGAGCATGTTCACGTAAAGCTTTAATAACAGGCACAACACGTTGAATCTCTTCATCAACATCAACAATATCAGCTCCTGGGCGCGTCGACTCTCCACCAATATCTAAAATATCAGCACCTTCATCTAAAAGCTGTAATCCATGCTCTATTGCTTTATCAACGTTATAATAATGACCACCATCACTAAAACTATCAGGGGTGACATTCACAACCCCCATGATATAAGGCCCCGCTGAAAAATGATCCTTAGCTGATCCTACATTACGTCGCGCTGTCATAACATCCCTCAATTTTCTGACAATCCTGATTACCGGACAAACCTTTAATCATTTCATCGATACAAGCCCCACTAGCAGGATGAACAAAATTTGATGACACATCCTTTAGTGGCAATAAAACAAACGCTCTATCGTGCATTCTAGGGTGAGGAATTTGAAGATTCTGATCTTCAATCACCAAGTCATGATAAGTAATTATATCCAAATCCAATGTCCGCGCTGCGTTACGATTAGCTGTATCCCTCTTACGACCAAAATCTATTTCTATTTCCTGTAAAACTGCCATCAACGTAAATGGCTTTAAATCCGTATCAATAGAAACGATCGCATTGGGATACCAAGGCTGATCCGAAAGCGGTACTGGCGCTGACTTATAAATATTAGAACGCTTTAAAACCTCAAGATCATCGTGAACCTCAAGCCTATTGATAGCCGCGCATAACGTCTGCAATGGACCACCATAATCACTTGGCAAATTCGCCCCTAGCGCAATGAAAATCAAAAAAACCTCCTTAACAGAAAGCAAAAAACCTTCTCGAAACTAAAAAATCGAGAAGGCGCACAATATGATTAATTTAGGAAATTGAAAAGCTTTTATTACCAGCTACGGACGGTACCCGTATCGATATGAATAAAGCCACTACGTGCGTAATAACCAACACCACCAGCTTTCAAACTCTTTGCTATATTACGCAATTTCTTTGTACTAGTTCCAGGTTTACGAAGATCTAAGGCCTGCCCATACATATGGAATGAATTTTTAGCAACACCGCTAGACGCTTTACGAAGGCTAGAATTTGTCTTAGGGCTACGATAAGCCGATAAAATATGAATAGGATCAGACGATTGTGTGCGTGTCTGTATCATACTTAAGATATCAATCACACGCGGATCCATTGGAAAGACTTCACCTGTACGAAAATCACGCATTACATAATTTAAACGCTCAAACGCCTCAGGTAAATAACGATTACCAACACGGTAGACACCATTAAATGTTTCGCCTGTATGCGCTTGCTTAAAAGAAACACGCCATGATTGGTGACGTGTTCTGGCCTGTGCATCACCAACACCAATAAGAGGAACACTCGCAACCGCGGCGCCCATCAAACCAGCCTTAAGAACGTCACGACGGTTAACAAAACCATCTTCATCTCTATTTAAAATATCACAAAAATCATTCATGTTATTAATGCTCCAGTTGCACTCAGGAAAAGAAAATAAAACACTATTTGGAAAACTCAAGGACAAAGTGAATATGCCCTAACAGATTTTAATAAATGGTAAATATAAAAAACTTTTTTGATTAACGAACGTTACGAAAAGAAACCCAAGAATAAATAAGGATTTCTTCCTCACTTATCTAAGTATTATCCACAGGAATAAAGATTTCGTCAAGATTAGATAACATTTTAATGACTTTTTCATCGTAATCATACAAATCATGCCCCAAAACAACACTACCATCATCGTCAACCCACGCAGTATAATAAACAATGTAAACAGGGATGGTATTTTGAACATATAAATCACTCAAATCTCCGGAATCCAGCACTTTATCTGTCTTTTCGTCACTCCACCCACGTTTCTCACGTAAAATAAAATCCGCCATACGACGCGGATCTTTCAAACGCACGCACCCCGACGAAACCGCACGCCCAGGCTTACTAAAATAATGGCGCTCATTGGTATCATGTAGGTAAATATTATAACTATTGGGCATCAAAACCCGATAATACCCCAACGGATTATGAGCTCCCGGCACCTGTATCATGCGCAGCGACTTTAACTCATCCTCACTAACAGTCGTCCAATCAATCGCCGTTGGATCGAGCGTAAGAGCATCCTTACCACGACCATAAACCAACTCCATCCCCTTGCTATCAAGATAACGAGCATCCTCGATCAATTCAGGAAGTATATCTTCTTTTTTAATCGTCGGCGGCACTGTCCAGGTCGGGTTAAGGCGGATACCTGTGATCTCAGTAATGAAAATATTCGTAGGCCTTTTCTTACGCCCAACAATAACAGGCATATCAAATGCAACACGATTATCTTCAACCGCCCACAACATCGCTGACGGCACATTCACAATAACAAATTTATCTGGCTTATCCTCGGGAACCCATCGCAAACGCTCTAAGTTCGCGATAATCTGATGAATTTTTTGCTTCCGCGTTTGATTAATCACACGCAAGGTTGCAGAACCAATAATACCATCAGGTTCAAGATTGTTTTCTTTTTGAAACCTTAAAACCGCCGCAGCTAGCACATCATCATAAAGATTACCTTCACCCCTGACATTAAAGCGCACACGTAAATCCCTAACGGCGCTATGTTGTTCATACGGGCGCAGCGAACCCGAAAGACGAATAGGCAAAATTGCTTCATATGGCTCTGGCTTTTCTTCAACAAGGCTTACTAGCTCTTTGCGAAGCCGGTTATACGTCTCGCCTCGTGGCCCAATCGATGCGATCACATCATCAACGTCATCGCTTCCAAGCAGGCTTAAAAGATAATCCGCCGTCAGCGGCTTTTGCCAAAAACGCTTATGACTCTTAAGCTCACTTGGATCAATACGAATACCAGTAAGATCTTGTCCCAACTTAATAAAAGCATCACTCAATAACACTTCGATAGCAAAATACGAATTTGACGTTGATTGTGATGATAAAGAACGAATAGCATTCAAATGATAACTAAACGGATTAAGCCCATGGCTCCACGACGTCTCAAAAATCTTGATAATTTCTCTCGCATCATCATTCAATCGGTCCCGCTTTAACCATACCGGTTGAAAATTACGCTGATTGTAAAAACTCCGGAGAGTAGCAAGATGATTAAGTCGCTCTCCAGCAACATTTCCCTTTTCTAACAATGCATAAAGGGTATCTCCTTGAATATCCAACTGAACATCTTCAGCCGGTGTTTCAACAGGGCGTATATCATGTTCATTCTTAAAAAAATCGAGGGAAATTGAACCACGGTTTTTCGCGCGTTCAGGAGGACAATATTGATCACCTTCACAAGCATATGAGCTGGGCGCAACACAAAGACATGCTGTGACCATCAAAGATAATAATGAAATGCGACTTAATGCCATACAAATGAAGCTTAGAAGAAAATTAACAACTTTAATATCAATATAAGAAAAATACACAAAAGGCATCTATTACTCTTACATTGACGAAAACTGCAAACAACAAATCTTGCGATTTAAATATCGTTAAAGATATGCGTTTCTTCGCCTGCACCAGGATGTGTCACTGCACCTTTTTGCGCAGGCCCAACAAGCTGAGCATATTTATGCAGCGCACCAGAGTTATAATCCGTCTTACGCGGCGTCCACACATCGCGACGCTTCGCCAATTCCTCATCCGATAAATCAACACTCAAAGATCCAGCTTCTGCATCAATGGAAATCAAATCACCATCCCTTAACAAACCGATCGGCCCGCCAACCGCGGCTTCCGGCCCAACATGACCAATACAAAAACCACGCGTTCCACCGGAAAAACGACCATCCGTAATAAGAGCAACATTTGCACCCTGTCCATAAAGCGCAGCTGTCGTGGACAACATTTCGCGCATACCCGGCCCGCCTTTGGGACCTTCATGGCGAATAACAATCACATCACCGTCCTTGTAATCACCAGCCTGAACGGCATTAAACGCTGCCTGTTCTCCATCAAACACGCGTGCAGGACCGCTAAATTGTAAGTTTTCAAGACCAGCAATCTTCACAATAGCGCCTTCTGGCGCCAAATTCCCCTTCAAACCAACAACACCACCAGAAGGATGAATAGGATTAGAACACGGAAAGACCACATCTTGGTCCTGCGGGAACTCAACATTCGCATAATTCTCTGCTAAAGTCTTACCCGTCACAGTTATACAATCACCATGCATGAACCCATTATCCAACAATTCTTTAATCACAACACCAACACCCCCAATATCATAAAGGTCTTTGGCCACATATTTTCCACCAGGGCGTAAATTCGCAATTAAGGGTGTCTTTTTAAAAATCTCGGCAACCGCCTCTAATGGAAAATCAATTCCCGCTTCATGCGCCATCGCAGGAAGATGCAAACCCGCATTCGTTGACCCGCCAGTCGCCGCAACAATCGCAGCAGCATTCTCAAGTGATTTCAACGTTACAATATCACGCGGATACGGACCACCACTCTTAATGATTTGCATAACAGTCTCACCAGCCGCCTTGGCATATTCATCACGACTTTCATAAGGCGCAGGCGCACCCGCAGAATGCGGCACAGCCAAACCGATCGCCTCACTAACACAAGCCATAGTGTTCGCCGTAAACTGACCACCACAAGCACCCGCAGACGGGCAAGCCACCTCTTCCAGCTCTTTTAAATCTTCATCACTAAATGTCCCCGAAGCATGCTTTCCAACACCTTCAAACACATTAACAATATCGACATCTTCACCACGGAATTTACCTGGAAGAATGGTCCCCCCATACATAAAAACAGATGCAACATTAAGACGTAGCATGACCATCATCATGCCCGGCAAGGATTTATCACACCCTGCCAAACCAACCAGCCCATCATAACAGTGCCCGCGCATCGTCAATTCAACTGAATCCGCAATCGCTTCACGTGACGCAAGCGAAGACCGCATGCCCTCATGCCCCATGGCAATGCCATCTGTCACAGTAATGGTTGTAAACTCTCGCGGTGTTCCCTTCGCCGCTTTCACACCAACCTTAACCGACTGTGCCTGACGATTTAACGAAATATTACAAGGCGCAGCTTCATTCCAACATGTAGCCACACCAACAAACGGCTGATGAATCTCTTCCTCTGTCATGCCCATCGCATAATAGTATGCCCGATGCGGCGCACTCTCTGGCCCCTCTGTCACATAACGCGATACAAGCTTGTCTTTATCCCAACCATTGGGGTGCGCACGTTTTTCATTAAACATCTAAAATTCCTCTATGCTGAAATTTAAAAATCGAGAACTGTTAAATCACAGATCAAATGGGTTGAAAACCAATAATTACTCGTTTTGATCAGCCTTCTTTTGAACCACAATAACTTCCTGCGGTTCATCTTCCGTAAGCGTCATACGATTATAGCTACGACGAATTTGAACACCATTGGCAACAAACGGAATCACAATATAACGATTCCCCGTCCCCATAATCACAAGGCTAGAATATCCGAAAATATACCCTGGCAGCATCCGCTCCAACTCCATACTTTCAATCTTGCTAAATCGAATATCAACAACATCAACCTGCAAAATACCATAACGCACGAATATCCTTCTATCGGTTAAAACCAACATTAAAATCTCTCTGGTGACGGTGGCATGAATAAACATCAACAGCGAAACAACGGCCAACAAAATACCAATCTCAACAACAACCAACAATGCAAAGATAATTGCAAAAACTAAAACAGCAACAGCCTTCCAATAAATGCCATTGCTTATAACAGCCTTCTCAATAACCTGCTCTCCATCAACAAGCATACTCTTGATACTGGATCTTGCAGATCTCTTGCGCTTTGAAGATTTAGAATTTGATTGCCGCTTTTGTGGCTTCTTTTTATCCTGATTTTTGGATGGTTGATCTTTTGCCATATCCCGCTCCCTTATTAAACTGAACGCGCACGTTCTATCGCCTGCCTAAAAGCAATCGGATCCTCGATAGGCGGTAAAATAACCTCACCGATACCCATTCCACGAATCGCTAAACGACCATAATTAAAAATACGCCCCAAAACGCTCTGCAGCACATTAACGCCTTCAATGCGATCAATACTCATCTCACCGACGTTACGTGCAACAACACCTGTTTTGTATATAAGACGCGTATCTGTAATCGCAATTTCCGTTGTTGCTTTGTGCACCATCTTGATAGCAAACGCATAAACCCCCATAACAAACATTAAAAACGCACCGCCTTTAACATAGACAGGCAACGCAGGTATAGCGACATTTACAGGCAATTCTTGAGGAAAATTACCCATAAATTTTTGCATCATAATACCACCGACAATAACCATCACGCTAATAACCATGCCAAAGAAAATCGACATAAAAGCGTTAACCGTATACATCCAATGGAAATGCCCGACATAAATTAATTCTTCATCGGGCCCGAGGGATTGCTGAACATAAAGCATAGTTGGAGAGATCTTTCGAAATTTTACAAATCAATTAATTTACCTTAACTTTTACAGTGTTTAAGAGCAACACACTCTTTTTTGACATAATAAATAGATTTAATCTATAGTTCCGCTATGAATGGAAGTAAACCAACGAACGGACCAAATGTTAGACATCGCTTCGCCGCAAATATGCTTGGCGAGGTCAGTGAAGCTGGTCGTCTAATGGCAGAATTTGATGACGCAGGAATTTTCTTTATAAGAAACTACGATAAAGCGGGTTTTGCAAAAGATTGGGTTGAACATTTAGGCATAAGCCCCCTTGCCCTTGCTGGTTTTATAACAGAAGAACTAGAAGGTCATCCCGCACGAATTGAGCTATCACTTAATGATAACGGAACATGTTTAAAAACAGACCTCAGCGTTGCAAAACCAGGAAGAATGAGAAAACCAAACGATCAATTACTAAGCGACAGCAGAGTTTTTAATCTATCAGATGGCGTTATATCAGACGGCGATCTTCAAAAATCAAGCACATCAAAAATTAACGGCAAAGCTGTTGCAAGACGATTATACGAATTAGGCCATTTGATTGGATGTGACAGATTAGAATTAGAAGCTGGTAAAAAAGGGATATATGTCTGGGCCAATATATTTGAAATTGATGAGGTGCTTCCAGAATTTCAATCCGAAATGAAACAACGACTTGATAGAATATCAGGCCAAATCGATCCTATATTAAACGCTTTTTTACAAGATGCTATTGCTCATGGTGATATCAAAAGCATTGCATCCGTTGCGCATGAAACACCACATAGCTTGAGCAACGCAGATTATATGCGTCTTTATAAGGAAACCCGTTATTTAGAAAATCCTCCACCTGTAACAATAGGAAAATATTTATTGTTTGACGAAACCACAAGAGGATGGCACGGACATTTCGACATGACAAACGCTGAACATTGCGCAAGAGCACACCAACGCCTAAGCCCTTGGAAACTTGATGATCTCAGGGAACAAGCAGAAGGCCATATACGCTCACAAGAACACGCGTCACAAATACATGCTAACCCTAGAACTTTAGTCGCAGAATAACACTAATCTCCAAACGAAATCCCAAGCGCACGCGCAGTATGAACAAGATCACTATTTGGATCAACAACGCGGCATTTCTTAATCGCCTCTTTAATCGGAACAGACACCGCGCATCGATTCTGCCATGCAACCATATGCCCAAATTCACCTTGTTCAATTAAATCAACCGCCTTTACGCCAAGCGCAAGCGCAAGCAATCTGTCATTCCAATTTGGTCCGCCACCGCGCTGCACATGCCCCAATACCGTAACGCGTGTTTCAAACCCTGTTGCCTCGGCAATCTTAGGACCCAAATACTCTCCAATCCCGCCATAACGGGTTTCACCACCGTGATAAACAACCTGATGTTTATCTCCACTTGGTGTCTTCACCGCCTCCGATACTACCATCAACGCGAAATTACGTCCCTGCGCCTTCACCGCTTTAATCTTCTCCGCAACCTTATCAACACAATAATCAATCTCGGGAATTAAAATAACATCCGCGCCACCGGCAATCCCCGCATTTAGAGCAATATGCCCTGCATCACGCCCCATGACTTCCAAAATCATAACACGATCATGACTAGCCGCTGTCGGTTGCAACCGATCAAGCGCTTCCGTCGCAACACCAACAGCAGTGTCAAATCCAACCGATACATCGGTTAAATCCAAATCATTATCAATGGTTTTAGGAACACCAACAAAATTCAAACCGCCCTGCTCCGCAATACGACTATGAATATCAAAACTACCATCCCCACCAATACCAATTAACGCTTCGATCCCTAAATCCTCGAGAGCATCAATAATCTCTTGCGATCGATCTTTCACACTGCCATCGGGCATTTCATATTCAAATGGGTTCTTCGAATTTGTCGTCCCTAAAATCGTTCCACCACGCCGCATAATAAACCCATCAAAATCATCCGGCTTCAATTTTCTCACCTTATATGGCTTCTCTAATAAACCTGATGTCCCATTCTCAATTCCCGTTACCGTCCACCCAAGACCAGACGCATGATGAACAACCGCACGCATAACCGCGTTTAAACCGGCACAATCGCCACCACTCGTAAAAATTGCTATATGTTTAGACATGAACTTCCCTTCAAAAAATCTGGCTATGAAATAATAAAACTCGGAAAAGAGTTAAATGTATTTTATTATTACCAAACAACAGATTATGTGTTAATCTTTATTTTTAAGGTATTAATTTTCAGTATTCGAAATTCATGATCGACGAAGAAGAACTTCAGGCCAAATTAACCGAATATCGCATTGAGCATAAGGCGCTTGATGAGATGATTGAGCGCAGCCTTGAAAGTGACCAGCCCATCAACCTTCTACACATGCAGCAACTTAAAAAGAAAAAATTGTGGCTAAAAGATATGATTCAAAAAATCGAAAGCGACTTGGTTCCTGATATCATCGCTTAATCAAAACACTTTTAATACCCTGGTTCCACTATATTAAAAGAATGCTCCTTGCCATACCTACGTCTATAAACACCATTATGATCATAATCTAACTCAACGCATCCGCGGACAGCTCCAAAATCACACCGCACCTCAATCAACCCACCTTCATAAAAAGAAAAACGGACCCTGTCCTCTTCAGATGTCTTCAAATCAACAAAAGGCTTTACACCTCTTGTACTTAGCGCAGCGACAACCTCATCAAATTCCAACTCAAAATAATCCGCTAAATACCGTGCGACGTCAGACACGATAAATTTTCTATTTTTACCCATAACATAAAAAAACACATTAAAAATATTATGTCAATAAATGAATAGACTTGCAGCATAAGCATATGTTTTTTATACATACCTGTATGACACATAATGATTCAAATCCTAAAGTCGGTATTATTATGGGCTCTCAATCTGATTGGGATACCATGAAAGAAGCCCACGACATTCTCCACGATTTAAATATTCCCCATGAATGTAAAATCGTATCTGCCCACAGAACCCCAGATCGCTTGATAGAATATTCCAAAACAGCAAAAGAACGAGGCCTAAGCGTTATTATCGCTGGCGCTGGTGGCGCAGCCCATCTTCCAGGCATGGCCGCAAGCATGACACCACTTCCTGTTTTAGGCGTCCCCGTAAAAAGCAAAGCCCTCAGTGGCCTGGACAGCCTTTTATCCATCGCGCAAATGCCCGGCGGCATCCCCGTCGGCACCTTAGCAATCGGCAAAGCAGGCGCAAAGAACGCTGGCCTTCTCGCCGCCGCTATTTTAGCAACTACAGATGAAAAACTTTCAAGCGCGCTTGATCAATATCGCGAAGATCAAACCAATAAGGTCGCAGACATACCACAATGAACAAAACACTCGGCATATTAGGCGGAGGCCAATTAGGACGCATGAGCGCAATGGCCGCAGCGCGCCTTGGTATCTCCTGCGTTATCTTCACCCCCGAAAACAATAGCCCAGCCTCTCTCGTTTCCGCCGAAACGATTGTCGCAGACTACGACGATGAAAACGCTTTGGAAGAATTTTCTAAAAAAGTTGATGTAATCTCTTACGAGTTTGAAAATATTCCAGTTAAAACAGTTGCTTTCTTGCAAAACCTTAAACCTGTTTATCCAGATGAGCGTCTTTTGAACGTTGCTCAAGACAGAATTGCAGAAAAAACATTCCTAAACGACATTAACATCCCAACAACCCGATGGGCCCATCCAAAAAGCCCTGAAGATATCGTAAAAACACTCAATGAATGGCACACGCAAGAGGCAATAATAAAAACGGCACGTTTCGGATACGATGGAAAAGGACAAGCCCGTATATCAATGGATACAGATTTCGAAACGCTATGGAATCAATTTAAAGATCAATCTCTTATCATCGAAGAAATTGTCGCATTTGATTGCGAAATATCTGTGATCATCGCACGCGATATTAACGGACATTCCGAAATCTATGGCCCCATGATTAACGAACATAAAAACCACATCCTCGATCGTACAATAATGCCATGTCCGCTGAATGAAACAATCCAAAACAAGGCAAAGCAAGCCATCTTAAAACTAGCGGATGAAGTCGGCCTTGTTGGCGTTCTAACTCTAGAGCTTTTTATCACAAAAGACGGCAACATTTTAGCTAACGAAATTGCACCACGCACACACAATTCAGGTCATTGGACCATTGATGCCTGCGCAGTTTCCCAATTTGAAAATCACGTCCGCACTGTCTGCGGCCTACCCGCTGCTGCGCCTGCGCGCCACTCTGATTGTGAAATGATCAACCTTATCGGCAATGATGTAGAAAAAATCAATGACTACCAAGCCCAACCAAACGCTTGCATTCACGATTACGGCAAAAGCGAAACCCGCGAAGGCCGAAAAATGGGCCACATTACACTTTTAAAAAATCCAAACGACTAGACAAATCCGTAAAGCCTGGCAACCCCTCATAAGCATCCCCAAAATGGTCTTCATGCCGCACTAAATGCGCATGCGCTTCATTAATAGTCATCTGCACTGCTGCCGAAAGAATGGCGGATGGAACACGGCGTTCGATATCATCCAAACGATCCGCTGCACCCAGATAAGAACGCGCCGCATCTTCATCGCACCCAGACATATCTTGTATAAGCCCTATTGCACGATTAACTAACTTATCGCATGTCACTTGAACAAAAACCATACGACCTTGATAAACACGCCCCAAATCCATCATAATCTGCGTAGACATAATATTAAGCGCCGTTTTCTGGAGCGTACCAGCCGCCATACGTGTCGACCCTACAAGAACTTCTTCGCCACTATCTAGAAAAACGCTATGCTCCGCCGCTTCAAGCAAAGGTGCGCCTTTCTTATTAGACATCCCAATCGTTAAAGCACCTCGATTTCTTGCCTCCTCACATGCCGCTAGCGTGTAAGGCGTAGTCCCGCTCGCAGCCACAGCAACACAAACGTCATTAAGCCCAACATCCATAGCTTTAATTTCAGCCCGTGCTTTATCACGATCATCTTCCGCCCCCTCTACTGAACGGGTCAAAGCTTCAAAACCACCGGCCATCGCATATGCAACACGATCCCAAGCAAATGTTGGCTTAAGCTCAACGCCATCTTGAACACCCAATCTACCAGAAGTCCCCGCACCAATATAAATGATACGACCATCCGTACCACGAAGCCGCTGAACAGAATCTGAAATCGCTTCACTCATATCAGGTAAAATAGATTCCATATTCTGCATAGCGCCAAGTTGAGCGCGCCACATTTCAGACAGGTGAGAATGTTTTGTCATAGCCTTGTATTCCTTTTTACAATCATTGAGCAATAAAACAAAAAATAAATTATGGCAATAAGATTCTCTCTAGACTCTCCCTAAACAGCGTGTAATCTGTGGCTCTGTAAATATCTACGGAGTTAACCATGAGCGCAGAGAAAATCATGCCAGAAAACAAAAACCTAGAAACACGCATAGAAACAGATTCAATCGGTGAAATCGAAGTCCCAGCAAACGCATATTACGGCGCACAAACCGCCCGTAGCCTCATTAATTTCGATATTGGTACAGAAAAAATGCCTACCCCGATCGTACGTGCGCTTGGAATTCAGAAAAAAGCTGCAGCACTCGCAAATATGGCGCAAGGCTCAATGGATGACAAAACAGGTAACGCAATCATCAATGCCGCTAATGAAGTCATCGATGGCACACTCGCCGACCAATTTCCGCTTGCTGTCTGGCAAACCGGCTCAGGGACACAAAGCAACATGAACGCAAACGAAGTGATCGCAGGGCGTGCAAACGAAGCGCTTACGGGTACACGCGGCGGCAAAGAGCCAATTCACCCCAATGACCACTGTAATATGGGGCAAAGCTCAAACGACACCTTCCCTACCGTCATGCATATCGCAGCCGTAGAGGAAATCCACCATCGCCTTTTACCCAACCTTGAAAAGTTGCATAAAGCACTCGATTCAAAAGCACAAAAATTCGATAAAATTGTTAAAAATGGCCGCACCCACCTTCAGGATGCAACACCACTAACCCTCGGTCAGGAATTTTCTGGTTACGCGAAACAAATTGAATACGCCATTGCCCGCGTCGAAGACACATTGCCGCGCCTCTACCAACTCGCCCAGGGGGGAACCGCCGTAGGGACTGGTATTAATTCAAAAACCGGCTTTGATATAGAATTCGCAAAACAAGTCGCTGAAATCACGAGCCTACCCTTCATCACAGCAGAAAATAAATTTGAAGCCCTTGCCGCGCATGACGCAATCGTCGAAAATTCTGGTGCTCTAAATGTCGCCGCTGTCAGTTTGATGAAAATTGCTAATGACATTCGCTTGCTTGGCTCCGGCCCACGCTCCGGTATTGGTGAAATCATCCTACCCGCAAACGAACCCGGCTCATCTATCATGCCGGGCAAAGTTAACCCAACACAATGCGAAGCTCTCACAATGGTTTGCTCTCAAATCATGGGTAACCACACCGCCATCTCAATCGCTGGATCAAATGGCCATTTCGAGCTCAACGTCTTTAAGCCCGTCATGATCTATAACCTACTACAATCAATCCGCCTACTCGCCGACAGCGCGCGCAGCTTCACGGATAATTGCGTAATAGGAATAGAAGCCGATGAAAAACGGATCACACAAATGATGGAAAACTCACTCATGCTTGTTACGGCGCTGAATCCGCATATCGGCTATGACAACGCCGCCAAAATCGCCAAGAAAGCATACGCAGATGGCAGCACATTAAAAGAGGCCGCAATCGCGCTTGATCTCTTAACATCCGAACAATTTGATGAATGGGTAGACCCACTCACAATGATCAAACCTCGCGATTAAACGGCCATAATGCGCAAACGCTCAATCAATATCCACGGGCACCAAACCAGTATTTCAATCGAGGAAGAATTCTGGCAAGTGCTCAAAGATATCGCAACACAAGAAAAACTATCGCTCAACAAAATGATCGCCAAAATCGACGATCAACGCGATCCACTAACGCATAACCTCTCAAGTGCTATCCGTATTTACATTTTGAAAACACTAAAAGGCAATTAAAGATTTGGCTCATCAAGGAGATAAGCTAGTGCAGGCGCATGAGCACGCAAATCTTCGATATTTGCCATGGCCTCTTCCTCATTCCAAACACCATCTTCTGATGCTTCAAACCCTTGCGCGGCCATAAAATTCGCCAAACCAACCATGCCTTTGGCAAAGCTTTCACTCATTGTTGGAATTCTTTGCAGAATTTGCTCATTTGAATACCCATGGGGTCCCGCAGCAAGCACAACACATATATCCTCCAAAGCATTTTGAGCCGCTTGAAGATCATCAGGTACAGCCTCACCATGGACAAACATGCGCATACGTGAAGACACTAGAGGGTTCTCACTTGGTTGCCAGACAACATCACTGCCAAAATCTACGGATTCCCAAAATTGATACGATAAACGCGCCGCGCGCACTAAACTGGGTTCCACATCAAACTCCTAAAAAATAATATGACAAAATACTAATTTAGAAATGATATGTCAAATACTTTAAAACAAACCTTTAAGAACATCATTCAACGCATCACCTGCCGCATCCTGTAATTCTTCTTCAATCGTCTTGGGCTGCTGCTTTTGCTCCTGAATAGGTTGCGCCGCATCCCCGCTTGCTGGCTCAGCTTGAGTATTATCATTCGCCGGCGCTTTCTTCTGCTGCTTTGGAATCACACCAAACTGCTGTAAAACATTGCCGATATCATCCCCAACAAGCTCTTGTATCTTCTCACCAAGTTTTTCATTCAAGTAAGTGTCAAACAATGCCTTACTAAATGTTGTCTTCGGGTTATCCAATGGCCCTTTAGTAGGAACATCAAACGCACTAATATCCGTCGCTTTCTTCAAAGTAATCTTATGGTTAGCATCAATATACCAACGCGGAAGATCAACATTACCCGTCGACGAAATCATAGCAGTCGGCCCATCAAGCTCCATCGATGTAATACCAACAATCCCATTATTAATTGCATAAACACCTTTAAGAGTATCAAACGATGTTTGACCGCCCGATGATGATGAGTTCACTAACTGCTGAACACGCGGAAGCGGTTTATTGCTCTCTAATAAAGCCGAAGCAAGCCCAGCTAAATCAAAACCTCGTAAAATTAAATCTTGCCCGTTAAGATTTGCATCTCCTGTCAAACTACTAATCAACGCTCTCTGAGATACCCCTGTCCCTGAAACATTCATATCTAAAGATACTGTTCCATCCCCATCAAGTTTCTTTGAGCCCGATAAAGTTTCTGCCAACTGCCCAATATCTACATTACTAATCTTTGCAGTTGTCGACATCGAAAGTGGCGCACTCGGAGAACTAGATGCGACCTTACTTTGCACCGCGATCTGACCTTTAAACAAACCACCTTTAAGGTTCGAAATGCTCATCGCACCATTTTGCATCTGAACACTAAGCTCCGGTTTTGTAATATCCCACGCTTCAAACACCAAACGATCTGCAGACACATTAAAATTGGCATTTATAGCATGCAACCATCCACTATCCATGGCTTGATCTGACCATTTCCCTGCACTCCCAGTTGAACCCGATGACCCACTGCGCGTTTTTTGCGCGCCTTGAGCCGTTTTCAAAACAAGTGAACCGAATTTCAAATCTCCTGATGCGGATGGCTTACTCGCCCCCATATCATAACCCACCGAACCATTCAGCTTTGTGCCCAAAAGCGTCGCATCAATCTGCTTCAACTGCACCACCTTACCATCCATAGTAACAACAAGACTGGCATCAATCGGTTTTGACAACGTTCCATAAGCCGGCGCAGATGCGCCTAATGTCTGTAAAAATTGCGCAAGATTAGAATGTTTTACACGCAAACGAAGATTATTGATCCCCGACGCAGATTTCAACTCATCCAACTTCCCACTCACACTAAAATCTGCACCAAATGCATTAAGCTTCGCATCAACATTCAAGGTATCAATCGCCCCTGTTAAATCGGCACCCACCGTTACAGCCTTCAGATTTTTGGGCCAACTATCCGTATTCATATTGAGTGATCTGGCAAACGCGTATGGATCATCAACGGATGATGTAATAGAAAAATCAATCTCTGGCTTTGCTGCTCCTTGCTTCACATCACCATTCATAGAGACTTTCAAATCATCCAAATTTACAACACTATCTTTAAGTGCAAAACGCCCAGGCTTTGCATTTCCGGTAATATAGAACTTACCGATCCGCGATGCGCTAATAACAGGAATATTTGTGACACCTGTTAAGGCTTTCACAAATTGACTGGTATTTTGCGTGTTCGCCTGAACAAGAAATTTGAGTGTAGGATCAGAAAAAACCTGCATCCCGTTTTTAGATGTCGATTGCGATGCAAAAACAACATCACCCTCAATTTTTGCCGGACCCGTTCCCGGAATATCGTTCGCACGAAATGCCGCACTAAACGCCTTATCTTTTTTACCAATCTCAATCAAAGTATCTTTAAATAGAATCTGATCATAAACAAACCCACCCGTTTTTAAGGTCACGTCTGCCGTAAAATCTTGAGGCAACGTAATGGTCTGTGGCAAAATTTCAGTCAACATCAAAAGAGGATCAGTTTTTTGTGATGCACCTTTCTGCTTCGGCAAAAACCGTGATACATCAATCACATCACTACTATTATAATTCGCCTGAACCGATAACTGTTTCAAATCCACACCGACTTGCCCCTTCAGAGAAGAAGCACCAACCTGAACGGTTGAGTCTTTTAAATCCACACGCGCCTGATTAGCAGATAAAATCCCATTAATCGTAACACCTTCAGAAATCGGCAAAGCTTCACTCGATAATTCAATACCAACCTGCCCCTGAACATCAAAAGGCGCAGCAATACCGGCAACCCCTTTAATCGAAACACTATGCCCGCCATATTGAACTTTGGCATTTAATGGGATTGTATCCGCTGCCTTATCAAGACTGCCTGCATTAACATCAAAACGAACAGATTGTTTATTAAGCATCAATTTACCATTCGCATCAAAAGGCCCTATAAGGCTATTTGCTGATAAAGTGACATCAGCCTCGGTAATCTGAGTGTCCTTTCCTGTTCGCGCATCAAAATATCGGAAGGCCCCTTGCTCAATACGAATATTTTCAAAAGAAATATTAGAATCGATAGCACTAGTTCCATCTGATTGATCTTGCTCTGGTCTCCCCTTATTCAAGATAGCCGCAACCTCAGGCGAAAGCCAATTCCCTTTTCCATCACGATCAACACGCAAATCAATAATTGGTTGTTTTAATTTAATATGGGTGACTTGAACCTGCTTTTGAAATAGCGGCGCAACAGCAACACCAATGGATAAACGCTCAAATTTCGCTACTGGATCCTTTGATACCGCTGTATTAACAACACTAACCTTTTCCGCCATCACATGTGGGGACGGTAAAAAACCAATCTTCAAAGGGCCACTTACAGCCACATCATAACCAGTAGTTTTTTTAACCTCTTCTAAGCCTTGCATCTTATATTTTTCAAGATCAATAAAGCTAGGCGCGACCAATAGCCCAACAATCAATAAGCCCAAAAATGCTATAAATGCCAAAAATAAGCGCATAAAACTAACCTCATATCCTTTGATTCAATGGATAGAGTTATACGACATAACGCGCTATCTGCAAATAAAATGCTGACTCATGATGACAGTAAAATAAATAGAACATTAATCGGAAGTATCGGATTGAAACTCACGGATAGAATCCAAAAACGCATCAAGCTTGGGAAGAACAGTTTTTTGAAATGATCGTTGCTCACTCCTTGGCATCGATGTTAAGACATTCTGATAAATAATACGGCTAGTATCGATCAAATCATCCATATCAGAATTTTTGGAAACTAAAGTGTTATTGACGGTCAAAATACGCTTAGTGAGCATACCAACAATCGCTTTAACTGTTGGGTCGCTATTATCCAATTTTCGTTGCATCGTCTGACGCGTGATAACAATAAGATTACAATCTTCATTCGCAACAACTGATGCACTACGTGGCTCATCAAATACAAGGGCTAGCTCACCAAAAATATCCCCCACACTAAGCTTGGCAAGATTAACACGTTGACCACTATTATTCGTGTAAACACTCACTGAGCCCGATTGAATAAGATAAGCGCAGCTTCCGTCTTCACCCTCTTCAACAATCAACTGCCCCTTAGGAACAAAACACCGCTCTAATATAATAGTTTCTTTGGCCATAAATAAATTCTCATTTAAAATCTGATCATATCAACTAAGCCATGTATTGACCACCATTTGCATCTAATGTTGCACCAGTAATAAAGGATGCTTTTTCAGACGCTAAAAACGCAACCAACGCCGCAATCTCTTCTGGCTTTCCCATACGACCCGCAGGAATGAGTTTCACAATACTCTCAAGAATCTCTGGTTTAATCTGTGACGTCATATCCGTTTCAATATACCCTGGACAAATCGCATTTACCGTAATGCCTTTTGTTGCAGTCTCTAATGCTAATGCTTTAGTAAAACCAAGAATACCTGCCTTCGCCGCCGCGTAGTTAGTTTGACCAAACTGTCCTTTTTCACCATTAATGGAAGAAATATTGATAATACGTCCAAATCCTCGCTCCCGCATTCCGCCAACAACTGCACGGCTCATGCTAAAACACGATGTTAGGTTTGTTGCAATGACGGCGTGCCATGCCTCTTCACCCATTTTGTGTAAAACACCATCACGCGTAATACCTGCATTGTTAACCAAAACATCAACCGACCCAAGCGCATCTTCAATCTCTACAACACCGTCCTGACAGGATTGAAAATCAGAAACATCCATCTTAATTGCAAACCCACCAAGATCACGAAATTTTTGCGCGGCTTCTTCATCAGAACGATACGCCGCAGCAACTTTATAGCCATCCGCAATAAGTCCCTGCGAAATCGCCAACCCAATACCGCGTGTTCCACCTGTTACAATCGCTACTTTAGACATAATACTATCTCCCTTATTTAAATCTTGTTTCTCATAAATTACACTTCAGTAATTAAATCTAAATCCGCATCACGCTCAACACACATCGCAATGCCCATGCCACCACCAATACAAAGCGTGGCTAATCCTTTTGACGCATCACGACGAACCATTTCATGCAAGAGTGTCACAAAAATACGACATCCTGAAGCCCCAATAGGATGGCCAAGCGCAATCGCGCCGCCATTTACATTTGTCTTCTGAGGGTCAAATCCAACACCATCCATAACGCTACAAGCTTGTGCCGCAAAGGCCTCATTTGACTCAACCAGATCCAGATCACCAACACTCCATCCCGCTTTATCAAGCGCTTTCTTGGATGCAGGAATTGGCCCCGTCCCCATTATAGATGGGTCAACACCAACAACTGCATGCGATTTAATCGCAGCAAACACCTTTAAACCGCGCTTCTTTGCTTCACTGGCACGCATCAACAACACAATCGCTGCACCATCGTTAATACCCGACGCATTCGCCGCAGTTACCGTCCCATCTTTTTTAAACGCAGGCCTTAATTTACCCAACCCTTCGGCAGTAACACCGCTACGCGGAAATTCATCCGCATCAAAAACAATCTCTTCTTTACGTGTTTTAATAGTAACGGGAACAATCTCCGCTTTGAACTTACCATCATGAATGGCTGCCTCTGCACGCTGCTGTGATGTCGCAGCAAACTCATCTTGCACCTCACGTGAAATATCAAATTTCTCCGCAATATTCTCTGCGGTAATCCCCATATGATAATTATTAAAAGCATCCCACAATCCATCTTTGATCATCGTATCGCTTAATTCCACATTCCCGAATTTTACACCGTCACGCATAAAGGTCGCATGTGCAGAACGGCTCATGCTTTCCTGACCACCTGCAACAACAATATCCGCATCACCATTCAAAATCGCTTGCGCACCTAAAGCAATCGTCTTTAATCCTGATCCACACACCTGATTAATCGTGTAGGCTGATTTCTCTTGTGCAATACCTGCATGTATAGCCGCTTGCCTTGCCGGGTTTTGTCCCACACCTGCCGTTAACACCTGACCGAGAATAACTTCATCAACATCATTACTAGATACACTTGTATCTTCCAAAACTTTAGAAATAACAGCCGCCCCTAATTGATGAGCATCAAGACTACTTAAGCCACCTCCCAAATTTCCTATTGCTGTTCTTTTGGCGGCAACCACCACAATCGGATCACTCATATCTGACATCCTTATCTGACGTTATTTCTTTCGTGTGACAATAATGAGGAACAAATATTTTGCAAGTCCCCAATCAATCATTTTTTGAAATCCAATGCGCAATCGACACCCACACATTTTTACGCGCTCTCTGACTTGCGATCATACCAATATGCCCACATTCGGGATCATACAAATCCGAATGTTTTATCTTTTCATGCAAAGCATAAGAAGAGCCAAACTCAACAAGCTTATCCTGTGATGATGCAACAATATATGTTGGACATTGAATGTTAGCTGCATCAATTTTATTGCCATTAAGGTAACACTGCCCATGCATTAAATCATTATTCAAAAACCAATCTTTTACCGCAACATGCACAACATCTTTCGGTAAAGCCACGCCATCATTTAACCAATGCTCAACAGCAATAAATAATTGCGCAGCATCACTCTTAATTTCCATCTTGGAAAAGCGTACAAATTTTTTCATCGCTTGTTCTGGATATAATGAGGAAAATAAAAGCTGCACCCAATCAACCTTCATGTAATTTTCATCTTGTATTGCATTTATCAAACTAGGTGACCAAAACTTAACGCGGCTCAATAAATTTTGTGAGCCTGCATGAAAATCCCAAGGCGATGCTAACAGTGTTAATGACTTAATTCCCTCATTATGAACTGACGCCAAAGACGCAAGCATAGTGCCGCCCATACAATATCCAAGCGCATGAATATCTTGACCACTCATCCCTTTTAAATATTGAATACAAACAAGCATTTTTTGCAAAATAATATCGTCCAAATTTTGCATCTTCGGATCATCTAACAAATCCCCCCAATCCAAGAGATAAACATCAAAACCAAAATCACAAAAAAACTGCATCATCGATTGTTCACGCGTCACATCAAATATATGCGCCTTATTAATCAGTGACGGCACTAAAAAAACAACAGGCTTGTCATCACTCACCTCTTGCGATTTCAACTTTAAAAGCCTCGCTTGTCCATCTTGAAAAACACATTTTAAATGCGCATCATCGCGAACATAATTAATCGCAATATACTTTTGAATTCCTGATAACATGTCATGAAATTCTTCTTGAATATCCGCAGCATCTTGAACACCATCTTCAAATTGAGATTGCCAATAAGACGCCGCCATACTGATATGCAGCGGAAGAATACGTGGGGTCGATTGCATGAAATATTTATAACGCAAAAGCCGCAAAAACCATAGCGTTTAAAATGCACTAATATGCACCGCAACATTTCTAACTTTTCAAACAAAAAAAACTATGCAATATTGTGCAGACATATTGCAGCAATTTAAATTACGGAGTCATACAATGGCCAGAACAAAACGTGGACCCAATGATCCAACTATCATTAAAAAATATGCGAACCGTCGTCTTTACGACACGGGGCGGAGTAGCTATGTAACACTTGATGATTTATGCGACATGGTAAAAGAAGGTCACGATTTCGTTGTACAAGATGCAAAATCTGGCGAAGATTTAACACGCTCTGTCTTAACACAAATTATCGTCGACCAAGAAAACAAAGGGGAAGATAATCTTCTCCCAACAGATTTTCTAAGAAAATTAATCGGCTTTTACGGTGGCGAAAATGGTAGCATTATTCAAAATTATCTTGAACAAAGCATGGATATGTTCGTCAAAAATCAAGAACAAATGCAAGAGCACATGAACAACATGCAAAACATGTTTCCAACGGTACCTGGTGTTCCAAACATAAACAACATGCCAGGCAGCGATGCCATCGAAGAGATGAACCGCAAGAACTTAGAAATGTTCGAACGCACAATGAAAATGTTTAATCCAGCATATAGCAACAACGCACAAGAAAAAGAAAACTAAGCAAAGCTATTGTCTAAATACGCCATAATAAAACGCCTCATATTATAATGAGGCGTTTTGATATTCATCAATCAAAAATCAAATTCTATGAATCTCGTCCATTCGATAAACTTGAGAAGATACGATCTCTTACGGCCATTGCCTCATGCATAGATTCCGGCTGTGTCTCATGGGCCAAGATATTAAAGACATCCCCATCATTATAAAAAACAACAGAAGCGCTCGATGCAACATTATCCGAAATGCAAGCAATCTCGTAACTATCAACACGCCCCCCAGAGTTACCTTTAGAATTATCAGGAACAATCGCAAATTCACCCGGGCAACGTTTTTCTGTGCGTTCTAAATAATCCTTAACGAGCGAGTCAAACTGAGTACTACTCGACATCTTAACTTGCTCACCTGAACCAAAAAGCTCGCCCGCGCGCCAAGAATAAGCATTCTCTTTATTCGCCGCCGCAGTAATAATCCCTACATTAGTTACATTCGCCATAACCAACACATTTTCAAATGCCTCTTGTCCAAGCGTGGCTGATTGTGTCGTTACATTAGAACGAACGGGCTCATCAATCTCAACGGGAACACTACGCGGTTGCTTCATGGGTTGTGGTAATGCATCGGACGAACTGCTAGAAGCATCAGATAAAGCAACAGAAGCCTCTGCGGGGACATTATCCTCACCCAGCACAGCAATGCCCTCAAATGGGTCTTGGCTCAAACCGACAGCAATCCCCGTTTCCTCAACCGCAGGCTCCTTAACAGAATCTTCAACCGCAACAAGCTCAGGCAATTCAATATCTGGCTGAGCTTTAAATTCCATAGCATCTTCTGCCGCAGCTTCGACAACGCCATCATCTTGCGCTAACGTCTTCTCAACCACCAACGTTTCAACTTCAATAGGGGCCTGGCGACTGGCATCAATGCGGTCTTTATTTTCTAAACTTCTCTTTAATTGCTCTTCATAAATTTGCGCCTGATTAAGGTTACGCTCCATGAAATCCTGCGCATCATCTCGGACATCTGGATTTTGTATAATCGCCGCATCCTGATTAATCTCTGCATCTAACAATGCTTCCGCTTGATTATCAGCGACAACAATATCAACCTCTTCCTGTTCTCCTGCCGCTGGCTCAACGCGGGCTAACTGCTCAGCAATATTCTGGATATTATTTTGCGCTTGTTGTTGAGCAGCAGGCTCAACAGGCTGATCTCGCTTCGGCTTAACATCTGGCTTAACAATATTTTTTGAAACATCAGCTTGGCCTCGATCCGCGACACGAGTCACACTTTTTTGAACAAGTGGCTCTTGCACTTTCGCAACGCGAACAACACTATTTTGTGGTGCATCCGACGAATAAACAGCCTTTTGAGCCGACGCCAATCTTTGGTTTTCTTTTTCACCAGCCTCTATAACCTGCTCAGCCAAATCTAATTGTCCATTAAGTACACGATTTTGTTCCGCAAGATTAAACAGCTTATCTTTTTGACTTTGAAGAAGCGCAACCTGTTGTTCAAACTTTTCTAAGACTTTAGAAAGCCCCAAACGCAAATCAACATTCTCTTTCTTTAAATTACTATCCTCTGCAAACCTCTCTGATTCTTGTGTATCAAGCAAAGTTGCAATCTCACTCTTCAAACCGTTATTTTCAGATTTTAAACGATCATAATCAGTGCGCAATTCTGAAAGCACAACTAGCCCCTGCTCCTGCTGTGACAGAGTATCTTGAAGGCCTGCAATTTCTTCATTCAAGCGCACTATGTCATCCGACTTCGCCTCCGCAACACTGATACCATCTAAAAGCGCGTCATTTTCCGCTGTTACAAGCTCCAATTCTTCCGAAAGCATATCTGATTTTGTAATGCCATCATCAACAGCAATACGCAAAGCCTCGATTTCAGTCTGCGCCACGTTAAGCTGTTGAGAAAGATCTGCAGATTCATCACGTTCCATAGCAAGCTCTTCAACAACCGTTTGTTGCTCAAACTTAAGAGACGCAAGGCTCTGATTTTCCGCTTCTAAGCGATCATTTTCAGCCTTCTCGTTTTTATAAGCCTCTAAAAGAGACTTAAGCCGCTGCGGTACCGATTTAAAGGAATTCAACCTTTCATCCTTGTCTACAATTTCTGCTTGTAAAGCCGCAACAGTATCAGCAACACCAGCAAGATTTGACTGCTCCTGTACTGTTTGATCCAAACTAGCCTTTAACGCAACATTCTCATCTTGCAATGACGCAAGCTCCATTGATTTCTTATCAAATTTTTGGCGCGCACTATCTGCGTCATTTTGTAACTCTTCGACAACCCCAGCTAACTCTAACTGTTCCTTAATCTTCTGGTCTAAATTGGTTCTTAAAACAACATTCTCATCTTGCAATAACGCGAATTCTGCTGATTGTTCATCAAACTTTTGAACCGCAATGTCTAGATCCCCCTGAAGGCTCTCAACTAAACCCGTAAGACGCGCGATTTTTTGATCCGCATCCTCTCCATCGTTAGAAAATGCATCGATCTTTAATTGAAGCGCCTGATTCTCAGCCTGTAGGTTATGAATGGCTTTTTCGCCTGTAACCTCTGCTTGCAGATATGCATCAACACGCGATTGAAGTTTTTCATTTTCAAACCTCAACTCAACAATTTCCGCATTTTTTTGTTTAAAAACATGACTCTCTTCGACAGGTACAATGGCCGTAAGCTCTAGTTGCAAAGAAGAATTCTCTTCACGTAAAGACAAAAGCTGGTTTTTAAGCCTTTCAACTTCATCACCCTCCAACTCTAAACGCGCCTGATAATTTCGCATTTGACCAAGATCAGATTTCAATCGGGCAATTTCAGCTTCATATTCAGCCTTAGCGCTAGAAATATCGATACCTTGATTATTCTGATTATCGGCTAAATCTTGCTCTAAAATAAATTTTTCTTTTTTAAGTGAAAGATTTTCTTCCTCCATCTGAGAAATACGAAACTCTAAATCATCAGCAACAACCTGATCCGTATCTTTTTGTATCAGCGCAGATTTAAGGGCACCATTCTCTGCTTTTAACTGGTCAATATCCCCTTGCAAGGATGAAAACTCATCCCCATCACTGTCCTGATTAAGAAGATCATTTTCCAAACGTTGCTTATCACTCAATAATGCTTGAATTCGTTTTTCCAACTGCTCAATCGTATCAGAAACACTATTTTTTTCATCAAGTTGACGGCTTAATCGTGAGTTTTCTTCCTTTGCCGTCTCTAACTCATGACGAACATCATCAAAATCATTCGACTGAAGCGCCGCCTTCAAACGTAAATTCTCAGCACGCAATTCTTGAAAATCCGCGCTATCCCTGTAATTGCCAATATCTTTAAATGAAGCAACATCTCTTGGCTGCGAACTCTCATCAAGTATATTGTCATAAAGAACTTCTTCTTGAATAGACTCAGATGGAAGCGGTGTTAAAGTTCTCTGCTCTGCCTTGGCGACTTCACCTTTCAAATTTTCATTTTGCTTTTCAAGCGCATCAATTCTCTGTGATAGCTCTTCTATAAACACAGCATTGCTATTCACACCTTCATCACCACCAAACATTTCAGGCGCAGTCGATTTGGACGCTTGTTTAACAACTGGCTTTAAGCATGAAGACAGCCTGTTTTTACCGTCACTAATATCTGAAATATTAAAAACAAAAGACTCATTTTTAACCTCAACACGCAAAAGCCCAGTCCGGTCAATAGCATTAAAGAATGCTTCATCACTCCCTAAACGGACAACAAATGCCTGCGGAGATGCTGGTGTTACTGAATAGTCTCGTTGCTCACCAGCTCCCGGATCAAGTGTAATATCAAGATTTTGTCCAGTAACAAATGCAGGTCGCTGCAAATCGATAGCGATGGATGTTTCAGAACTTTGATTACGCGCAATCGTAAGAATGGTGTTTCCTTCATACTTTTTAGCAACAGCGCAATATCCGGAAACTCCTGCGGCTGAGTTACCGTCAACCTTAGTAACAGCCCAATCTGTGAGAGCCCCCAAAAATTGGCCCTTTTGCGCATTCGCATAAGGAATATGAGACGCACTGGCAAAAAGCCCTGCCACCGCAGCAGATGTTAGAAAAAAGCGTTGAATTGTCATGATATGATACTCCAGAAACGGAACGCGTTATATAAGCAGCTAGATGATTAAGAATCATCATTTAAAATGCTTACACACTTAAACCTCTAACTCAAGAAAACCAGTCGTTAAAGCCGCATCATCATATGAATAGAATTATTGGGTAACGATCGTCAGCGTTCGATTGCCGGTAACCGGATCAACATGCAAACGCCCGACAGGACGCACCTTGTCATCGTTATACTGATCCAACAAAGCTTGCACAGATTCCGCATACTTACCATTTGCCATAGAAACATCATCCTTGACAGCATATCTCTGTGTTGTCTTCCACAAAAACCCAATGCGCGCTTGCTGCGACCAACGGCGTAAAACATCTTCCAAAGAATTACCAGAACGTGCATTTTGCATTAAAATCGGCTGAGTGGATCGTGTTGAATTAAATGCCTGCAACTCGCCTGCATTACGAACAGGGATAACAGTCAAACCCTGCTTCGCAAGTTGCATCTGTCTCGTCATCAACGGCTCCTGCACACGTTGCGGCTCAACTTTTGCCTTAGGCGTTTCAGACACATTTTCAATATCAAGATTAAGTTCATAAAGATCTACATAAATAACCTATTCAACACTTTGTTATGTAACGCCTTACATAATTGTCATATTAAAAGGATTATATAAATTAACTGTTGTAGAAAGCCT
>JBGCEF010000026.1:0-45436 GCA_045106175.1 Bdellovibrionales bacterium
CCCTAACTCACCTGTTCCACAAAACTATCCATTACACGTTTTTGCCCCGACTTCTCAAAGGCAATATCAAGCTTATGCCCATCAATATGAACAATCTTGCCATAACCAAACTTATCATGAAAAATCCGATCGCCGCGGGCGAATATCGTTCCACTCTCGCTTCGCACTTTACGCTCACGCGCAACGCGCGCTTGTACCTTAGGCGCAAATCCTGAACTATCCCAATGGCTTGAACGCCCCGAACCTGCTAGCCCAATATCAGACGACACCTCAACAAAATCTTTTGGCAATTCATCAACAAATCGCGATGGTATCGCATTCACCCATGATCCATACATCCGCCGATTGGCCACAAATGAAATATACGCGCGTTTCTTTGCACGCGTAATACCAACATAGGCCAAACGCCGTTCTTCTTCTAAACCCTTTATACCTGTCTCATCCATGGATCGCTGAGAAGGAAATAATCCTTCCTCCCATCCTGGCAAGAAAACAGCGTCAAATTCTAACCCTTTGGCACCATGCAAAGTCATAATAGTGGCATACTCACCGCCCGATTGGTCCTGATTCTCCAATACCAGTGCGACATGCTCTAAAAACTCAGGCAAGCTCTCATAATCTTGGATCCCTGACACTAATTCTTTTAAATTCTCCAACCGGCCAGGTGCTTCAGGCGTTTTATCATCCTTCCACATCTGCATATAACCAGATTGTTCCAAAATCATCCCGGCAAGCTGAGCATGGTCCATATTATCAACCAAAGTCCGCCAACGATCAAAATCATCCAATAATTTCATCAAAGTCGTTTTGACTTTGGGCCGCAACTCATCTGTCTGCGTTAGATCCATAATTGAATTATAAAGATTAATGCCATGATTACGCCCATACGCATATAATGTCTGCAAGGTTGCATCACCAAGACCGCGCTTCGGCTTATTCATGATCCGCTCTAACGCCAAATCATCTGCCGGCTGAACAACAACACGCAGATACGCCAAAGCATCACGAATTTCCATCCGCTCATAAAATCGCGGACCACCCAAAACTTTATACGGCAAACCCAGCTTAATAAAACGTTCTTCAAATTCTCGCGTTTGAAAACCTGCACGCACCAAAACCGCAACGCTATTCAATGATTGCCCTTTACGCTGAAGCTGCTCAATCTCTTCACCAATCCAACGCGCTTCTGCTTCACCATCCCAAAGCCCACGCACTTGAATCTTTTCACCATCACCCGCATCGGACCATAACTCTTTACCCAAGCGCCCATCATTATTTTCTATCACTGCATGCGCGGCTTTAAGGATGTTATTTGTCGAACGATAATTCTGCTCAAGGCGAATAATGCTCGCCCCTTCAAAATCTTTCTCAAATTTTAAAATATTGCCGACCTCGGCTCCGCGCCATCCATAAATCGATTGGTCATCATCCCCAACGCAACAAATATTCGAAGATCCCTGCGCCAAAAGTCTCAGCCACAAATATTGTGAAACATTGGTATCTTGATATTCATCAACCATAATATATTGAAAGCGCCTATGATAATCATCCAATACATCTTTATTGGCCGGATCTCTCAAAATCGTAATCATATGAAGAAGCAAATCACCAAAATCACACGCATTAATTGCCTTCATCCGCGCTTGATAAATCTGATAAAGCGTTTGCAATTTACCGCCCGCGACATCGCCAACATCATCTAGTGAAACCTGATCCGGGTTAAGCCCGCGATCTTTCCAACGATCTATATAACCAATCATGGCTTTGGGTGCCCATTTCTTGGTGTCGATATTATTCACTTCCATGATCTGCTTCAAAAGCCGCACCTGATCATCCGGATCAAGGATGGTAAAATTTGAACCAAGCCCGACAAGGTCCGCATGCCGTCGTAACATACGCGCCGCCAATGAATGGAAAGTCCCAAGCCACCAACCTTCAACAGGCATACCACCCATAAGACCAGAAACACGTTCTTTCATTTCCTGCGCCGCTTTATTGGTAAAGGTCACCGCCAATATTTGTGACGGATAAGCCCGTCCCGTATTTAATAAATGCGTTAATCGCGTTGTTAAAACCCGCGTTTTACCAGTTCCCGCCCCCGCCAAAACAAGAACAGGACCATCAAGCGTTTCAATCGCTTCACGTTGCGGTTCATTAAGACCATTAAGATAGGAAGGCTGGTTATCTTCAGAAATCATATTACTCTGCATATTCATAAAGCTAAGACTTTACACCACATAAGCAAGCAGTTTTATAAAGGAACGCAAAATGTTCTAAGCTTTTTTTGTCGCTGCTTTTCTTGCTGCAGAAATCTGATTACGACCATTATGCTTAGCCGTATAAAGCGCAGAGTCTGCACGTTCAATCAAATCATCAACACTCTCCGGTGTTGCAAACTCGGCCGCTCCTCCCGATAAGGTAATACGACCCAATTTTGTTCCACTTGCGCGGTTAACAATTTCTTTAGAAGCAACCGCTTTACGAAGATAATCACCAACCTTAATCGCACCTTGCAAATCCGTCTCTGGCAAAATAACAGAAAACTCTTCCCCGCCATATCGCGCAACAACATCACGACCTTTAACACCATCAAACAAGGTTTTTGCAACCAACCTCAAAACTTGATCGCCCACCTGATGCCCATAATTGTCATTAAAACTTTTAAAGTGATCAATATCCATCATGATCAATGAAAATGACTTACCAGACTCTTCGGATTCCTCACGGATACGCATGATCTCCGCATCAAATGCTTTACGATTTGAAAGATTTGTTAAGCCATCGGTCAACGCTTCTTTCTTAACCATCTCAAGGTCACGCTGCAATTCCATCATCACTTCGGTTGATTTGTTAAGCTCTTTTTCAAGCAACTCATTCTTTTCGACCATATTCTGAGTATTATGCATAACATCAGAAATAACGCTTCGCGCATCTTCTATATCTAAATTTTCATCGGACAATTTTTCACTGACATTTGATAACGCATTACTGTAATTAGATGTCGCATTCTTAACAGAAACAACAGCGCCACCAACAGTCTTTATTGTCTCTGTAATCTTACTTCCGGCTTTTTTAACACGCTCATTTTGCGTAGTTTCACTCAAAAACCTCTGATGCAATTCCTGACATCTCTCTTGTGTGATTTTTTGCTGGCTGCTTTCTAAAATATCAATCGCACGCACAACTTCAGGATTCAAAGATCCATAATAAACATACCATAACTCAAAAAGATGCGGCGTCGGCGCCAAGCCCTCTTTTTCAATACGCGCAAGGGCATCCGAGGCAATCTCGCTTGATTTCTCTATATTTTGATTATAATGCACGTATCAAAGTTACCCTAAATTTAAAATCATTGTAACAATCTACAACTATAAGAAAAAGTATAATTAATTCTAGTCTTAAATTTTACACTAAAATTATGAGAGATATTGCCTAAAATCCTCAAAGCCATCACAAACAGTAACCAAGTCTGATAAATCACGATACAAAAATCCATCCTGTTGTGACTTCTCAAGCATAGCGATCAAATGATTCCAATATTCATTATGATTAAGGATGAATATCGGTTTTGAATGAAGTTCAAGATAACGCCATGTAATAATTTCAAAAAATTCAGCCAACGTGCCAATACCACCCGGCAAAACAACAAACGCATCCGATAAATCAGCCATCATCTTCTGCCGCTCTTGCATCGTTTCTGTTATGTGCAATGTCGTAAGACCCTCATGAGCAACCTCGCGCTCCATCAAACAACGCGGCATAACGCCAACAACTTTGCCATTTTTTTCTAAGACTGCATCTGCACATGCCCCCATCAAGCCCACATTAGCACCACCATAAACTAGCGCCGCTCCAGATGAGGCGATTAACTGTCCAACAGCGTCAGCCATCGTTATATAGCCTTCGTCCACACGACTAGACGATGCGCAATAAACACATATATTATGAAATTTTCTCATAAAACGGGTATAACGGGTCTAAGAACAAATGAAAAGAAAATGAATTAAGCCGCAGATGATGTTGGTACGAAAGTGGCTTCTCTTCCAAATTGAGCAGCCATTCCCGCTCTCGCAAGCTCTGCTTCACGTGAAAGTGCAAGAGCCGTTAAATCTGCATCAGCAGGATTGTCAAAACCAACAGTTTCTAAAACAGACGCCTGCGCAATTAATGCGCCCATCGTTTCTTGCGCACAATCAGCAGCACATTCAGGGTCGAACGTTTCTGCATCAAGCTCCAAATCTTGAGCAGCAGCAACAGCCAAATGATTATCATCAACCGCATCAAGATCAGCAATAATAGCGTCTAAATCTACAACTTCTTGCAAATCTTCAAAATTTGTATCTAAAAGCTCAAGGATATCATCCCCAGTGCAACCAGCCAGATTAAAACTAGCATTTGAAAAATCGGCTGGTACTGGCTCTACAAAAACTTGCATAATATCGCCTGATTGAGCAGCCGTAGGATTACCATTAATACGAGCTGCTACTTCATCGGCTAATCGCTTTACTTCCTCTTGGCCCAAATCATTACGATTAAGCTCACCTAGCGCGCCTGCACCTGATGTTAAATGCGTAGCCATTGATCCCATACCAGTTGCATCTAATGCTAAACCACCAATATCTGCGGTAATACAGGCTCTTCCGAATGTTGCATCAACTGAACCTGCTTCCAAACCCACCGAAGGAGCGGTATCTCTTGCTAATTCTACAGCAAAACCTACCGCTTCTTGATGCGCCGCTTCCACACCACCGCGGACCTGCATCACTTCATTTCTACTTGACGATGCCGCCTGTTGAACTTGTCCCAAATCACCAGCAGTAGAAGGATTACTCGCGTCACGCATCATGGCAGATGTATCAACGTTTGGCGGCGTTACGCTAATACCTACTCTTTGAAGTAATGTTGCATTTTCGGAGGGAACATGGGAGGTCACACTGCTTGTCGCAGTGGAAAACGCGCTTCCAAAAGCATTAGAAGCCGCTTCTAAATTAGCTTTGTATCCAAAATCTTGGACCACAACAACACACCCTTACTCAAATTTTTATTCTTTTTATCTGTATTTAGTGTAGGTGGAATTTATTAAGATTATCTTAAAACTGAAGGTTAAAATGACTATTTTTCAGGCATTTAAGCATGCTTTTTGGATGAATATAGTGTATTTAGTTAAATTTTTATGTAAAATAATTAGCTAAACGATTGATATGGCATCACTTTTGAAAACAGCGCAAAAATCACTGAAAATGAGCAACGCGCTTATAACTTAACGCCTCTGCAACGTGGAATTTAGTCAAATCATCAACATGACCTGATAAATCGGCAATCGTACGCGCAACCCTTAAAACGCGATAATAACTCCGCGCAGATAGCTTTGCTGCCTCTGCCGCTTGATCAAGCAAAGCTTTAGCCTCAGAATTCAACGGTGCAATTTCCGTCAAAATTGGCCCATTCGCATGCGCATTAATACCAAAATCACCATAACGTTTATTTTGAATCTGACGCGCTCGCAAAATACGCTTGGCTACCACATCTGAACTCTCACCACGCGGAGCGTTCAAATCAGAAATCTCAACCCGCGGCACATCAACATGCAAATCAATGCGATCCATCATCGGGCCTGAAATCTTCGCTTGATAATCACGCGCACATTTTTCTGGATTTTTACAACCAATATCCGGATCATTCCCATATCCGCATCGACATGGATTCATAGCTGCAATGAATTGAAATTGCGCTGGATATTTAACATGGTTATTCGCCCTTGCAATCAAAACATCCCCTGTTTCGATTGGTTGACGTAATGCCTCCAAACTAGAACGTGAAAATTCAGGCAATTCATCCAAAAATAAAACACCATGATGCGCCATACTCACCTCACCGGGCTTAACTTTATGCCCACCACCAATAAGAGCCGGCAAAGACGCCGAATGGTGCGGATCACGAAATGGCCGTGATTGTAACAATCCACCTTCCGGCAGGCTCCCAGCCAAAGAATGAATCATAGAAACTTCTAAAGCTTCTCGCGGTGATAAGGGCGGCAATATCCCTGGTAATGTTGACGCCAACATCGATTTACCCGATCCAGGCGATCCAACCATCAACATATTATGCCCACCAGCCGCCGCAATCTCTAATGCTCGTTTAGCAGTTTCTTGCCCCTTTACATCCGCAATATCAGGCGCAACACGGCCATCCGCATGGGCGCTAAGCTTTGCTTCTGGCCGCCCCATAACCTGCGTACCCTTAATATGATTAATCAGCTGCAACAGATCCGCAGGCGCCAAAATATCCAGATCTCCTGCCCAAGCCGCTTCACCGCCACATGCCTTAGGACAAATCAATTTATTATCATTCGCATTTGCATGAATAGCCGCAGGCAATATGCCAGCCACGGCACGTATAGATGCATCTAAAGATAATTCGCCAAGCACAAGACACTCTTCAAGCTCGGCACGCGGAATAACATCCATAGCCGCCAAAAGCCCCAACGCAATAGGTAAATCGAAATGAGAACCCTCTTTAGAAACATCGGCAGGCGCCAAATTAACGGTTAAACGTTTTGGCGGCAAAGATAAGCCCAACGCATGAAGCGCAGACCGCACACGCTCTTTACTCTCTGCAACTGCCTTATCAGGCAAACCCACAATCGTAAAAGCAGGCAATCCATTCGCAATTTGCACCTGCACATCCACGGGACGGACTTCCACCCCCTGAAATGCAACCGTATTAACACGTGCAACCATGGCTCTTATCTCCAAATTCACAACAACTATCGCATGAGAACAAAACAGAAACAAGCAATAAAAAATAATCCCACTGAATATTCAAAATTAACGACTGTTATCAAAAAGACACCCTTATCCACATTTTTTCAAAATATCTAATACACTGAAAAACAATAGTTTTTAAGATCAATATAAAAAAACATGCCTTTGTTAAGAAAGTGTTTACCTTTCCTGTTTACTAAAGGGGGTAAGACAAGAAAACAAAAGAGATTTTGAAAAGCAAAAGGAATAAAAAAATGTTGAGTGATATGACCATAATGAAAGACCAAGACATTGCAAGAATTGCGAACCGTCTACAGGTACCATTAATCATTGGCGACATCATAAACGGCGAAGGCGCATTAACGGACGATATTAAAATGGGCCTACATGAAGTTTTAAGTGACGATCAACCAGATAGCGCACTTCTCTCAATCGCATTAAGCGCACGCGCAATCGCATCAAATTTCCAAGGTAAAGCAAGCATCTTTGACATGTTAAGTTTCGAATGTGAACGCGTTATCGCAGAATACGGAATGATGTGGCTTAGAAACGCACAAGCCAAAACATTAGACGACAATACCGTCTTCGAAACACTTGTTCACATACCCGAAGACTTAGAATGCCTCTCTGAACTTTTGGAATTTGCAAAACGCATCTTCGATCATACAAATCAAGAAGCCGCCGATCTTTGCAGCATTTTGATCACGCAATCACAAGCACAAAGCCTCATTGCACAAACATTCTTAGAAAGCATGAATTATGGCGCACAAGAGCCATGGAAAATATACGAAGATGAAAATATGGATGTAAGTACACTCGTTGCTGCAGAACAAACAGCGCAACCATTTTATACCGATAACGTTATCGAATTTCCAAAAACAATGAATTAACCAGCAAGCATCGGTGTCAATTTTTCACCGCCTAAGATATGCGCATGAAAATGTGGAACTTCTTGACCACCATGCGCACCAGTATTGGCAATCACGCGGTAACCATCCTTAGATAACCCTGCATCAGCTGCAATCTTCGCAATCGCACGATAAAACGCAGTAATCTCATCCGGTGTAGCCGTCGCGCCAAAATCATCAATCGATATATAAGCACCCTTTGGAATCACTAGAATATGAACTGGCGCCTGCGGAGCAATATCAGAAAGCGCATAAACATATTGATCCTCATAAATCGCTGTCGAAGGAATCTCCCCCCGCAAAATCTTCGCAAATATATTTTGATTATCGTAGGTCACCGATTGCGCAACGCTTTCTCATCATGCCCGCTAACACCAAACCGTTCTTCCAACACTGCAAAAACCTCATTTGGATTAATATCATGATGCGATAATAAAACCATCAAATGAAACACAAGGTCCGCAGACTCATTCGTCAACGCTTTACGTATTGATGCATCATCGGCTGATTTCTCTAGCCGAAGCCCTTCAACAATCGTTTCTTCCGCTTCTTCACGAATTTTTTCAGAAATTTTTGCTGAACCTTTAGTATATAAACTCGCTACATAAGACTCTTCAGCATCAGACAATTTCCGGTCCTGCAAAGCAGCATATAGCTTTTCTAAAATATGCGTATTCATCTCTAAAGCCTCACAGCAATCTCTGCATCTCGCATAGATTCTTTCGCTTCTCTAACAGTATAGTCACCAAAATGGAAAATCGACGCCGCTAAAACTGCCGAAGCATGACCATCTTTAACACCTTCAACCAAATGATCCAAATTTCCAACACCACCCGATGCAATAACAGGAATATTAACCGCATCAGACACACTGCGCGTTAATGGCAAATTAAACCCCTGTTTGGTGCCATCCCTATCCATCGACGTTAGCAATATCTCGCCAGCACCATAGCTTTCCATTTTCTTGGCCCATTCAACCGCGTCAATACCTGTGCCCTTACGCCCGCCATGGGTAAAAATCTCCCACCCTTCTGATCCGTCTTCTTTGGCTTTCGCATCAATCGCAACCACAATACATTGCGAGCCGCATTTTGCCGCTGCTTCCTTTACAAATTCAGGATTTTTAACAGCCGCTGAATTAATCGAAACCTTATCGGCACCCGCATTTAATAAATTACGAATATGCTCCACCGTAGAAATGCCGCCGCCAACTGTCATCGGCATAAACACTTCATCAGCAACACGTCGCACAACATCAATGATCGTATCGCGCCCTTCATGCGTCGCTGTAATGTCCAAAAAACAAAGCTCATCCGCACCTTGGTCATTATAAACCTTTGCTTGCTCCACCGGATCACCCGCATCAACAATATCAACAAAATTAACGCCCTTAACAACACGTCCATTATCAACATCAAGACAAGGAATAATACGGGTTTTTAACATGCTTCACCCAAAGGCAAACCACCAGCAAGCGCTAACGCCTCGACCGGATCAATACGTTTATCATAAAACGCTTTACCAACAATCACACCATTAAGCCCATGGCTTTCAACACCTGCATGAACCGCTTGTATATCTTTCATTGATCCAACACCGCCCGATGCAATAATCGGAATACGCGTTGCCTCTGCAAGGGAAAGTGTACCCTCAATATTCACACCTTCACCTGTCCCATCACGATCAATGTCTGTATAAATCACTGCCGCCACGCCTGCATCTTCATAGTGTTTAACAAGTTCGGTTGCCTGAATGTTCGATCCATCAACCCAACCATCAACCATCACTTCACCTTTTAGCGCATCAATACCAACCGCAATTTGGTCCGGAAATAAACGACACGCCTCTTTCACAATCGAAGGCTCCTTCGCAGCAACGGTTCCCAAAATCACACGATTAATACCCTCAGACAACCAATGTTCAATCTGCTCAAGATTGCGAATACCACCACCAAGCTGCACAGGAATATCCGCAGCCTTTAAAATAGCTGCAACAGCCAAATTATTAACCGGCTTCCCATCAATCGCACCATTCAAATCAACAACATGGATCCAGGAAAATCCAGCTGCCGCCCACTCATGCGCTTGCGCTCCTGGGTCTTCGTTATAAACCGTATCACGCTCCATATCACCTTTCACAAGGCGTACACACGCACCATCTTTCAAATCAATAGCTGGATAAATAATCATACTTGTTTTGTAAGCAATGCCCCCCGGTAAAGCAACCCAGTAAAGTAAAGCAACCCGCCAATATTTGACATATTGATGCATAATCTTTACTAACATTTCATGGGAAAAATAACTCCAGAGCACGTAAGTAATTTATCATTGTCTGATTTAGACCGCTTACTAAAAGACTTACAAAACGGGCAAGCATATACGCGTTCGGAAAGCCATGCTTTAAAACAAACTCTTATTTTAATCTCACATAAAGATTTGCTTGATAAATCCAGCAGAGAACTATGGGAAAACCATATTAATCAATCAATGACCGTGCAAAGAATTGATAAAGCCATTGATGAAATATGGATGAGTTTAGGTAAACCAAATATGCCTAATCCTGCTGTACCGCAGTTGAATCAATGACTTTGTAAAAATACAAACTCTTCACAACCTGCTCAGGCAAGCGAACAGAATATGGATGCGCCCCAAACTGAATATAGCCCATAGTCTCATACAACTTAATAGCATCTTCATGTGTCTCACGCACATCCAAATTAATCACTGCAAATTCTTCTTCCAGCGCCGCTTCTTCCGCTTGCTCCAAAAGCATCTTCGCCAATCCATGACCACGCGCCCAAGGCGCCACAAAATTCGTCGTTAATTGCACTGCATGTGCTTGCGCTTCATTTTGTGCTGGCGGCTTCCATAACTGACATGTCCCACAAATCACACCGTCAAGGCGTGCAACAAACAAAGTACGCGCTGGCATTGCCAACACACCACGCCAATACGCTTCCAAACGCTCACGATTAGGTAAAGCAATCCAACCAAAACCGCCGCCACCTTCAATGGCAGCATCCGTTGCATCACAAAGATCATTCAAATCACTCGGTGATAATTGCTCAAGCAATTCCACGCTTGGCGTTGGCGGTAATTCTTTCACATTAATCTGATCATTCATTTTAGAAATCTCCAAATATGATGTTTCTTCAAGGCGTCCAAGCCAGAAAATCACTTATCAACAAAAGGCCTGTATCCTGACTTTTTTCCGGATGAAACTGCACCCCGACAATGTTATCACGACCTACGATTGATGCATAAAGTCCGCCATAATCGCTCAAACCTAAAACATGATGGTTATACTCACATTCGAACATATAAGAATGAACAAAGTAATAATGAATTTCAGATTCAGACAAACTTTCTGTGCTGCCCTGCACACTTTTGTTTAGAGTTTCACACGCTCTCTTTAAAACAGGATGATAATTATCCTGCGCGCCTGAATTCGGCATCACCAATGTATTCCACCCCATCTGCGGAATCTTCAAACGTGAATCCCAATCAGGTTTCGCATCAAATGGTACGACTTGTCCAGGCACCCAATCAAGGCCCGCAGTCACCTTATGTTCAAGACCCCTCGTCGCCAATAATTGCATACCCACACAAATCCCAAGAAACGGCTTACCACCTTTTAAAACCCGCTCTTCCAAGGCATTAATCATGCCTGTTTTTGATTGCAAATTCTCCATACAATCAGGGAACGCCCCCTGCCCGGGCAAGACAATACGGTCCGCTTTCAAAACATCATCTGCTTGATCCGAAATCAAAACCCGCGCATCCATACTCTCGCGTGCAATCACATGCTCAAACGCTTTCGCCGCCGAACGCAAATTTCCACTTCCATAATCTATAATGACAATCGTCTCTTTGCTCATATCGTCTTTATAGATCTTTCAAAGTAAAAGTCGAGACGAGTTTTATTGACATAATAATAAATTATGTTTATTGATACACCCCATGCAAAACTTATTTAACAACCAATCATATCCACTCGTTAGCTCAAAAGAAGAGGCAATAGCGGCCCTTCGCGCTGACGTTACAAAAGCAACTGCCATCCGTGCCCCTGATTGGACGCAGCAAGTCGAACAAATACAAAGCGGTATAACCATCACCGACGACCCTGAACTCGCCGCACGATATAATAAGCCTAAAGATGACCCTGAAAGAAAAATGACCGGTGAGAAAGGATATCTTGTCCCATTTACCGCGGATGATATCAGACGCGAAGCCCAAAATAATGGTATAAGCATTGATGAAAATACTCTGTCACTATTCACCAAACATTTAGCCGAAGTCCGAGAAAAATTCCTAGAAATTCAAACCGAGCTTTTAGGGCATGACCAATTTGAAACAGTAGGAAGGTTGTTATTTGCTCCAATAGGTGCAGAAGGTCGTGCACCTGTAATGCACGTTGATAACTACTTTTTGACACTTCATGAAACGTTCAAAGGCGCCTTGCTAAGAGTTCATAGTGAAAAAGGAATGGCATTTAATGAAACTATCTGGAACATGCTAGACAGACAAAAAACTTCAAAAAAATCAATAGAAACCGATCAATCACAAACACAGCTCTTGATAGCCGCTACAACTGATTTTAATGATGAATTTGCAAACACAACAACAGGTGACGTCCTTATCATGCATGGGCAACAAGGCAAAAATCTAAGCGATCCAGCAGAAAGACAAAAGGTCTGCGTACATAGCTCATCACAAATGATTCGCGTACAAGGACAAGTCGCCGTTAGCTATTTCACAAGACCTCTGCCTGAGACCTACCTATAAAAACTCTCGACTTTTTCCAATACCCAGACTAGGTAAGAGTCATGAGCATTAATTTCTACATCTGGAACGAAACCGACGATTCAACAAAAGCGCGGATCATGCGCCGATCACAAGCCAACATTGATGATGTCGTCAAAATTGTCGAACCAATCATAAAGGACGTCAAAACACGCGGCGATACCGCACTAATTGATTACGCCAAACAATTTGACGACGCCGACATCACAAACATCAAAGCCACACCCGAAGACTTTGAAGCCGCCGAAGCCTCACTAGATAGCGATTTAAAAGCTGCCATCAAGCATTGCGCCGCTAATGTTAAAAAATTCCACCAAGAACAAATGAACCGTGTCGAAGATCCTTGGATGGTTGAAATCGAACCCGGCGTTTTTGCCGGCGAACAAGTAAACCCGATCGAGTCCGTAGGCCTTTATGTACCAAGAGGCAAAGGCGCTTTCCCATCTGCGCTCTATATGCTTGCCATCCCCGCAATGATCGCAGGCGTCAAAAATATCGCCGTCGTAAGCCCGCCAACACCCGAAGGCAAAACCGATGATGCAACACTCTACACCGCAAAACTCTGTGGTCTAAAACCAGAAAACATCCATAAGTGCGGAGGCGCACAAGCAATAGCGGCCCTTGCTTATGGAACCAAAAGCGTGCCTCAAGTCAAAAAAGTGCTCGGTCCGGGCTCCCCTTATGTTGCCGCCGCAAAACGCCTATGCTCGGTTCAAATGGACCCAGGCATGCCCGCAGGGCCCAGCGAATCAATCGTACTCGCGGATGAAACAGCAAACCCATATAATACTTGCTGGGACATCCTCAACGAAGCTGAACATGGCAAAGACAGCGCAGCTTTACTAATCACACATGATCAAGATTTAGCCAATTATGTCCGCACAAACTTAAACGACATAATCAATGAATTACCCAATCCCCACCGCAATATCTGCAAAGCAGTTATGAACGATTATGGCGGCATTATCCTAACCGATAGCTTGGAACAATCAATCGAGGTCTCCAACGCATATGCGCCGGAACACCTACACCTCAAAACTAAAAACGCAGAAGATATCGCCAAAAAACTCTACCACGCAGGGGAAATCCTCATCGGTGAATACACCCCATCTTCCCTCGGCAATTACGGCATCGGCGTTAACCACGTTCTACCCACTGGTGGCTGGGCACACACATATTCATGCACATCTGTTTGGGACTTCTTAAAACGCACCTCAATCTCACAATGCACCCGTGAAGGTTTCGAATCCTTAAAACAATCCGTCACTACAATGACAGATTACGAGAACTTCCCTGCACACGGCAATGTTTTGAGAAAACGCAAATAAACCAAAACTATTAAACCAAAGACATGACCCGCAAACGCACCCTCGATGCAAAACAACCTGAAAAAGAATCCATTCACTACATGACCCCGAATGGTTATAGAACATTGGCCGATGAACAAGACCACCTGATCCATCATGAACGCCCAAAAATCACCGAAATCGTCAGCTGGGCCGCTGGAAACGGAGACCGCAGCGAAAATGGTGATTATATCTATAATAAAAAACGTCTACGCGAAATCGATGCACGCCTGCGTTACCTCAAAAACAAACTTGAAAACTGTAAAATCGTTGACCCAAAAGACCAACAAAACTTAGACCGAATATATTTCGGCGCCACTGTTACCTACATAAAAGGCAATAAAGATGGACAGGAAACTGAAACCACCGTCCATCTTGTCGGCGTTGATGAAGCCGATATGCAGCACAATAAAATTAACTGGCTCTCCCCCATCGGAAAAGCCCTCCAAAAAGCCAGCGAAGGTAACACCGTCAAAATAAAAACCGAAAACGGGATCGAAGAAATTGAAATTTTAGAGATTCGATATGTGGTTGATTAACCCAAGCTTGCCCATGTGCAATGCGGCCCTTCAACAACATCTCCATCATCCGAAAAAGATACGCGCTGAAAACCAGGCCTTATATGTAGCCCCTGTTTTGAAAAATCTCTAGCATGTTTAAAAGACCCTCTCTGACGGCTAGTTAACTTCACATCCAAAGGCCTAGACTTTAATTTTTCTTTTGCCATATTGCGAAAATGAGGGGCTAAGCCTTTAACATCACAATCGCTAATTTGAAATAATGCTAACCTATCTTTAACAGGTTCAGTACCTGTTCTTAAGACATCTAATTCATAATCATCTGGACTTAAAGCAACCGCCAAAACAGCCGTTAACATTTCAACATCATCAGACCCTTGCAATGAAAACTGCTGAAGATTCATGATGAACCCAGACAATAGCTGCCTATTTGAGGCATATAAAACACCGCCAGAAGCAATACTTGGACGAGATGATTTTGTCTCCGTAAACCTTCCATGGGTGTAGGCAACAACTGAGTGAGTAACTTTATCTAACATAATAAAAGGTATTACGAAAAATTATACGATATGTAAAGATGACTATCTAAATTATTTCTTCTCAACCGGAATAAGCACTTCATTACGTCTAGCAGATGGTAAAGTAAACGGCGCATTATATCCCGCTGTCTTCACGGGCCCAACAACGACATAATTATTATCGACAATCCATTGTTCCAAAAGATTACGATGCTTTTCAATATTCGAATCGCTCAAACGCCCACTAAATCGAACAACCGCAACTTTATAATCGCTAACCTCTTGCACCACTAAATCCCCATCAATCGGCACAGGCGTATTATCGCGTGTAAAATCCGCAGGCATCACAAATGACATCATTGGTGCAGTTTGATCAGAATTATCCATAAAAACGGGAGCAGTCATAGGAATCTCAACACCGCTTTTATCAATCTGTTGCGCATCTAAAAACACAGGCGCAGTCATCTCAATATCTTTCGCGTCGACATTATCGCCGGAAATATAACGAAATAATTTCCTAAATGCCCCATTTTCGCCGCTACCCATCGGCGCAGACACCAATATCATCGAATCATAATTGCGAACCTCGATATTATTCTCACTAGCCTCTCGTAAAACACTATACGGCGCAATCTCAACATTCTCTTCACCACTCACGTTGCACCCCGTCATCACCAAAACGCCCAAAGCTAAAATCAAACTTTTCATCATTATCTCCCATGTCTATTTATACAGATAAGCTTAAAAGTTGAAAAAATCCAGTAAGAGGCTATTTCTTAGATTATGAAACTTATAATGATCCTAGGCGACCAGCTAAGCCATTCAATCTCCAGCCTCAAAAATTTTGATTCACAAACAGACATTATATGGATGTGCGAAGTCTGGGATGAAGCAAAATACGTCAAACATCATAAAAAGAAAATCGCCTTCATTTTCTCTGCTATGCGCCACTTCGCGGAAGAATTAAAAGAAAAAGGCTATAACGTTCATTACACCAAATTAGACGACCCCGATAATGCCGGATCGTTTCACGGTGAAATCAAACGCGCTGTTAAAATACACAACCCTAGCCAAATCATAATTACAGAAGCCTCAGAATATCGTGTCCTAGAAGACATAAAAACATGGGAAAAAGACTATGAAATCTCTGTCGATATTCGCCCCGATGACCGCTTTCTCGCAACTCACAAAGACTTCGCTAATTGGGCCGACGGACGTAAACAGCTTCGTATGGAATATTTTTATCGGGAAATGCGAAAGAAATACAAAATATTGATGAACGGTGAAAAACCCGAAGGCGGTGATTGGAATTACGACTCACAAAACCGCAAACCACCCAAAGAAGGGCTAACAGTTCCCCCAACATACACCAGCGAACCTGATACCATCTCACGCGAATGTATTGATTTAGTCGCTGAAAAATTTCCCGACCATTTCGGAGATCTAGACCCTTTTTATTTCGCCGTCACCCGCGACCAAGCGCTTCACGCTCTTGACCAATTTATCAATGAACGCCTGATCAATTTCGGCGACTACCAAGACGCCATGGTCCAAGGTGAACCATGGATGTATCACAGCCATATCAGCTTCTACATAAATTGCGGCCTGCTAACCCCGCTAGAGTGCTGTGAACGCGCCGAAGCTGCCTATCACACAAATGGCGCCCCCCTCAACGCAGTCGAAGGATTCATTCGCCAAATCTTAGGCTGGCGCGAATATATACGCGGCATTTATTGGTTGAAGATGCCAGAGTATGAGGCAGAAAATTTCTTAAACGCCAACCAACCACTCCCACAATTTTTCTGGGATACCAAAACAAAAATGAACTGTATGCATCAATGCATCTCAGAGACAAAACAAAACGCGTACGCACACCACATACAACGCCTCATGGTATTAGGAAATTTTGCACTTATTGCTGGCCTATCACCCGAAGAAGTCAATGAATGGTATATGATCGTGTACGCAGATGCATATCAATGGGTTGAACTTCCCAATGTCACGGGCATGATTTTATTCGCCGATGGCGGCGTTTTAGGATCAAAACCATACGCAGCCAGCGGCGCATACATCAATAAAATGTCCAACTACTGCAAAGGCTGCAGCTATTCAGTGACAAAGAAGAACGGACCCGATGCCTGCCCGTTTAATTATCTCTATTGGGATTTCATGATACGTAACCAAGATAAACTCGAAGGTAACCCCCGCATCGGCTTTGCTTACAACACACTCAAAAAAATGTCTGATGAAAAAATCAAAGCCATCAAAGATGACAGCCAGCGATTCTTTAAAGAAATTGGCATAAGGAGTTAAAGGAAGCAAAAGGATGCCTCATAAAAAACAAAACCTTCCCTCCAAAACTTGCCCTACTTGTAATCGCCCTTTCACATGGCGCAAAAAATGGGAAAAAAATTGGGACGAAGTTAAATATTGTTCAAAACGCTGCGCTAATGAAAAAAAATCTTAATCCCCCCTTAAAACCAAATATTCAGATTGTCTGGTTTAAACGTGACTTACGTGTTTATGATCATGCCCCTTTATTCGCCGCCAGCCACAATAAAATACCAACCATCCCGTTATATGTTTTCGAACCCGATTATTGGCAAAAACCCTTCGCATCATCAAAACACTGGGCCTTCATTCATGATTGCTTAGGCGAGCTCAATGAAAAATTAACTTCACTCGGTCAGCCGCTTATCATTCGCATTGGTGAAGTCGCAGACGTCCTAAAGGAGCTACAAAACACACACACATTACAAACTATCTATGCTCACGAAGAAACAGGGAATCTATGGACATTCGAACGCGATAAACATGTGATAAAATTCTGCCAAGACAACAACATTAATTTCATTGAACACCCCAATAATGGCGTTGTCAGACGTTTAAAATCACGCGACAATTGGTCAAAATACCGCAATGCGCGCATGAAAAAAGATTGTATCCCCGCACCGACATCTATATCGCCATGTCCTGATATAACCTCGGACACACCACCACCAAAGGACGATCCAAAAACAGGCACTCTCATTAACGGCGTAACGCAAAAAGGCGGCCGCAAAGAAGCCATCAAAACACTTAAATCATTCCTCAATGAACGCGGCGATAACTATATCTACACGCTCTCTGCCCCCGGCCCATCTGAAATACACTGCTCACGATTATCAACACACTTAACATGGGGTACGCTTTCTGTACGTGAAGTCGTACAAGCCACGCAAAAACGAAAAAATACCCTCACCAGCGACGATTCAAAATCTTGGAAAAGAAATCTCAACGCGTTTCATTCACGCTTATCATGGCGCTGTCACTTCATACAAAAAATAGAGGACCAGCCAGAAATCGAAACGCACTGCATGCACGCAGCCTATGAAAATATGCGCGAACCCGATCATAACGAAACCTATTTCAAAGCTTGGAAAGCCGGACAAACAGGCTACCCACTTATCGATGCCTGTATGCGCAGCCTGACTCATGATGGATGGATAACATTTCGCATGCGCGCAATGCTGGTGAGCTTCGCAAGCTATCAGCTATGGCTTGATTGGCGCACAACAGGATACCATCTCGCCAAACTTTTCACCGACTATGAACCAGGCATCCATTACAGCCAACTTCAAATGCAATCAGGCGTGACCGGAATCAACACAATTCGCATCTATAACCCTATTAAACAATCCCAAGAACATGACCCCGATGGAACCTTTATCCGTAAATGGGTGCCTGAGCTTAAAAACGTGCCTGATGCCTTCATCCATGAACCATGGCTTATGAACACATTCGAACAAAGTGACGCCAACTGCATCATCGGAAAAGATTATCCCGCACCCATCGTGGATCATAAAGAATCCATAAAAGCAGCACGCGCCAAAATGGCAGTCGTAAGACAAAAAGACGGCTTTCGCGAAGAATCCAGACAAATCTTCGAAAAGCTAGGCAGCCGCAAACGTCCACCATCAAAGCGAAAAAAGAAAACTAAGCCCAAAGAAACATCAAAACAACTCAGCCTTAATATTGATTAAGCATAAAAATTCAATAATACTTTGTTTGTTATGTTCATTATTAAACGCATCGTAAATTTTGGTAATGTCTTCAGGGTCAAACCCGAAGGTCAGAATAAAGAATTCTGGATCTCGCAAATCGTTGTCATTTTAGCAACCGTTTTAGGGGTATACCTCGCCGCAACAGAAGGGTTTAAATTAGCTATCCATTTCGATCGCCTGTCCGAACAGCGCGATAACTATTACTTACAAAAAGCATTCTACGATGAAATTTCCGACAATATTGAAACCGCGGAATCAATGCTCGAGAAGTTAGAAGCCAACCCAGGCAACGCCAAATATATATTAGAAAACCATCAGTTCAGCCTTTATATCTGGAACACAATGCCCGAACATAATGCGACCTTCCAAATTCCGACAGAAGTTCTTAATGATTTAAGATCTTATTACGCCAATAACACAAAAAACCGTGAAGATATAAAATCTTCATGGGCCTATGATGCGAATCAAGCGCGAAAACGCTACACATCAAAAACTGATCATATCAAAACAAACACATTGCCAAAATTAGAAGGCAATATATTAAAACTAGAAAATAAACTAAATAAAAACGGGTTTTTAGAAACACATTAAACGGCGAATCAAAACGCTACAAAGAGCCTTTGGTACTTGGTAATTGACCATCCGCGCTCGGATCAACTTCTACTGCCATCCGCAACGCTTTAGCACATGCCTTATAAATGCTTTCAATAATATGATGGTTATTATCACCATATTCATTCTTAACATGAAGCGTAATTCCCGCAGCCTGCGCAAACGCGTTAAAGAATTCTTGAAACAATTCCGTATCCATTTCACCCAAACGTTGCGTCGTAAAATCTGCCTGCCAAATCAAATAAGGACGATTAGAAAGATCCAAAGCAACACGGCTTAAAACTTCATCCATCACAAGGGTAAAATGACCATATCGACGAATACCCATCTTATCACCAACCGCTTCTTTCAACGCTTGGCCCAATGTAATACCAACATCTTCCGAGGTATGATGCCCATCAATGTGCAAATCACCATCCGCTTTAATCGTCATATCAATTAATGAGTGCTTAGACAGCTGCTCCAACATGTGATCAAAAAAACCAATACCAGTGTTAATATCGCTCACTCCAGTACCATCAAGGTTAACTTCAACCGATACGCTCGTCTCTTTTGTCTCGCGGCTAATTTTACCAATACGCGCCATACTCTTAAAATTCCTGCTTTTAATGTAAAGTTTCTCTGTGTCAGAGAAATAAAATTAAAATCTACACTATTTCAAGCATTTTTGCTATGCCTAGCAACACATAACTCTTTTAAAGGATTCACTATGGAATTTTTAATCGCCGCTGGACTCCTCTCACTTTTGGGCATATTCGCTGGTTTTTCTGCGGGTCTATTGGGCATTGGCGGCGGTGCAGTCCTTGTTCCTGGCATTTATTACATCCTCAAACATTTCGGTTTTAGCGATGTCGCCATGCATGTTGCCGTTGGCACATCTCTTCTTACAATCGTTTTCACCGGAACCTCAAGCGCTCTTGCACATCACAAAAAGGGCGCTGTTGATGTGTCAATATTAAAACAGTTTCTACCCGGCGTCGTAATAGGCGTTTTAATAGGGACTTATCTATCCGACCTTCTACCAACCGAAGGCTTAAAAATCATTTTCGCAGGAAGCCAGTTAGCATTTGGCACATACATGATCCTACGTACGAATAAAACAAATCTGGTCGATGCCCTACCAAAACAGCCCTACTTAACCATCTTTGCATCCTTAAACGCTGGACTGGCCACAATGATGGGCGTGGGCGGCGGCGTACAAAACGTAACCTTCATGACCATTTGCAACGTCACAATCCATAAAGCAATAGCAACCGCAGCCGCCATCGGCCCCTTTATTGCCGCTATTGGTGCTGCCGGGTTCATAACAATCGGTTTGGATAACGCAAATCTTCCCCCTTACAGTCTTGGCTACATCAATTTCGCAGCCTTCGCCTGCATCATCCTCACCAGCGTCGCATGCGCGCCTTTAGGTGCAAAATTAGCCCACAATCTGCCTGTACCCACGCTAAAAAAATATTTTGCTATCTTCATGTTAGTAATCGCCGCAAAAATGCTCCTTGAAATCTTCACGGATTTTAAAGTCATCGGATAATTAAAAAACCATTCTAAAGACAGCCTTAAAACGCGTGTAAAACCTTGACGTAACTACCGCATAAGTCCATATATGAGGTTATGACAGATCATCAAAATTACGCAAAAGCGCAGCTATGGCGCGGTACAACAATCCTCTCTGTTCGCAAAGACAATAAAGTCATTATTGCTGGCGATGGACAGGTTTCAATGGGCCAAACCGTTCTTAAAAACAACGCAAGAAAAGTCCGCCGTTTAGGGCGTGATGACGATATCATCGCTGGCTTCGCTGGTTCTACAGCTGATGCCTTTACGCTCTTTGAACGCTTGGAAGCCAAACTCGAAGCCCACCCCGGCCAGCTCACCCGCGCATGCGTAGAGCTTGCAAAAGACTGGCGTACAGATAAATACCTACGCAAACTCGAAGCCCTCATGGCGGTTTGTGATAAAGATACTTCACTCATTCTAACAGGCAACGGCGACGTTGTTGAACCACAAGACGGCATCATCGGAATAGGCTCAGGCGGCAACTATGCTCTAGCCGCCGCCCGCGCTTTATATGATCAAGATTTAAACTCTGAAGACATCGCAAAGAAAGCCATGGAAATTGCTGCTGATATATGCGTTTACACCAACGACAATCTTACGATTGAAACGCTCTAAGCCAAATCAAAAGCAACTGCGTATCTCCGTAAAAAATCAGGTAAATCACGCGGAGGCTCTTTCATCTCATCATCAATGCTACGCCCTACTTTTGGCGGCGGCGGCGGGAAATTTTCTTGTCCATTGGTAAAAGATCGCCCGCTTATTTTTAGGCCCTCTTTATCAAAAACTTCTATCGCCTCAATAAAACGATCAGGATCATGGGGTTGCCCCTCTTTATCAAAATGCTTCCTTTGCGAAACTTGGCCATTTGGGTGATACAATTCCGCAAGCTTTCTAATGCCCCCATGGAAAATAATTTGACGCTCTATGGTTGCATCATCGTTATATCCAATAATTGCACCAACATCATCAGAAGGACTTTCATAAACACCATCAATTTTATAATGCTGTGTCTTTAAATGCCCATTAGGCCACAAATGCCACATCGATGGCTTCCCTATTGATGGTGCATGTTCAACGCCGTCCTTAAAATGCAATGCACGAACCTGAATCAATTCACCAGATTGGTCCCTCGCATACTCTTGTGATGCTGCCTCACCAGGACTTGGATCGTTATATTCACCATTTGTATTAAAATATGCACAATAAAAAGATCCGTTATTTTTATTCAATCTTTGAAATCCCGGCTGTATTTCACCGTTTTTATCTAACACAGAAACGACCTTAGCGCCATATTTTAAAGTGCCTCCAGCATCTTTTCTTTCTGTAAGCTCTTCAAATAGCTTAGCCGGATTTTCTTGGATTTTTACATCAATCGGTGTGGCCGCTAATGCAAGCTGCGCTCTAACATCCAAACTAACATAGGTAGTGACATCAAAAACAGAAGACCCCGTCCTCTGTTCAAAATCAATCTTTATAACCCTATGAACAGCATGGTCTAGAGCAGTTTTATTAGAAGGTTTTTGAGAGGTGGATTTATCAGTATTCATTTTGAGTTACTCCTTTTAAGATTTAAGAATAATTTATAGCATTATAAAAAACAGCATGTCAATATGCATATATTATTCAAAGCTCTTTTAATCATGCGAGCATCCGCAACACCTCTTGATTTTGTTCAACAAACGCTCTAAATCTTGCCTCATGAACAAAGACATCTCCTCCTTCACGCCACGCGAAACCGTTAGCGAACTTGATCGCTTTATTATTGGTCAATCTGATGCAAAAAAAGCCGTTGCCATTGCTATGCGCAATCGCTGGCGCCGCATGCAACTCGATCCAGAACTTCAAGAAGAAGTATACCCCAAGAACATTCTCATGATCGGACCAACAGGCGTTGGTAAAACCGAAATCGCTCGTCGCTTGGCAAAGCTTGCCAATGCGCCCTTCATCAAAGTTGAAGCCACAAAATTCACCGAAGTCGGCTATGTTGGCAAGGATGTGGAATCCATAATTCGCGATCTTACCGAAGCAGCAATACACATGACCAAAGATACAATGCGTACTAAGGTCAAAGCCAAAGCAGAAATCTACGCTGAAGAACGCGTCTTAGATGCTCTGGTTGGAGAGAGCGCAGGAGATTCAACCCGCGATTCCTTCCGCAAAAAATTACGCACGGGCGAGCTGAATGATCGTGAAATCGAAATCGACGTACTCGACTCGTCAAACCCAATGGGTGATATGATGGACATTCCGGGCATGCCCGGCGCATCTATGGGTATGATCAATGTTGGTGATATGTTCGGCAAAGCCTTTGGTGATCGCACTAAGAAAAAGAAAATGAGCGTCGAAGAAAGCTACGAAATCCTTATAGGTGATGAAAGCGAAAAACTTCTCGACGAAGATAAAGTCATTGCCGATGCTCTTGAATTAGTACAACAAAACGGCATCGTCTTTATCGATGAAATTGATAAGATCGCGGCACGTCAAGATGCGCGTGGCGGTGATGTTTCTCGTGAAGGCGTACAACGTGATCTATTACCACTTATCGAAGGCACAACCGTGACAACCAAACATGGCACAGTCAAAACCGACCACATGCTCTTTATCGCAAGCGGCGCCTTCCATTACGCAAAGCCATCCGACTTACTCGCCGAGCTTCAAGGCCGTCTTCCTATCCGCGTTGAATTACGCGCACTTACAGAAGATGATTTTAAGCAAATTCTAAAAGACACCGAAGCCAGCTTAATCAAACAATATGTAGCCCTGATCGGAACCGAAGACGTAACATTAGAATTCGAAGACAGCGCCATAAACGAAATCGCAAGATTATCTTTTGAGGTTAATGAACAAGTCGAAAATATTGGCGCACGCCGTCTACATACAGTCATGGAAAAATTATTAGAGGAAATCAGTTTTACGGCAACAGATCGTAAAGGCGAAACTATTAATATTACCGCCGATTATGTCCGTGAACATGTGGAAGACCTCGTAAAATCATCAGATCTCAGTAAATTTATACTTTAAATTTTTTTATGAACTAACAGCGAGATCCATAACGGCCTGTGTCCCGCCAACACCAGGCTCTATTGCTGCTTCATATCTAATGGCATTGGTCTGAACAAAATCACTCAAACCATCAATATTACATCGTAAAACAATCACGGATTGCCCCTCACCAAATTTAAACTCCGGCCTGACAAGAGCGAGCATTTGTCGCCTTTGATCAAGACGACCAGCTTGAAACAAACTTGCAATCATCGAATCCGTTCTCATTTCAAGTGCTATATCAACATACGCGTTATCTTTTGCATCATACGCACACACCCTATAGCCTGGCACATCGCATTCATCATCTAAGCCCGACGGCTGTGCTTTATCCCAATCTGGTGAGATGGCAAATATATAATCCTGACGTCTTTTTGACTTAACTGCATTAAGCAACGCTTCTGGTTCTGTAAGAATAAGAGACGACAAAGATCTTTTATCTTTGCCAATACGGACTTCAACATCTCTTCGCTCATCCTCATTAAGACCTTCATACATATCCCAAAGATCACCAATATTCACATAATTCGTATATGCTTTTTCTTTGGTACCCTTTAATTTGCCAGCCCTGTCAAAACTACTATCAACATCCTCATTATCACTTTTTAATTTAACGATAATTTTATTATCAACACCACGATGTTTGTATTTTATACCTCTCTGGCGCAAACGCATAACAGCTGGACTATATTGCGAACAATCTTCATTATCATGAAATCCTTTATCAATGCGCCAATGTGTCGCTTTTCCATCCTTGCTTTTTTTCACATGCGAAGCACTTAACGCATCACCACCACAACACGGACAACCAAAACTCCATCCTTTATGACTAAAGGGCATAGTTATTTTAAGCGGATCGATATTCGTATCTTTAAAAACATCTGCAGGATCTTTCCCCTGTCGCAACTCATCAAATTGCATAGCCGTAAGATCAACATAATCACCCTCTTCAAAACTTTGATGAACAGCGCGCATGGCAATACGCGTCGGGTCATAGCTATGAACCGATTGATTATGATGCGGAGATAGTCGTAATGCACTCATACAAGCTAAGTTTGTATCATTGATAAAATATTATGTCAAATAATTAGGGCGTATACTTTATATGCAATCTTTGTTCTTATGGCTCACATGAAAAACATTATCCTTTTTATTCTATTCTTCATACAATTCCCATTATTGACACACGCACAAACCAAACCTCAATTTGCACTTCCACTTGATTGCACGCTCAACAAAGATTGCTGGGTCGTTAACTATGTTGATATTGATACGCATGAAAAAAATGCCCTAGATTTCACATGCGCAAAAAAAACACAAGAAGGCCATGAGGGTACTGATTTCGCAATACGCTCACGCATTGAAATGAAAAAAGGCGTCAATGTATTAGCCGCCAAAGACGGAAAAGTGCTTAGACTAAGAGAAGGGCTAAACGATACGCCAAAATCCGAAGACGACTATAAAAATATCAGCAACGAAAATAAAGATTGCGGCAACGGAATCATTCTTGATCATGGCAACGGTCTTTTGACATATTATTGTCATTTAAAAGAAAATTCAATCAAAGTCGCAATCAACGATAATGTTCAAAAAGGCGATATTATCGCACAAGTTGGTCAATCCGGGCTAGCAAGATACCCGCACCTACATTTCACCGTTATATGGGAAGGCGGACAAATCGACCCTTTCACAGGCCAACTTAAAGAAGAAGGCTGCGGGCGATTTAAGCAAAATCTATGGGAAGATGAGTTAACCTATGACCCCTATACAATTTTTGACGGCGGCTTTGCATCAAATGTCCCCGATTTCGAAATCATAAAACAAGGCCAAAACCATCCGAACCATCTCCCTCAAACCAGCGAAGCCCTTGTCTATTGGGTCGGCTTTTACCACGCAAACATAGGCGACGAAATCACGCTCACCATCACTGATCCAGATGGGGAAGTATGGGCACAAAGAGAGCATGTAATAGAAAAAAATAGAGAATTACCAAGCTATCAATATACAGGCAGACAATTAAAAAAACCCGCCCTAAACCCCGGTCAATATGAAGGAAAAATACAATATAAAAAGAAAGGCCACCCAGTTAAAACACTCACACATACGATCGAGATAAAGTAACGCTAAGCGCGCTTTCGTCTCAAATAAACATATAAAGCCCCATCACCACCATGCTTACCTTTAGCTGGCACAACTTGCAAAACGATCCCTGATAATTCACTCTCGCGCAACCAAATAGGCACATTTTGCTTTAAAACACCCGGCTTCTTATCCAACCAATCTTGGCCTTTTCGTCCGCTATTACCTTTTCCTGTCACAACAAGAACGCATCGTTTCCCAGACTGGTGCGCACTTAATATAAACCTTATCAATGCCTCACGCGCTTGCCCCTGATTATAACCATGTAGATCCAATCTAGCTTCAATCGGTATATCGCCTTTTTGCAAACGCTTCATCGTCTGTCTATCTAATTCAGTCCCAGACTTTAAATTAGGCTTATGAGGCTTAAGGTCGTTTATCTGCCCTAAGCTATCATTCGGAGAAACAATGTCTTTTCTTAATGCGCGATTATGAAACTCATCCAACGTATCTTCCTCAACGCTCAAATAATCACGGTCTTTCAAAAGATCGACATCCTTTGTCACCTCACGCCACAAATCAACGTCGCCCTTGCTTAAACCTTTTTTTGAATCTGTTTCTTTGTTATCAGTCATAAAATCGTTTAAAATATAATATTAAACAATCAAAAAGGCATATCAAAATAATGAAAAAAGTTCTTATCCTATTCCTGATCATCATAGGACTTTTCGCAAACATAGAAACTGCGACCGCCGAAACCAGCGTTACAGATGAAGAAAAAGCCGTATTTGCTTTTTTTAAAATGACTGACCAAAAGCCTAAATTAGAGAGCTGGATCAAAAATTCAAAACGCTATCTAGATGGCCGCAAAGCCGAAAAAGATAAAATATACAACGAAGAGAGAGAGCGCCTCGATTGGGGATTTGGTGTTTATGACTATGAAAAAGATTTTATAACAATTCGGCGCGATATCCGCCTTAGCACACTTGTCGATCAAAATGGCGTTAGACATTTAAAAACGCGCTTTGTTGATGACCGCCACAATGAAACACCTTATTTCCCCATTGAATACGGCAAAGAATCAATTGCCTTCATTGTCGAAGGTCTTGAAAATTACAGATCCATAAAGCCACAACCCGAAGAAATTCCAAAAATCAAAAAATATTTTCATGACTCTGCGCCCTATGAAGCAGTTCTAGAAGTCAGAATTCGCCCCTTATCAGCAGATAGTAAAAATAAACTATTCGTTGATTATAGAGATCAATGGCTCATGCTAGGTGACATTGCATATCTAAAAATCGACTTTTATGACGAATTTAAACTGGAACACGTTGTTGTGTGGGATTATAACGCTCCGTGGTACCTTGATGAGTCCAAAAAAGCGCTTATGGAGATGTTTAAAGAGCCAAAGGAAGAATAATTTGGCATCTTTTTTGCAAACTAAGCCAAAAGCACTGTAAAATAAGGCTTAGGAAGAGAAAAAGAGATGTTTAACACGATTAATAACATTTTTGGCACCAAACCGCGCCAAGCCGAACAAAACGACACACGTCAAGATATTCAGCGTCATGATCCTGAATTCGAACGACGACGCCGTAAGAAAAAACAAAACAATGAAGACTTAATGCCTGAAGATGGCGGCGCAAACGTATCAATCGACGCATTAGAGATTTTTCTCAATAAATTCTTAAAAGAGCTCAGTGAAAAATCGATAAAAAGCTTTAACGCAACATCCGATAGCGACGAAAACAAAGCCCTCAAAGAAAATAACCCACCCAAACCGGAGCATCTCTCCGGCAGCGCAGCCCAAGCAGCCCAAGCTTATCAACACAGCGCTGAAAGCCAGCATAGTCATTCATTATTGGGAGATATAACAGAAAGCAACGCTGATCTTATTTCACTAGAAGCATCCGAAATCCGCACCATTCACGCACTTCTGGGTGATCTAAAACTGCTCAAAAACAAAAACATCGAATATATTCATATAGAGCGTGCTGAAAGTTTTCTAAACAGCTTGGTTAACGCCGTCAATACTGTGAAATCTGCGCCATCATTCAAAGCTTAAATAATAACCATCATCATTAATTTTCAATATTTGCGGGTCTGACGGGTCATCTTCAATCTTCTGCCTAAGCCTATAAATATGAGTCTCTAATGTATGCGTCTCAAGCCCTTCTGCGTATTGCCACACTTCATTAAGCAAACGGTCACGCGAAATACATTCGCCCTTCATAGATGCCAAAGCTTTTAATAAATCAACTTCCTTCTCCGTCAATCTAATCGGATCAGCATCTTGATTGGCGTAATACAGGCCCAAATGTGTATCACAAATACGCCCGTTACCAAGGTCGATTCTATCTATAAACTGGTTCTTTGATTGCAAATTATAAATACGATCTAACACAGCCCCCAAGCGTACTGGCCTTGATAAATGAATCGCTAAAAATCCATCATGGCCATGCGTATCACCAGAAAATTTTACATCTCCCTGCAATACGTGACGCTCCAACATAGCTCTAACCTGTGATACAACACGCTGATCTTCTTCAACAATAACTATAGGCTCGTGATCATTCATAATATCATATATGCCAATATGGCACGGCTTTTGCAAAGCTAATTACATGATTGAAGGCATAGCAACACAACAAAACCCTGATGTTTCATCAAAAGAACGTGTTTTAACATTCGTCAAAAATGAACGGATGGGCGGTTATGTGCCCAAATATCATATGCAGGCAAAATTAGCGGTCGAAAGCACGCAATTAAACCAAGACAAAACCAATGCAGCTCTAGAAAACAAAAACGCACTAAGTTATCAAAATAATAATACTGGCAATACGGCCGAAGAAGATTTTAGCTTTTTTGACCTGATCGATATGGTCAACCCTCTACAACACATCCCTATCGTCGGTCACGTTTATCGTGAATTAACCGGAGATGAAATAAAACCAATCTCAAGAATCATCGGTGGCGCGGCATATAGTGGCCCTGTTGGCGTTGCAACAGCACTAATTGATACTGTGATCCAAGAAGAAACCGGCAGCAACATAACCGAAAACGCAATCCAACTTGCATTCGGCAAAAATGAGCAAAACGGGTCACAAGAACAATTCATACAAGAAGATCGGTCACAGCGCCCAGAAGAAACAATAGAAACAACAATAGAACAAGCTATTGCTAGCGCCGAAGATTACGACATGACGTCAGCTCTTTTATCATTTTCGACATTTGGAAAAATTGATGAAAAAACTGCAAGATATGAGGCATATAAACGTGCCGATGAAGAAATCTCAAACGCAAATCTGGAAAAAAGAGAACCAATTACAACAATGGCGCTCTCAAATAAGGGCGGACTTTATAATTTATAATCTATAATATAACATCACGCGCACCAAACACCCCGGTTCCAACACGAACATAAGTTGCGCCCAACGCAATAGCTTTCTCAAAATCCGCAGACATACCCATGCTTAAATCTTTTAAACCCAGTTTCTTCGCATATTGCACCAACAGTGCAAAATGAACGCCCGGCGCTTCATCAACGGGCGGAATACACATAAGGCCCTGTATCGTAAGTCTAATTTCACGCGTTGCGAAATGGTAAAAATCCTCTAACGCTTGCGGCGTAATCCCTGCCTTTTGCTCTTCTTCGCCTGTATTCACCTGAATAAAACAAGGGAGATTTCGCCCTTGCGCATCCATTTCCTTTTTTAAAACACGAGCAAGCTTTTCACGATCCAGCGTTTCAATCACATCAAATAATGCAACGGCTTCTTTTGCTTTATTGGTTTGCAGCGGCCCAATCAAATGCAGCTTAAGATCATGATATTGATCACGCCTCTGCAACCATCGCCCTTGTGCCTCTTGTACCCGGTTCTCACCAAACAACCGATGACCCGCCTCTAATGCCTCATTAATCCGCTCATCAGGTTGCTTCTTGCTTACCGCTACTAAATGAATATCCTCAGGCGGACGCGCGCCAAAACTAGCAGCATCTAAAATCTGTTTTTGGACAGTGTGAATATTTTCTGAAACGCTCATACAAATTTATATACACCGCATGGAACAATAAAAAAAGGGCCCCCAAAGGGACCCTTTAAAATTCTTTATTCAACTAAACTTCGATTAGAAGTTAACTTGTGTACCTAATGTGATGTATGTCGCGTCAGCGTCTGTACCGCCAGCGTTTTCTGCATCAACAAAACCGATAGAACCGCGGAATGTCATACCAGGACCATAAGTGTATGTAACACCACCTGAGTAACGATCTACTTCAGCATCTTCTACTGCGAATAGGTTATCAATGTTCAAGTAAGAAACACCAAGTTTGAATGGGCCTGTTGTGTAGTCTGCACCAATGACGATTGTTTCTTCGTCATCGTTACCTGCACCATCACGAGCGCCATTATCTTCAGTATAAACAGCACCAAGACCGAATGGACCAATATCAAGGTCAAGACCTAGATTGAATGCTTCACGATCATCACCAGTTGCTGATTCATTTTCGTTATCACCGTGCGAGTAACCTGCACCAGCGATCACGCCAACATTGTTGAATTGACCTTCATAACGAACAGCAATTTCATATGTTGAACCAATGTCATCTGCACCATCATCTGTGTTTGAGCTGTTTTCATTTGAAGCATCTGTCTCAGCTGAGAAAGAAGCACCAATTTGGAAACCGTTCAAGATTGGTGACAAATATGTCAACTTGTCTGACTTACCTGTAGGATCAAGATCATAATCAAGACCACCGTCGTTGTCAGCAGAGATGTTTGCACCAGTCAAACCAGTCGCTTCAAGATTGCTGAAGTTAACAGGTTGTACGAACTGACGAATACCATCAATGTTTGAGTCTGCAGAAGGAGCAGCAACTTGTAGCAAGTAAGCAGCACCATCTTCAGCACCAGCATTTACGCGACCCCAGTTACCTGAGAAGTATAGGTATGATTCGTCAACGTTAAAGCCGTCATCTGCGTCTGTTTCAGCTTCGAAATGCGCACCAACTGTAAGACCATTGTCCAATGTTGTTTCGCCACCGAAGTGAATTTCTGTGTTACGAATAAAGTCAAACTCTCTAGAGTCTGTACCAGTCGCATCGTCTTGATCAAGAAATACGCCATAGCCTTTAAAGTAACCACCAAGCTCAAGTTGAACCTGAGCGTTTGCTGGTGTAGCGGCAAACGCCAAACCACAAGCAGCAGTAGTCAAAAGTAGTTTTTTCATTATCATTCCTCCAATAAATTGATGATAATTGTTAAAAAATGCCCTTTAAGAACAAAAAGACAATATGATTAAGCCTGAAAAAGAATCGGGCTTCAACGCAGGAAAATAAAAAATTGAAATTTTTTGCGGGTGTGTTGTAAAAATGCAACAGACCAAAAATAAGCACTAGCCTGCAATCACTCTAAAATCTGATTGTGACCAACATTAAGCCATGCTAATTAAAATATATTGAATAACACAGGAAGACGCAATGCAAAGAAATTCATCTTTATTGTTCATACTTACACTTGCTATCGCCACACTATTTTTAAGTGCTTGTGCGGACAACAGTATAAAAAGTGAAGCAAAATTCCCTAGCGGGCATGATCGCAACCAAACAGGCGACGACATCTATGGTGAAAAAGAAAGCGTGTTTGGTGCAGGCGGCATTTTCGGCAATAGAAAAAAAAGCCAAGATGGCGTCTCTGGCATTACTGTTAACAGCTTTCTATGGCGCGCATCATTAGACACAGTATCATTCATGCCTCTCGCAAGTGCCGACCCATTTGGAGGCGTTATCCTTACTGATTGGTATACACCGCCCGAAATCACAGGCGAAAGATTCAAAGTTAACGTGTTCATCTTAACGCGCGAATTACGCTCCGATGGTATTCGCGTAAGAACCTTCAAACAAAATTTCATTAACGGAAAATGGGTCGATACCGACAGCACAAATGAAACATCAAGACAACTTGAAGACACAATCTTAACACGCGCTAGACAATTACGCGTGTCCCAACTTGATAACTAAACTGAGTTTTAATGAATGACAGAACGTTATAACATCAAAGAATGTGAAGCCAAGTGGCGTGCCAAATGGGAGGATCAAGCATGTTTTCAAGCCACAGAAGATAACGATAAAAACAAATATTACGTCTTAGAGATGTTCCCATACCCAAGCGGGCGAATCCATGTCGGTCATGTACGCAATTACACATTAGGCGATGTCGTCGCCCGTTATCGTCGTGCGATTGGCTATAACGTGCTCAGGCCTATGGGCTGGGATGCATTTGGCCTTCCGGCTGAAAACGCAGCCATAGATCGCGGCGTCCATCCCGCCAAATGGACAATATCCAACACCAGCGAAATGCGCGATCAATTAAAATCAATGGGTCTAGCGATTGATTGGAGCCGGGAAATTACAACATGCACGCCTGAATATTATCGCCATGAACAAAAAATGTTTCTTGATTTTCTAAAACAAGGAATCGCCTACCGCAAAGAATCAACCGTCAACTGGGACCCGGTCGATAACACCGTTCTGGCTAATGAACAAGTTGTCGACGGAAAAGGCTGGCGCACAGGCGCACCCGTTGAACGCCGCAATCTCAATCAATGGTTTTTAAAAATCACGGACTATGCTGATGATCTTTTAGATGGCCTTCAAACACTCGATCGCTGGCCTGAAAAAGTGCGTCTAATGCAAGAAAACTGGATCGGAAAATCAAAAGGCCTCCATTTAGATCTTGAAATCATTGATCATGATGAAAACTTAAAAATCTTCACAACTCGACCGGATACAATTTTCGGAGCAAGCTTTGCCGCGATCTCCGCCGACCACCCGCTTGCAAAAAAATTAGCTGGCGATAAAGACGGTTTTGATGCGTTCATTAAAAACTGCCAAGCCACTGGCACGTCTGAAGCCGCCATCGAAAAAGCTGAAAAGCTTGGCTTTGATACTGGATACAAAATCCAGCATCCATTTCTAGACAACGTAAACTTGCCTCTTTATATCGCAAACTTCATCCTCATGGATTACGGCACAGGGGCAATATACGGCGTTCCCGCACACGATCAGCGCGACTATGATTTCGCCAAAAAATATAACCTGCCCATTACACAAGTCATTGATCACAATGACGCTGACATTGAAAAGGAAGCCTATTCAGGTACAGGCACGCTAATAAATTCTGACTTTATTAATAATAAAACAATCGAAGACGCAAAAGCAGAGATCATCAAACACTGCGAAGAACGCGGCATAGGCGAAGGCACAACACAATATCGCCTCCGCGATTGGGGCATTTCACGCCAACGTTATTGGGGCTGTCCAATTCCGGTTGTATACCGCGAATCTGACGGAGCCTGCATTCCTGTTCCAGAAGATAAACTCCCCGTTGAGCTTCCCGAAGATATCGATTTCTCAAAACCCGGCAACCCTCTTGATAACCACCCAACATGGAAGCACACAACATGCCCCGAAACAGGCGAACCAGCAATTCGAGAAACTGATACCTTCGACACCTTTTTTGAAAGCAGTTGGTATCAATTCCGCTATTGCGATCCTCACAACGAATCATTACCCACCGATAAAGCAAAGTCTGATTACTGGATGGGCGTTGATCAATATATCGGCGGTGTTGAACATGCTGTACTCCACCTCCTTTACGCCCGCTTTTTCACCCGCGCCATGAAAACATGCGGTTACGTGAACTGTGAAGAACCCTTTAACGGGCTGTTTACCCAAGGTATGGTCACACACGAAACGTATCAAGATCAAAACGATAAATGGCTTTTTCCATATGAATATGAAGCCCTTTCGGATAAATCCATCGCAAAAGTTGGCCCTTCCATTAAAATGTCAAAATCTAAAAAGAATGTCATAGACCCTGAAGACATCTTAGATACTTATGGCGCAGATGCAGCTCGCTTATTCATATTATCCGACTCACCGCCGGAACGTGATCTAGAATGGACAGAAAGCGGGATCGAAGGGGCATGGAAATTTATCAACAAACTCCATCGCATGGTCACTGAACAGACTGACGCCCTACCATCAGATGAAACAAAGCCATCCGAATTTTCAAAAGACGCACAAACACTGCGAAGCCAATCTCATAAAGCCATTGGTAATGTCGCAAAATCCATCGATGATTTCGCTATGAATAAAGCCGTCGCGCAAATCCGCGAACTCAGTAACGCCGTCTCTGGATTCAAACCAAGCGACGACCATGATCTTTGGGCGCTGAAAGAAGCCTATGAAATTCTCATCAAACTGTTTAACCCAATGATGCCTCATCTGGCCGAAGAATTATGGGCTCAGCTAGGCCACTCAACACTTTTAACAGACGAGCCATGGCCAACTATTGATGAAGCCCTTCTTACGCAAGACACCATTACAATCGGCGTTCAGGTTAACGGTAAAATGCGTGCAAAAATCGATATTGCACCCGATGCAAACGAAGATACAGCACGCGAAGCCGCACTCGCCCAAGATAATGTTCAACGCGCCATGGACGGCAAACAAATTCGTAAATTCATCTATGTTCCTGGTAAAATCGTCAATGTTGTTGCGGGGTAACAAAACAATGAAAATGCTGGCGCTATTATCACTTATTTTTCTAACTGCTTGTGGCTTCCACCCAGTTTATGGCGTCAATAAATACACACCCGTCGGGGCAGAAGCAAAATTCACACAAATCGCAATTACCAATATCCCCAATCGCGAAGGGCAATTTCTACGAAATCGTCTAATCGACACATTACACCGCAACGCACCCAACGAACCAAAGCGCTACACGCTAAATATAAACCCCATCGAAGAACGATTAAGAGAGCTCGACATCACCATCGATTCCGACACAACTCGTGCTCAACTTACATTAACAACCACAATGAAACTGACGGATAAAACAACAAATAAAACACTCATCAATCGTACACTGACTTCCGTCGCAAGCTTCAACGTATTGGGGAGCGAATTTGCAAACCGTATTTCTGAACAATCAACCCGTGAAAATGTTTTGGATGATTTAGCCCGCCAAATCGAACACCAAATCGCACTTTATTTTAAACGTACTTAAAGATTACAAAATGCGCTCATTTGCCAAACCCCCTCAACTCATTTACCTTACTGCCCATGTCTGAAGTAAACGCAAACGATAGCCGCATCATCAATAATTGCGATGATGTTATAGATACATATCAAGGCGCAAAAGAAAACGCCATGACGGGCCTCGAAGTAGAGCTCGCATATTTTGATGCCAAAACCCCAAATCTAGACCCCATGACAATTCCGCAAAACAAAGTGGTCAAAAACGCAACCAACACACAGTGCAAAGGCGAATTTGCCCGCAACGAACCAACATCCGAAATGTTAGAAGTCGGCAGTAACCCTGGCACTCAAAATGATCTGAAAACCATTATTAACGACACAAACGAAAAGATCGCCTGCCTTTCTCAAAAAGCAGCAGATATCGGTCTCAAGCGCTCTTATTTCCAAGATCTACCTAATCAAACAGCAAAAGATCTATTAAAAAATATTGTACCGGTTGAACGCTATCAGGCGTTTTTCGCACCACCGCGTGACGATATGCAAGCCATCGCCGCCTATTTCTCGGTCTGCAAATCCAATCAAGTCTCAATCAGCTACCGTGATACAAATCATCTATTCGATAACATCCGCAGGCTCTACGCACTCACCCCTGTCTTATTCATGCTCACTGATAATGGCTCCGGCTTTGATGAGGGCATAGCCTTTAAAGGGCACGCAGGCATGAAACACCGCGCAGCCTTAAAAGAAAAAGGCGGCTGCCCAGATTATCTGTTTACTGCAAAAAATGGCGATGATTACATCAAAAGCCATATTGACGCCGTCATGCATAACCCGCTCTTTGTCTATTATGACCAAGAAGGAAATTTAGTACGCTTGCCATCCGGAACATGGGAAAGCTTCCATTCGCTCAAAAATAAAGGCCTTAACACAGCCACCAATTATTATTTCTCAGAAAGTATTTTATGGCCTGACGTTAAAATCGCCGCCCTGAAAAACGCTCAAGATGAAGTCATCAACCACAGATACGAAGCCCGCATGTTTGGCGTTGGCATCCACCAACATGTAAGCGCACTCCTCATTGTTGCAGGCCTCGCTTTTAACGATAATTTTGCCGATAAAACCGATCACCTTCTTAAACAATTTGAGCTGGATTGGGGTAATATCGAAACAACGCAAAGACACATTCATGCGGCCTATAAAAATGCACGCAACCATGATGGAAAATTCTTAGATATTCCTTTTGGAAGCACGCAAATGATTGATTTTACAAAAAAATTCGCAGATCTCTTAGAAGAGGCCTATCTCTCATCTGATCTTGAAGATGCTTTATCCCCCATCCTTTCTATCGCCAGAACCGGCCGCACGGACGCAAAAGTAAATCGAAAAATGTTTACCTCTCTTGAAGAAACAATAGCATTTCAAAGGAACTATGATGCAAACATCTTCGATAATACAAACCAATGCGCGCACATGATATTTGAAAAAGAATTAAATAAAATCTGCGCCAATCAATCTGATAAACAGGTCCCATGTAGCTAAAGCTGATATGTGGTTAAAACACCAAAATACTTTTAAATAAAATTGTCGTTCAAATAAGACTTCTTTAAACTTTATTCATGAAAATTACCTATCGTGATATAGAAAGTTTCGTCAAAAGACCCAACCCGGACATGCGGGTCATCCTGATATATGGCCCCGATTCTGGATTAATGAAAGAACGTGCAAAATTAATCGGCGAATCGGTTGTTGAAGATATTAACGATCCCTTTAACGCCGTCACGCTCAATACAACATCATTAGCCGATGACCCTGCGCGTTTAAGTGACGAAGCCAATGCAATGTCGATGATGGGCGGTAAACGCCTTATTCGCGTTGAAGATGCCGGTGACAAATTAACAACCTTTATTAAAGCCTACCTCGAAGCTCCCAACGAAAATGCCGTTATCATCCTAGAAGCAGGCGAATTAAGCCCGCGCAGCTCTTTAAGAAAACTTTGTGAAAAAGAAAGACAAACAGCTGCACTTCCATGCTACGTCGAAGATGAACGTGACCTTGCCACACTCGTACGTGAGACAATCCAATCAGCAAACCTTACAATAGAGCCTGACGCCATCAGATGGCTTGCCGTAAACATCGCGGGAAACCGTCAAAAAGCCCGTAGCGAGCTAGAAAAACTTATTACCTATAAAGGAAATGACAATACCCCAATAACGCAAGAAGAAGCCTTAGAAATATGCGGTGAAACAGGCGCAGCAGCTTTAGATGAGTTTATATACGCCGTTGCAAACCAACAAAACGAAAAATCCTTGCGTCTACTGGCTCAAATGAGCGAGGAAGGTATTGTATTCATGGTGATCCTTCGCTCCCTTCAAAACCATTTCCGAAAGCTACATTTAGCAAAATCCGCAATAGAGCAAGGCGATAACCTAGAGTCAGCGATGAAAAAGCTATCTCCACCCATTTTCTTTAAACAACAAAACGCGTTCAAAAGCCAAATAGGACGCTTCTCACTCTATAAACTCTCTAAAATTTTAGATCGCTTAAACGCATTAGAAGCTGATTGCAAAAAAACAGGTGCTCCCGTCGATACGCTATGCGCACAAGCCGTTTTAGGGCTTTCAACACAACAAAGAAGAGCATGAATTAATCACTTAAGCGTGCATTTGAAAATTGCGACAAACGATTAATAAGATCATCCAGTTGATCTAATGACTTAAACTCAACAACCAATCGCCCTGATTGCCCATCACTGCTATCAATCGCAACATTCATACCCAGATTATTAGATATTTGGGATTCTAACGCCAAAGTATCTGCATCTTTACCTGTTTTAGCGCTCTTTGGTTTGGCTTTTTTCTGCCCGCTGACCTTACCGCTAACGTTGTTAACCAATGCTTCTGTTTCGCGAACAGTTAATTTTTTTGCTAAAACATCTTTAGCAAGCGAAACAGGGTCATCAGATGTTATCAATGCTCGTGCATGCCCTGTCGATAAACCATTATCAGCTACCATTTCTTGCACTGCTGGCGGCAAATTAAGCAAACGCACCATATTAGCGATATGAGAGCGCGATTTACCCATTGCTTTAGCCAATTTTTCTTGCGTATGACCAAAATCTTGCATCAATTTTTGATATCCCATCGCCTCATCAATCGGATTAAGATCTTCACGCTGCAAATTTTCAATCAACGCAATCTCTAATGCTTGCGTATCATCAATCTCCAAGACGATAACTGGCACTTCATGTAATTGCGCCTTTTGTGCCGCCCGCCAACGGCGTTCACCACCAATAATCTCATATTCACCTGCATCACTAGCATTTTTTCTAACCAATAATGGCTGTAAAACACCGTGCTGCTTAATAGAATCTGCCAATTCCTGCAAGCTAGGCTCATCAAAAACATGTCTCGGCTGGAACGGACTAGGATAAAGCTGCTCAATACCAATAACATCTTTTTTATGAGTAGCGACGTCACTACCTAGCTCAACGTTAGTAACGCCGTCAAAACCTGTCTCTTCATCTTCAAACAAGGCATTAAGCCCGCGCCCGAGCCCCCGTGATCGTGGATTTGGTGTTTCACTCATAACAATGTCTTTCTTTATGCTATCTGTAAATTGCGCTCTCTATTGTAACGCCGCTCTCGCTTAATAATCTCACTAGCCAATTTAATATAAGCCTGCGCTCCAATGGATTTCATATCATAAACAATCGCTGGCAAACCAAATGATGGCGCCTCTGACAAACGCACATTGCGCGGAATAACAGTCTTATAAACCTTATCGCCGAAATGTTCACGCACATCATTCTCAACCTGAGCCGTCAAATTATTGCGTTGATCATACATTGTCAAAACAACTCCATGAATATCAAGCCTAGGATTAAACGATCGTTTAACACGCTCAACTGTCTTGGTTAAATGCGACAACCCCTCCAACGCATAAAACTCACACTGCAACGGAACAAGCACAGAATCAACAGCCACTAACGCATTCAGCGTTAACAAATTAAGGGATGGCGGACAATCTAAGATCACATAATGATACGGCAATGGCTTACGCAACGCATCTCTCAAACGATACTCCCTATTCTGAGCTGTCACCAATTCAATCTCTGCCCCCGATAGATGGATCGAAGACGGCACAACCGATAAATTAGGAACTTTCGTTGCAACCGCTGCCTCATGCACTTCGCAATCCCCGAAGAGAACATCATAAGATGAACTGCGAATAACAGAACGCCTAACACCTAAACCAGTCGAAGCATTGCCTTGTGGATCAAGGTCAATAAGCAAGACTTTCTTACCTATCGCTGCCAACGCAGTCGCCAAATTAATAGCAGTCGTCGTTTTTCCAACTCCGCCTTTTTGATTGGCAATCGCTAGAATACGTGCGTTTTTCTTATGTTTACCTGACACAGAAACGGATGAAAAAGCCATGCGTACAACCTTTATTCTTATATGTATTGATTAATATAAGAATGCAAAAACCACACACTAATAACAATAAAAACTCATCCTAAAGCTTGGCTTATACACCGATATTTAAGGTCGTATCTTGATACCTGACAACCGAATGATGACACCGCGAGAATCAGTAACGCTTGGCCAACGATCAACAGAGAAATCATAATAGTGACTAGCCTCACTTATCTCATCATTAATCTGCTCACCCTTTAACAGCAAAAAATTAAGGTCGCTATGTTCCTCAATAAATGGCTTCGCATAATCTAACAAAACCTTTACAGGTTTTAAGGCTCTCGCCGTTATCAAGTCAGGAACAGTTTTAGTGTCTTTAACCATCGCTTCTATACGACGATTTTCGATTCGGATCGTTGCAGATGTTTCACGTGAAACAGTCCTCAAAAACTGGCACTTTCTTTCATCTGATTCAACACAAGTAAAATCAATGTCTGGCATCATAATGCCCAAAACCGCTCCAGGGAAGCCTGCACCGCTACCCCAATCCATAACACGCTTAACATCGCTATTAATATATTGTGCTAATTGAGCTGAGTCAGCGAAATGACGGATACCAGATTCCTGCAACGTCTTTTCACTAACAAGGTTAATAGCCTTCTGCCACTTAAACAAAAGCCGCTGGTAAGTCTCAAGTGCATCTAATGATTCACGTGAAACATCAATAGAAAGGTCTTTAGGCCACATCGCGTGATTTACGATCCTTATTTAAGTTATCATGACGGGCAGGGCGCTTAACGTATCTAAGCAGCGCAACAACAGCCGCAGGCGTAACGCCCGGAATACGTGACGCCGCCCCTAAACTTTCTGGCTTCGCAAGTTCAAGCTTGTTAACCACTTCATTAGATAAAGAGCCAACTTGCGAATAATCTAAATCTAAAGGCAATTTAAGATGCTCATCTTTTTTAAATGCCTCAATATCCGCATGATGACGATCCATATATCCTGAATATAATGCATCGCACTCTATTTGCTCACGAACATCATTTTGAATGTCAGATAGCTCAGGCCAAATTGACTCTAATTTTTGCCAATCGATATCGGGATAACTCAACAAATCAGAAACATTTCGTCTAACGCCATCCTTCCTTACTCTAATCCCGTAAGATTCTAATTCATTCGGAGTTGCGCTCAACGAACTCGCAATCTCTCTCGCTACTTTTAAACGCAACGCTTTTTCTCTATAAATAATTTTGCGCGCTTCGCCAACGCAGCCAATTTCAATACCTTTTTCGGTCAAGCGCTGATCTGCATTATCAGCACGTAATTTGAGACGATATTCAGCGCGACTTGTAAACATACGATAAGGCTCAGGTGCCCCGCGTGTAATCAAATCATCAATAAGAACGCCAATATAGGCCTCCGAACGATCTAATTTAAATATATGATCATCACACAACTCTGTTTCACGTGAAACAATTCGATTCGCTCCGTTTCCATTCTTGGTTGCCAACGCCGCATTAATACCAGCCATAAGACCCTGCGCCGCCGCTTCTTCATAACCAGTTGTCCCATTAATTTGGCCCGCCATGTAAAGCCCTGAAACACGTTTACTTTCTAATGTATATTTTAAATCACGCGGGTCGCAATAATCATATTCAATCGCATAGCCCCATTCAAAAACTTCAACATTTTCTAACCCACGAATACTTTTAATATATGCTTCTTGAACATCCACTGGCAGAGATGTTGAAATTCCATTCGGATAAACCGTAGAGTCATTCAATCCTTCAGGTTCTAAAAAAATCTGATGACGCGACTTATCAGCAAATCGATGGACCTTATCTTCAATAGATGGACAATAACGCGGCCCAGTACCCTCTATACGCCCTGAATACATTGCCGATTTATGAATATTATCCGCAATAATCTGATGTGTCTTTTCATTCGTATACGTGATGTGACAATCAATTTGTGGAACTTTTATTTCATCCGTCAAATAAGAAAAAGGAACAGGGTTTTCATCCGCTTTTTGAGAATCCAAAATATCCCAGTTAATAGTCCTCGCATCAAGACGGGCAGGGGTCCCAGTCTTTAAACGACCAAGGGGAAATCCTAGCGTCTCTAATGTTTTCGCCAAACCAATCGACGGGGCCTCAACGCCACCCTCTTCTTTAACCCGCCCCGCGGGTGTCGTCTCTTCACCGCGATGAATAAGTCCACGCAAAAATGTCCCAGCTGTCAAAACAACGGCACGTGAAAAAATCTTTGATCCATCTTCTAAAATTAAACCTTCAATTCGATTTTCATCATCAAGAAGTAAATCCTCAGCTGCCCCTCCGATTAAAGATAAGTTTGAGTAATCATTCAAAAACGACTGCATAGCTTCGCGGTAAAGCTGACGATCGGCTTGTGATCGTGGTCCGCGAACCGCCGGCCCTTTTGATGCATTTAACATTCTAAATTGAATACCGGATTGATCAATCACACGCCCCATTAATCCATCTAACGCATCAATCTCTCTAACAAGATGCCCCTTGCCCAGCCCACCAATAGCCGGATTACATGACATCACACCAATCTTTGAAAGGTCATGCGTAAGCAAAACAGTATTCGCTCCCATGCGCGCAGCAGCAGCAGCAGCCTCACATCCTGCGTGCCCGCCACCAACAACAATCACATCAAACTTGCTCTTATCCACCGTCATAGCCAAATTTTATACATGTTTTATAACGCAAATGCTACTTATTATTTTTTCTGGAAAATACTGTTGCATATATTATTCCAGAGCACATAGTTAAAATTATGAACGCGAAAAAACTTGGCAAATTAAGAAAAACATTAACAGCTGAATTTGAAAAAGCACATGGCAAGGGAAGCTTTACAAAGCTTTATATGAACTTCAATAATGATGATAATGTTCGTGATTGTAACATGAACAGAGAAGCTCATAGTATTTTACTGCTATTCCTACTCGCATACTCGCTTAAAAAACACCAAGTACTTCAAGGCATGCTAGCTAATAAATTTTTAGAAAAAGCAGAAATGCCTGAAAACTACGCAAAACTAAAAATGACAGAAATAGAGCCGTATCAAATTCTTGAAATTGCAAGAAGCTACGCCGATGATTATCTAGATGATGACCCTGATAAAGGTTATGTTCCCTATGACCCAGAAACAATACCATATCTGGATTCATACGAAGCAGCCTAAGAAAGCACAAAATCACTTCCCAATACAAAAATCTCTAAACACAACATCCAATAGATCTTCTACATCAACGCGCCCTGTAATACGGCCCAATGCACGAATTGCTAAACGAAGATCCTCTGCAACCAATTCCGGCAACGCGCCTGATAAAGAACGCACCATACATTCTTGCGCTTCCATCAAAGCAACGCGATGACGCTCTCTCGTCAAAGCCGGTGTTTCTTGATACCCAACAAGCTCTTTTATAGTTTCAGTCAACTTCTCTAAAAGGCTATCAATACCATCCCCGCTTTTCACAGAAATCTCTAAACCCTGACTAAGCTTAAATAAAGAAGACTTTTCATCACACTTATTCACAGCAACAATCGACTGATCATCACATAAATCTAATGTCCCTTGATCCACATCATCAGAGCTACCATCAAATAAAAGAATCTTAATATCAGCAGAATTTGCCAAATCAATAGCACGTTTTATGCCCTCTTTTTCAACAAGGCCTTGTGCATCTTGCCCTAACTCCTCTGGGCGTAAACCCGCAGTATCCGATAAAATAACAGGGTACCCATCTAAATCTAAATGCACATCAATCACATCCCGCGTTGTCCCTGCCATATCAGAAACGATAGCCGCCTCTCGTTTAGCCATAAGATTTAAAAGCGAAGATTTACCAGCATTTGGCGCACCAACAATAACAATTTTCACACCATCACGTAATCGCTCCCCACGACGATTATCATCTAAATGCGCACTAATCTCAGATGATAACAGCTCTATTTTTGGCAACAAAGTCGGCAAAATACCTTCAGGCATATCTTCATCAGGAAATTCAATATCCGCTTCAATATGCGCCAGCATCTTCTTTAAGCTTTCACTCCAACTCTCATAAAGTTCAGATAAAGCTCCGCCAATCTGCGAAAGCGCTTGAATTCTTTGCGCTTGTGTTTGCGCGTCAATCAGATCAGCAACCGCCTCGGCCTCTGTTAAATCCATCTTTCCATTTTCAAAAGCCCGCCTCGTAAATTCCCCGGGCTCTGCTAAACGATGACCATGACACCCTTGCAGATAAGCCAGCATAGAATCAACAACGGCGCGACCGCCATGAAGATGATATTCCACCAAACATTCGCCCGTATAACTGGCCGGATTCGCAAAATAAAGCACCAGAGCTTGATCGATTGTTTCACGTGAAACAGGCTCCTTAAGTCGGCATAAGGTCGCCATACGTGGCTCCAGATGCTTCTGTGAAAGGGCGCTAAAACTCTCTAAACAACGTGACCCCGAAACACGAACAACCGAAACCCCTGCTCGTCCTGGCGCGCTTGCTAAGGCAAAAATTGTATCATCGTGATGAAACAATGCTATGCCTTTTTATCTGATGTCTTTGATGTTTTACTGCCGCTAGAGCTCTGCCCCGCAGCAGTACCCGGCATACCCATCTGCTGCCAGAATAACTTCTGCATTTCTCCCCAACCCTGAATAGTCGCCGGAAGCCATGTTTGAACAATTTTATCAGGATCCATAGATTTAAGATTATCCAACATCTTATCTTCCAATTCCTTCATCATACGTTCTTGCATGGGCGCAACATCAGGAAGACCAAAAAATTTACGTGCTTCCTCTGGCGTGCATTCAATATCAAAATTAACTTTCATCTGAGTTTCCCTTTAAACAATTAAATTCTGCTGATACTGTCTTTATAGATTTATAAAAAGGGTGAGACAATGACCAATACAGAGATCACGACAAAAGAAATCAAAATACCGTCGCATGATGGCAGCGCTTTTATGGCTTATGTCGCTATGCCTGAAGATGCCTCCGCCGAAAATCCATATCCAGCAATCCTAATGATCCAAGAAATATTCGGCGTTAATTCAGAAATGCGTAAAAAATGTGACGAACATGCGGCGCAAGGATACATAGCGATTTGTCCAGATCTATTCTGGCGCATGCAACGTAATGTACAATTAAATGATAATGATGAACAACAACTCGAACGCGCATTCAAACTATTCGGCGAATTCGCTTTTGACCTTGGCATAGAAGACCTCAACACAACTGTCGGTTACGCAAGAAACATGACTGAATGTAATGAAAAGATCGGGTCAATCGGCTATTGTCTAGGCGGTCATTTATCATACCGGTTGGCCGCCTCCGAAGATCTAGACGCAGCAGTCAGCTATTATGGTGTCAATATTCATGCTTATATTGGTGAAATGAAAGCTATCCAAAAACCAATACTCTTCCACATTGCATCCAAAGATGAATTCGTAGACAAAGACGCACAAAAAATCATTACATCGGAAGCATCAAAATATGACCACGTCATAACAGATATATATGAAGGGCAGGACCATGCCTTCACTAGATATGGCGGCGCGCATTATAATGAACAAGCCGCAAATCTTGCAAATACCAGAACATCAGAATTTTTAAAACGATACCTCAAATAAGAAATGGCCGTCTCAGAAAGACCGTGAGGCTTCTTGAGACGACCAGTGACGCGAGGGACATCAGTTCTTAGCAGCTAGCGAATTTCGCTGATTTCAGCTAAAGCTTGCCTTTTTTGACATGCGCGA
>JBGCEF010000027.1:0-30155 GCA_045106175.1 Bdellovibrionales bacterium
CAGCAGCAGCTTTTTGCAAAACTGGCAGAAATTGAGACGTTTTTTTAAAGCTTGTTCTGGATCGTTCAATGAAAAATTCTTTAGCGTCTGACTTTATCAGAATTCTTTTTTTCAAGATCGGCGCTTTCGAATTTGAACCACGTGTAAATCCAGCAACAAATTTATCTGTATTTTCTATGGTTTGAGCTAAAATATCATCATTATCGGCCATTGATTGCAAAGCTTCCAAAGCAGGATGATCATCTCGTAGGTATTTAGCAATATTTTTTGGTGAATGCCTATCAGGCTCGGCAATAACACCGTCGAAGATAATAACAGCAGCGCCTGCTTCATCAATACTTGCGATCATTTGTGCGGTTTTGTTACGCGACCATGGCCATTGGCCAATTTTTGCTAGAGACCTATCATTAATATCAACAAAGACAATTTGGCCACTAGACTCCCTTGGCTTAGCTTTCATGTAGGTTTCAAAGACTATGTTGCTAATACGGTCTTTTATGCCAGTAAGTCCGCTTACGCTGTAAATCAAACCAGTAAGAACCATTAATAAAATGATACTGCGTGTTATCGGGTGTATTAAGGCACGTTGCATGTGTGCCTACCTCTCTGTGAAAGCGCGGTTTTTGGCGCGCAAGATTGGCTTCATAAGATATTCTAAAATTGTGCGCTTACCCGTTATGATTTCAACATCCGCGACCATACCCGCTGTAATCGGAAGGGGATTAGACTCGTCACCCATAAAGTTTTTATCTGTGCGCACTTCGATTTCGAAAAACGCGTTTCCTTGATTGTCGGTCACACTGTTAGCACCGATACGCACCAATTCACCATCAAGCGCGCCGTATCTTTGCGGATCATAAGCGGTGATTTTAACCTTTGCAGGAAGGCCAGGACGGATGAATGCAATTTCATTGGGTTGAACTTGCGCAATGATTTTTAATTCATCATCCAGTGGCACAATTTCAACCAGTTTTGCAGCTGGTTCAATTACACCGCCGATTGTTTTAATTGTGATACGGTTGACTGTGCCATCGACAGGGGCGCGCAATTCTGCACGTTCAACACGATCACTTATGGAAGTTAGGTTTTCTTTTAGACCTGCAATTTCGGTTTCGACTTGATTTAATTCCCCTAGAGCTTGTGATTGAAATTTATCAAGCTGGCTGGCGCGCTCTTTTTTTGCGACTTCTACTTCGGCTTGTAGTGCGCGCCTGCGTTGTGCGCCTGCGTTAATTTGACCGGAAAGATCGCTAATTTCACGATTGATACGGATTTCTTCGATCTTTGGAACTGCGCGCTTTCTTACCATTTCTTTAGTAATTTCAAGTTCTTGCCCTAAAAGCCTTTTTGAATTTGAAAATCTTGAAATTTGCGCGCGTACTTCTGCTAATTCTGCTGTGGCCTTGTTGATACGGTCATCAAGAATGGCGTAAGTGTTATTTAATTCGTTTTGTCGTGATTCATATAAAGATCTCTCATTTTTAGCGATTTGCGGTGTTTTCTCCGATACCTCGTCCGGTAACACAAAATCCGCGCCACGCGCTTCGGCTTCTAATCTGGCTTTTTTAGCCCGCAAGCTAAGCGACTTTGCTTCGGTTCCGCGTTCTTGGGACGCAAATTGCACGTCACTGATGCGCATCAAGATATCGCCTTGTTTTACTTGCTGGCCTTCACGCACGGCGAGTTCTTCGAGAACGCCGCCTTCCAAGCTTTGTACGACTTGAATGTCTTTAGAGGGAACAACGCTTCCTTGGGCGCGTGTAATCTCTTCGACCTTGGAGATTGCTGACCAGAAGAATACAGCCGTTACCAATGCGATGATGGTCAAGAACAATAAAATGGAGGCTTTGTTTGGGCGCATATGGTTTGCAGCCTCAAGCTCGCTCATGAAATCAGTGTCTTTTGGCTTCGGGTTAAACATGCTCATACGGGCACCTCAACTTGTCCGGATTGAAGGGCCTCAATGACTTTATCAACGGGACCATCAAGGATAAGTTGACCGTTATCCATTAAAATTAAACGATCGACCATATCCAGCATTGTATTTTTATGCGTGATCAAGATCAGTGTTTTATCCTGTATTTCCTCATTCACGTAGTTTTTGAATGAGGCTTCAGCTTGGAGGTCCATGGCGTTTGTCGGCTCGTCACAGACAATAACTTTTGGGTTAGTAAGCATTGCGCGTGCCAATGCTACAGCTTGGCGCTGACCGCCGGATAGATTTGAGCCATGTTCACCCACAGGCGCGTCATAGCCCATGGGGTGCTTAGATACGAAATCATGCACGCCTGCTAATTTAGCTGCTTTTAGAATAGATTCCTCAGTCGCATGGGGGACACTTGCGGCGATATTATCGCGGATTGAACCAGTAAAGAGGATAACGTCTTGTGCGATATAGGCGATATTGCGCCTAAGATCGGCCGGGTCGATCTGACGGTAATCTGTGTCATCAGCAAATATTGTACCGCTTTGGGGTTGATAAAGGCCCAGCATTAAGCGCGCGATTGTGCTTTTTCCTGATCCTATTCGCCCTATAATTCCGACACGCTCGCCTGGGTTTATCGTGAAGCTTATGTCACTTAGGACTTCGCGTTGAACATTGGGATAGGAAAAGCCTATTTTTTCAAATTTTATTTTTCCATCTAATTCAGGGCGATTTAAAAATTGCTGATGCGCGGGGCGTTCAACCTCTTTGCTCATGATATTATCTAATGTCTTTAGCGCGCCATTGGCTTGGTGATATTTTGTCATCAAGGATGCAACCTGCCCGATTGGAGAAATTGCGCGACCGCTTAAAATGACACATGCGATCAAACCACCAACACTTAGATCGCCCGATTGGACCAAATACATCCCAGCTAAAACAATGACGATGGAGGCGATTTGTTGAATAAAGCTTGCGATATTGACGCCGAGGGATGACACGAAACGGCTGCCCTGCCCTAATGCTGCACTTTCACCAACATATGCACCATAGCGACTGCGAAAGCGACCATCTGCGCCTATAGCTTTCACGGTTTCAAGACCATGTATTGTTTCAACGAGAAGGCCATGTTTGGCCTCTGCGCTTTGTGTTGCTTTTCGCACCAGAGATTTTAATGGGAATTGCAAAATTACTCCCGCTAAAAGGACAATCGCAATTAATCCAAGCAGAATAAATGCGATCGATCCGCCTAATTGATAAATGATAAATAGGAAGAAAATTGTGAATGGTAAATCAACTAACCCTGTTATGGTTGCCGATGTAAAAAATTCTCTTACCGCGTTGAAATCATGTAACATGTTGGCGAATGATCCGCTTGATTTCGGACGTTCGGATATGCGCATATTTAAAACTTGATCATAAATACGGCGCGCTGCAATGACGTCGAGTTTACGCCCAGAAAAGTCGATCAAATATCCACGCAATGTGCGCATTATAAAATCAAAAACAAAAATTGCCAAAGCGCCTATCCCCAGCGCCCAGCCTGTTTCGATTGCGTTATTGGGGATTACGCGATCATAGACATTCATAATGAAAAGCGGGCTTGTCAGGCCAAATAAATTTATGAATACAGCGCCAATCATGACTAGGCCGTATATTTTTCGGTTTTGTTTAACGATCCCCCAGAACCAGTGATTTTCAGTGTCTTGTATTGACACGCTTTCTGGGTTTGTAAATTCTGATTTAGGATGAATATAAATCGCAAAGCCTGCATAATCTTTTTGCAGCGCGTCTAGCTCCACCATTTTTTCACTTTTGGTTTCTGGTAGGTAAATTTTGGCTTTTTTGCCTTTTACCGATAATAAAACACAGGCTTGTTCATCTTTTAGAACGACAACAGCTGGTAATACAGCGTTCGGAATCGTGCGTAGTTTTGGTTTTTTGACAATTTGGGTCTTTAAGCCTAAACGCTCGGCAGCCTCGCAGAATAGATGCGGACCCATGTTATTTTCATCATATGCAAGACCCGCAGTTAACGCTTGTGATGACTTTGCGCGACCAAAGTGGGCCGTTAAAAAAACCAGTGCTTGCAAAAGAGGATCGCTATCGTTGGCGTCGATATTTGCGATCTTTTCATTGTCGATCTTATCTTTATTCTGATCTTTATTCTTGCGGCTCATCCGCGCTCACTTCTTGAGCCATTTCTAATGGCTCTTGATCAGATTGTATTTGCGGTTCAGCAAGTGCCGGCAAAGATGCGCCGTTATTTAATGCAAATTGAAGCTTTCCTATGCTTGCCACAACGGCAAACTGCGATGATAGATGTCGATATTGCAAAATGATCTTTTCGACATTTGTGTTAAAAAGCTGGTTATCGGCCTGCATGAGCTGTAAGAGATCAACAATGCCGCCTTCAAATTGTGCTTCAAAAGTTTCGAAGAGTTTTTCGTTCAGATCGACTCGTTCTTTTTGATTGATCAAACGTTTTTTGGACACGTCTAATTCCGAATATGCAATTCTGATATCATTTTCAATTTGCATTCTGATTTCTTTTTCGCGTGCCAGTGCTTCGGCATGCTCATAGCGGCGCTGTTTAATGCGCGCATATTGACCGCCGCCTGTTTCAATATCCCAGTTAAGCCTTAACAAGGCACGACGGTCTTCTGTCTCACCGCCAATTTCTTCTCGTCTATCGCTCTTTGAATATGATAACTCACCTAATACGTTTGGATATAAGAGGGCTTTTTCCGCATCAATATCATGGTCTGCAGATTGGGTGTCTTTTTTACTTCCATGCAAAGCGGGATGTTCGCTCAATGCAATGGCTATAGCTTCTGGAATTGATGGAGGTATAAAAGCGATATCAAATGTCGGAACGATCATTTCAATGAAAGGTGGAATTCCGGTGAGGGCGATATATTCCGACTCTGCGGTTCTAAGTTGCCCGTTATAATCTGCTACAAAACCATTGAGTAAAACCTGAACATCTCTAGCTTGTTGAAGCTGCGCTTCATCCGCTCCACCATCTTCAACATTTGTCTTAATGCGGTTGTAGTAATCATCAACTTTCTTTTCTTGCTCTTGCAAGCGTATCAATATGGAACGAGCCTGGAGCACGTTTAAATATGCTTGCACTGTTTGAAACGCTATTTGATCCGAGACATCCTGCAATTCTAGGTTTGCAGATTGTAATTGTGATTTGGAAGAGCGCAGACGATTCAATGTACCGAAGCCATCAAAGAGCGGTTGTTGAAGAGATGCGTTTACCTCACCGAAGCCAGAATAAGCAGCGCCCCTTGTGGTTACTAACCCTCTAGAAGTTGCGTTATTTGAAAAAATACGCCCACCCGTAAGCCCCACAGAAAGGCCGGGGAAAAAATCTGAACGCACGGCGTTTTCTTCTTGTTCTGCACCGCCAATTCTGGCTCTGACTTGTTCAAGTTGAGGGTTATAAGAAATGGCCGCGTTGACAGCCTCAACAACAGATTGTGCATAAGCGTTTGAAATACTAAAGCCACCAATTAATGCGGATGCTAAAAATGTAGCGATTACGGTTTTTTGTTTCATAACTTAATTGGCCAATCAGAAAACCAAGACAGGAACGTCTGGTTATGTTTTACAATTTTAGATTCTATCAAAAAACTGTCTTGGCACAAGCCAATAGATTGATTTATCCGTTCTTTGATCCTTTTCTTTTGATAAAAAACTGCATTCGTTTGTAACAAAAATTTCAAATCGCTCTTCACAAACGATTCTGATTGGGGCATCTTCTAAGCCTATTCAAATTCACATGTGATAAAAGGACTTGGCCTGTGGCTCTTAAAATTGCCGTTCCAAAAGAGATTTCTGATTTAGAAACACGCGTTGCAGCGTCTCCGGAAACTGTTAAAAAATTGATAGCGCTTGGCGCGAAAGTGTTTGTTGAGACTGGCGCTGGCGAGAATGCGAACATTTTGGATGTAGATTTTAAAGATGCAGGTGCGCAAATTTGTAAAAGCGCCGCGGAGACATATAAAAGCGCGGATATTGTTTTGAAAGTACGTGCGCCAGAGGAATCGGAAATCAAACTCATCCAAAAATCCACTCTTCTTATTGGTATTTTATCGCCTTATGCGAATGATGATCTTCTAAAATCTTTGGCGGATGCACAGATTAATGCCTGTTCGATGGAATTAGTACCGCGTATCACACGTGCACAAAGCATGGATGTGTTATCATCACAATCAAATTTGGCTGGTTATAAATCTGTTTTAGATGCGGCGGAGCATTTCGGGCGCGCCTTCCCAATGATGATGACAGCCGCAGGAACTGTTCCGCCGGCAAAAGTATTTGTCATGGGCGCAGGCGTTGCAGGGCTTCAAGCGATTGCTACTGCTAAACGTCTTGGTGGCGTTGTAAGCGCGACTGATGTTCGTCCAGCGGCTAAAGAGCAAGTCGAATCTCTGGGGGCTTCGTTCGTTGCTGTTGAGAATGAAGAATTTAAAGAGGCTGAGACGTCTGGCGGTTATGCCAAGGAAATGTCGAAAGAATACCAAAAAGAACAGCAAGCCCTTATTGAAGAGACGATTGCGAAGCAAGATATCGTTATTACGACAGCCCTTATACCAGGCCGTCCAGCACCAAAATTAGTTTCGGATGCCATGGTTAAATCGATGAAACAAGGGTCAGTTATTGTTGATTTAGCTGTTGAGAATGGCGGTAATTGTGCCGCATCGAAAGCGGGGAAAGTTATTGTGAAAGACGGCGTTAGCGTTGTTGGCCACCTTAATGTTCCAGGTCGCTTAGCAGCCAATGCATCTGCGCTCTATGCGAAAAACTTATTAAATTTTGTTACGCTTTTGATTGATCAGGATAGTAAGAAAATTGCACTAAATTTGGATGATGAGATTATTGCCGGTGTGCTTTTGACGAAGGATGGTGACATCATTCATCCTAATTTTGCACCAGCAAAGCCTGCGAAAAAAGCAGCCGCCAAGAAACCAGTAGAGAAAAAGCCCGCTGCAAAGAAAGCAACGACAGCCAAGAAAACAACAACGACAAAAAAGGCTGCATCGAAGAACACACCCGCTAAGACAAAAACATCTGGCAAAACTACAAAGAAGAAGGATTAAAAGATGTCTGAAGAAAAGACAGTTTCAGAAAGCTGGGCTGAACTTGCAACAACTTTGGAAGAGGCGCGTAATAAAGCGGCTGAGTTGGCAGTAGAAAATAGCGCTGCTCTTGAAAGTGCTGGCCATGCGACCCCCTATCTTGTGACTGGTTTGACCGTTTTCATTCTTGCGTGTTTTGTCGGTTATTACGTCGTTTGGCGTGTTACGCCTGCGTTGCACTCTCCATTGATGGGGATTACGAATGCTATTTCATCAGTCATTATTGTGGGAGCGATTGTTGCTGTTTGGCCTCAAGATGGGAGCTTTTCATTCTTCGGATTTTTAGGGGTTATTCTTGCTTCAGTTAATATTTTTGGCGGCTTTATCATTACACGCCGTATGCTCAGTATGTTTAAAAAGAAAGGCGCATAAATCATCATGGAAACGTTTGCAGCCCTTACATATCTTATTGCTTCTGTCTTGTTTATTTTGGCTTTACGCGGGTTATCACACCCGGAAACTGCGCGGCAAGGTCTTAATTTTGGAATTGCCGGTATGGCGATTGCGATTGCGACTACGCTTTTACTTCCACAAGTTGGTAGCTGGTTTTGGGTATTGATCGCGATTGGTATTGGCGGCGGTATCGGGACTGTTATTGCCAATAAAATCGAGATGACCGCTTTGCCGCAATTAATGGCTGCGTTCCATTCGCTTGTTGGTTTAGCAGCTGTGTTTGTTGCGACCTCTGCGTTTTTAAACCCAGCAGCTTTTGGCATTGGTGAAGCCGGTGATATTAAGCTTGCGTCTTTGATTGAAATGTCGATTGGTCTCGCTATTGGTGCGATTACATTTACTGGTTCCATCATTGCATGGGGTAAGTTACAGGGCACCATATCTGGCAAGCCTGTTATTTTTGGCGGGCAGCACGCGTTGAACGGTATGCTTGGCGCATTGATGATTTTATTAATTATCTTGCTTTGTATTACGCAAAGCGGATTTTTGTTTTTCCTTATTGTTGTTCTCGCGTTTTCACTCGGTGTTTTGATGATTATTCCTATTGGTGGCGCGGATATGCCAGTGATTGTATCTATGCTGAATTCTTATTCAGGATGGGCCGCTGCTGGGATTGGTTTCACGCTTCACAATAATCTTTTAATTGTAACAGGTGCTCTCGTTGGGGCCTCTGGTGCTATTTTGTCTTACATTATGTGTAAGGGAATGAATCGTTCCTTCATCTCAGTCCTTCTTGGTGGTTTTGGTGGTGATAGCGCTGCAGTAGGCACATCAGAACATGATCCCGATCGTCAGGCCAAAATTGGTGCTGCTGAAGATGCTGCTTACATTATGAAGAATGCATCCAAAGTTATCATTATTCCAGGATATGGAATGGCGGTTGCACAGGCTCAGCATGCTTTAAGAGAAATGGCAGATATCCTTAAAAAAGAAGGTGTAGACGTTAAATATGCTATTCATCCTGTTGCCGGGCGTATGCCAGGACATATGAATGTTTTGTTGGCGGAAGCGAATGTTCCTTATGATGAAGTTTTTGAGATGGAAGATATCAATCGCGAATTTGCGCAAGCTGATGTTGCCTATGTAATTGGTGCGAATGATATTACAAATCCCGCGGCCAAGAATGACCCCGCATCACCGATCTATGGAATGCCTGTGCTTGATGCTGGTGATTCGAAGACTGTTTTGTTTGTAAAACGTTCGATGGGTTCCGGTTATGCAGGGATTGATAACCCACTATTTTTTGAAGACAACACGATGATGTTATTGGATGACGCGAAAGCCATGACAGAGGATATTATTAAAGCTATGGAATAAAATAAGAATTATCGTTTTTTCTTAGCTTTTCCTTAAAGTTTTTGATCACATAATCAAAGTCAGAATGACCAATAAAAATCAAAACATTCCTGATCTAGAAGAGCGCTTCCTTGCACCTGAAGGGTGGCGATCTCATCATTTTAAAAGTCATGATATGAAGATTAATTTTGGTTCGGTTTCGCCCGCGGATACTGTACCTGATGCTGTTGTTGTTTGCCTTCCTGGTTTAAGTGAATTTTGCGAGAAATATTATGAAGTCGCACGCACATGCCTTGATAAAAATCTCGCTTTTTGGGTTTTAGATTGGCCCGGCCAAGGACGGTCAGATCGTTATTTTAAAGGATCACAAAAACGTCATATTGATACATTCGATACTGATGTTGATCGCCTGCACGAGTTTATTTTGGGTTATATTAAGCATTCTGCTGTTCATCCTGATGTTGGGCGTATTCCACTTGTTATGCTAGGGCATTCAATGGGCGCTAATATTGGCCTTCGATACTTGGAAAAATATCCTGAAACTTTTGAATGTGCCGCTTTTACGTCACCCATGTTTGGCATTCAGACAGTTAATAAGGTGCCGTTCTCTGGTTTTATTTTATGGCTCGCTAATTTATTCATGCCACGTGCCTACGTTGTAGGGGGTAGTGATTGGCGCGAAGATATGCGTAAGAATAGTCATAATGAAAATTTGTTCTCACATGACCCAATTCGCAATGAAATAACGAATGCATGGTGTGAGGTTGATCCTGTTTTAAAAGTAGGTAGCCCAACATTCGGCTGGCTTTATCGCGCAGCTAAAAGCTGTAAGCGCCTGCATCGAAAAGAATTTTTATCCAATATTTCTACCGAGTGTTTGATTACGATAGCAGGAAAAGAAACGATTGTTGATAATTACGATACGTCACATGTTGTTTCCAACTTGTCGCATTGTAATATGTTGGAATTTCATGATTCAGCACATGAAATCTTAATGGAAGTTGATCATGTGCGCGATAAATTTTTCGATGCGTTTTATGCTCTGATTGAAAAAACTATCATTAGTAAACCAGAGACCTTGAAACCGTTTTAAGAAACGTGCAGATTACATTAAAGATTTTTTGGAGATAATAAATTATGCGTGATAATACAGCTTCTGATAAAATTCGCCTAAGCGACCGTATTCTCTCATCTCTGCAACTCGCGCTTCATCAGGAAGATGTCAAAATTGCGGAATTGCTATCACGGGCATTGGAATTGTCGATGACACGTAACACCGGCGGTGGTGAATTTATTGAGCGTCGTGACTATCCGGCTGAAATTGAAAAAGCGATGGATCAGTTGCATGATCTTCGCGATAAGAGCAATGTTATTTAATCTTTAAGCGATTAACGCGATCCACTCTTCTTCACTTAAGACCTCCACGCCGAGGTCTTTTGCTTTTTTGAGTTTTGATCCAGCATCTGCGCCAGCGATCAAATAATCTGTTTTTTTGGATACAGATCCGGATACTTTTGCACCCAAACTTTCAGCCTTCGCCTTGGCTTCCTGACGTGTTGTTTGGGTTAGAGTTCCGGTGAATACGAGCGTTTTATCCGCAATTTTACTATCGCTGTTTTGGGGACGATCATATTCGGTGATGTTTAAGTGCGTTTCTAACGCATTCAGAATTTCAATATTATGTGGTTCATTGAAAAATGCGATTAAATCTTTTGCAACGGCCGGGCCGATATCTTCGATATTAATAAGATCTTCATAGGCTGTAGATTCTTCATCTTTAGCTTGTGTGAGCGCAGATTTTAGAGCATCCAGGTCACGATAAGTAACCGCAAGGCGTTTTGCAGTGGCTTCGCCGACTTGTCGTATACCAAGTGCATAGATGAAACGGTTCAATTCAATTTTGCGTCTTTGATTGATCGATTCGAACAGTTTCTTTTCTGATTGATTACCCCATCCTTCTTTGGCGCGAATGGGGGTTAGCGTATTTTTGTTTCTGTCTTCGAGGGTAAAAATATCATCTGGGTTTTTGATCAATCCTTCTTCCCAGAATTGTTCAATTATTTTACTGCCTAAACCTTCGATATTAAATGCGAGGCGCGAGACGAAATGTTTTAGGCGTTCAACGGCTTGTGCAGGGCAGATGAGACCGCCCGTACAACGAATGACGACATCATCGCCTTCGCGGATGGCAATCGATCCGCATTCCGGGCAGTGTGATGGGAATTCAAATTCTTCGGGGTTACCATCTCGTTTATCTTTTAACACCTCAACGACTTGTGGGATCACATCGCCAGCTCTTTGAATAACAACTCTATCGCCAATACGGATATCTTTTCGTTGGATTTCATCTGCGTTATGCAGCGTTGCATTTGAAACAACAACGCCGCCAACCGTTACTGGCTCTAATCGAGCAACAGGGGTTAGCGCGCCTGTGCGCCCAACTTGGATATCAATGGTGTTGATGCGCGTGATTGCCTGTTCGGCGGGGAATTTGTGAGCTGTGGCCCAGCGGGGCGCGCGCGAGACGAAACCCAGTCTGTTTTGATAATCGAGACTGTTTATTTTGTAAACAATGCCGTCGATGTCGAAGTCTAAATCGCTACGCGTCTGCAAAACATGTTCGTAATTTTGCATGATTGCATCAACGCTATCGCAGATTTTAAAGTCTGTTTCTGGGACGCCCCATGATTTTAATTTTTTACGTATTTCACAGTGTGTTTCGGCGAAAGCTTCGCTCACTTCACCCAAGGCATAACCAAAAAATTTTATCTGACGTGATTGTGTAATAGCGCTATCGAGCTGCCTTACACTGCCTGCGGCTGCGTTTCTTGGGTTTGCGAAAGGTTGTTTACCTGCTTGTTTTTGCTTTTCATTTAATGCTTCAAAGTCGCTTTTGCCCATGTAAATCTCTCCACGGACTTCGAGGATGTTGGGTGCATCGGATGGAAGCGTTTGGGGGATTTCGACAATGGTTTTGACATTATCGGTGATGTCTTCGCCTTCTTGTCCGTCTCCACGTGTTGCGGCCTGAACGAGTTTTTGATTTTCATACCTCAAAGAGCAAGATAATCCGTCAATTTTTGGTTCTGCGACAATTTCTAAAGGATCAGTGTCTGAAAGTCCTAAAAATTTTCGTACGCGAGTGAGAAAATCATTGAGGTCGTCTTCGCTAAACACATTTGAAAGCGATAACATGGGGACGGCATGTTTAACCTTGGTGAAGCCGTCGCGCGGGGCGGCGCCAACTTTTTGAGATGGGCTTTGCGCGGTGATCAAATAGGGGTATTTTTTTTCAAGATCGTTTAATTGTGCTCTTAAATCATCATATTGCGCATCATTTAACGACGGTGCATCGTCTTGGTAATATTGCCTATCGGCGGCTTCGATTTGTTTTACCAGTTGGGCATGATGGATGCGCGCATCTTCTGCGTCTAAATCAAATAATGCGTCACTCATGCGGCTTTGCTCGTTTCTAAAAGTTTATCGGCGGCGGCGCGAGCCTCGGTTGTGATTTCCGCGCCGGCCAGCATGCGGGCAATCTCATCGCGGCGAGCCTGATCAGTTTCAAGAGCCTTCACAGATGTTGTCACGTCATCATTGCCTTGTTTAGAAACAATATAATGGTGAGCGCCACGTGCTGCTACTTGCGGCGAATGCGTAACCACAAGCACCTGTTTTTGTTTTGATAGCATCGCTAATCTTTCACCAACGGCGTCCGCAGTTGAGCCGCCAATGCCTGCATCGACTTCATCGAAGACCAATGTACCTGCTGCGCCTGTTTTTGCGATTACGACTTTCAGTGCAAGCATGAAGCGTGACATTTCACCACCGGATGCGATTTTATTGAGAGCACCTGGCTCGCTTCCCGGGTTTGTTGCGACAAGAAAACGGATTTTATCGATGCCGTGTTTGGTCCACTCCGCTTCATCAAGTGTTTCAATATTTGTTACGAAGCGCGCGCGATCTAGTTTTAGGGGTGTGAGTTCTTTTGCGACGAGACTATCAAGATTTGTTGCGGATTTTTTACGTTTGTTTGATATGCTTTGCGCCTTTTGATGATAAGCCTCCTTGGCAAGATCAGCGGCTTTCGCTGCCTCTTCTAAAATATCGTCCGCGTGTTCTATTGCGTTTAATTGTTCTGCTAATTGCGTTCTGATGTCTGCGAGATTATCAACTTCACAATTATGTTTTCTAGCTTGGCCGCGAAGCGCAAAGAGACGATCATCGATGGTTTCGAGATTATGCTCGCTATGTTCTAAATCATTCGATAGAGATTGAATGGCGCTTAAGGCTTCTGACATTTCGGCGCTGGCGCGATCCAACGCACCAACTGCTTCATTGGCCCGTTCGCCAATTTTATCAGCCACACGATCAAGCGCAGACCATGCCTCACGAATTGGATCCGAATCGCCGTTTAAGATGTGGTATGCCGCGTTGAGTGCTTCTAATATTTGTTCACGATGCATGAGGTTTTCTCGAAGACCAGATAGAATATTTTCTTCGCCTGCTTGCGGTTCTAGTGCATCTAAATCTTCTAGTGATTGGCGCAGATAGTCTTCTTGTTCTTCGCTGGCTTTTGCGTTTTCGCGTAGCTCTATGTATTTATTTTCTGCCTCTTTCCATACATCCCATTGGGTTGCTAATGGGGTGTTGATTTGGGCATATTCATCCAAAATTTGACGGTGTGTTTTGGGGTCTAGCAGTCCTTGAGTGTCGAATTGACCGTGAACCTCTAATAAAAGATGTCCGATTGTCTTTAAAAGGCCCGCACTGATGGGTTGATCATTGATAAAAGCGCGGCTTTTTCCATCTCTGGTCACGGTACGGCGAAGCATAAGTGTTTGCTCAAATTCGAGATCATGGTCTTCTAAGATCTCCTTCGTAATATGATTGGATGTAACTTCGAAAATAGCTGTGACGCTGGCTTTATCTGAATCTTTTCGAACCAAGCCGCTATCGGCACGCGCGCCTGTTGCTAGGCCTAGTGAATCTAATAGGATTGATTTTCCCGCACCAGTTTCCCCCGTTAGCGTACATAAACCTTGATGGAAAAATATTTCCAACTTTTCTATGAGGACTACATTGTTGATACGCAGGGATGAGAGCATGTTTTCACGCCTCTTTAATCTGGTTTTAAAAGGGATTCTATTGTGCGATCGATAAAGCCACGCTCATCTAAAATGCGTTCGCGTTCCTTTACGTCTAGCAACTTAAAGCTTTGCTCATACCATTTACTGCCGGGATAGTTATGCCCGAGCACGGCGGCAACACGTGTTGCTTCATCCGTTAATCCCAATGTTAGATTTGCCTCGACAAGGCGATGAAGAGCTTCGGCAGTATGGGTTGTTGTTTCATATTCTTTGATAACTTTTTGGAAACGATTAAGCGCTGCGTTTGTATGCCCTCGCACCAAATAATAGCGACCAATTTCCATTTCTTTGCCAGCCAAGTGATCAAGCGTTAGATCTTTTTTCAATTTTGCATCACGCGTATAGCGGCTATCGGGGAAGCGGCGGATGAGCGTATCAAGTGCCTTCATTGCTTCTTCGGTTAAGAATTGATCACGACGGACATCGGAAATTTGTTCATAAAAACACAACGCTTTTAGATAGTGTGCATAATCGATGTCTTTGTTACCTGGGTGGAGTTGGATAAAACGCTCTAGCGCGATAATCGCATCATCGTAGCGTTGGCCTTCATAATAAGCGTAAGCCGCCATTAATTGCGCTTGTGTTGCCCATTTTGAATATGGGTGCTGGCGCTCTACCTCCTCAAAAAATTGGGTTGCGGTTCGGAAATCACCAGCATCAAGAGCAGTAGCAGCTTTGTTGTAGAGGGCATCAACATCATCTTCGATTTGTGGTTCGTTGACATTTGATGAGGATGAGCAGCCAACCACTAAAAGAGTGAGTGAGGTTAATAAAACTTTTTTTAACATATTATGTGTAATTATTTTAAACTCGACTATCATTCACTATACATAGCGCGAAATATATCATTCGCAAAGTGAAAGCGCATGTTTTACATGTGAAAGTGAGGGAAGAATTACGCGTGTGCGCAATGAGCCTGCTCAGATTGCTGAGCGGTCACTTTCTTAGCAGGGTTTTCAAGTGTTACCACTTCGTATGATGCAGGGTCAGCGAATAATGCATGTAATATTTGATTGTTTATTGCGTGCCCTGCTTTTACACCGTCATAAGCGCCAAGAATTGGCATGCCCGCCAAGTATAAATCACCAATCGCATCAAGTAATTTATGGCGTATAAACTCATCATCAAAGCGAAGGCCATCAGGGTTAACGATGCTTCCTGCTTCTTGGTCTAAAACGATTGCGTTATCAAGAGAGCCGCCTTGGGCGAGACCTTGTGAGCGCATCCATTCAACTTCGTGTAGAAACCCGAATGTACGGGCTTCAGCGATGTCGTGGCGGAAATTACCGTTTACAAGTTGCGTTGTGAAGGCTTGGTTGCCGATTTCTGGGTGGTTGAATTCGATTTCACCAGAAAACACATATCCATTTGCAGGCTTAAGGGTTACGCGCTTACCGTCCGTTTCAACGTTGACTTCTTTTAAGATTTTAATAACCTTACGCGCTTCATTTTGGGTTTCTGTACCGACGTTTTCTATCACGTTTAAAAACGGCATCGCACTGCCATCCATGATTGGCACTTCTGCGCCGTCTAATTCGATCGTTGCGTTGTCAACGCCTGCACCACGTAAAGCGGACATTAAATGTTCAATGGTTCCAATTTTTACGCCATCTTCGTTGGCAATAACAGTACATAGCTGTGTTTCTGTTACCTGATTCCAGAGTGCAGGAATGACGTTATTTTTATCTGTTACGTCTGTTCTGATGAATGTGATACCAGAATTTGCAGGCGCTGGTTTGATTGATAAATTAATATCTTGACCGCTATGAAGCCCGACACCTGACATTGTAATGTTAGATAAAACTGTTTTTTGCATTCTTAAACCCTTTATTTCTAAGCTTAATGTATAAAAATGTTTGCAAATGCACAAATAACAGTTTGTTACCCAGTGTAACAAAAGAAAAAAGTATCTAAAATATTGATTTATAATAAAAAAACAGGATTAAACAGTCCTGTTTTTTAGTATAAAATTTTAAAGTGGGTTTTAATTAGCTTTAAGTTTGCCCTTAGCGCACCCTTAGTTCGCTTGGCGCCTTAAAAAAGCGGGTATATCCAACTCATCGTCTACCTGCGATGCAGGCTTAGACGGAGAATCAATATTGAGGCTACCTTGCGATAATGGCGGGGGTGCTTTTTGTTGGGCCGATTGGCTTGGAACAAACTGTGGAGATGGCTCTCTGCGCTCACGATGATCTTGTTCTGTTTTACCGCTTATTTCCTCAAGTTTGTCTTGGACGCTCCCTGTAATTCTTTCAAAAAGTGATGGCGAACGTTTTTTCTCAGGGTTCGGCTGCACAGGAGGATTTAATTTAAGGCTTGGTGTATTTGGAGACGGCTTTGCCGTAACCATTGGCGATGATGCAACAGAACCGGGTTGAGCTGAACTTTGTGGCACATGCGCCGCGTCAAAATTACTGATATGAGGTGCTTCAATGCCTGCGGCCTCGATTGGTTTTGGTGGAATAAAGGAGTCGTTATAACGTGTTCCACGCATTGCCGTATTCTCAGGCAACGGTTGCGGCGAACCAGATGTGTTCTGAGCAAATTCACTCTGTTCAAACATATCTACTTCGGTGTCGCGCTTTGGTTCTGACTGTGCGGCAACGCTTGGCGCCGTAATGCCTAATGATGTTTGCTTTGGTTGAGCATAAGGCATTTGTTGCGCTGTTGCGGGTTGAGAGTGAACATTTGACTGAATTGGTGATTCTGCTTTTTCAGCGTTTTCAGTTTTTGGTGTCGCACGCTCAAGCAGAGTTCGGCTATTTGCATCCACTTTGATTGAACCGCCGCCTGTCTTATTTTTTGTTGCGCTCTCTTTTTCAATGCCTGTAGCGACAATAGAAACGCGCATTTTTCCTTCGAGACTCTGGTCGAATGTGGCACCGAAAATGATATTTGCTTCCGGGTCGACTTCATCGCGAATACGATTACAGGCTTCATCGGCCTCAAATAATGTCATGTCATAACCGCCAGTGACGTTGATAATAACGCCATGCGCACCTTTCATCGAAACGTCATCAAGAAGCGGGTTGTTGATTGCGCTTTCTGCAGCCTCTATTGCACGTTTATCGCCGTCAGCTTCACCAGTTCCCATCATGGCTTTACCCATTTCAAGCATAGCTGTGCGGATATCTGCAAAATCTAAATTCACCAATCCAGGGCGTACCATAAGATCAGTAACACCGCGCACGCCTGCTTGAAGGACACTGTCTGCCATTTGGAAGGCGTCAGCAAAGGTTGTGTTTTCATTTGCGACACGGAAAAGATTTTGGTTAGGAATTACAATCAGCGTATCGACATAATTCTGCATTTCTTCGATACCAGCTTCCGCAGATTTCATGCGATGCGAGCCTTCAAAATGAAATGGTTTTGTTACAACACCGACAGTCAAAATCCCTTGATCACGACAAGCCTTTGCAATAACTGGGGCCGCACCAGTTCCAGTTCCACCGCCCATACCAGCAGTTACAAATACCATGTTTGCGCCTTCGAGGTAGCGCATTAATTCATCCATTGATTCTTCGGCTGCAACCTTGCCGATTTCAGGCTTTGACCCTGCGCCTAAACCGCCAGTGACATTTGGCCCTAATTGAATACGATGATCTTCTGCGGCTAATGATCCGTTTAAGGCTTGCGCGTCCGTGTTACAGACCAAGAATTCACATCCCTCGAGATCAGATGCCAGCATATTGTTCACGGCATTTCCACCTGCTCCACCAACACCAATAACGGTAATCTTAGGTGAAAGCTTGGGGGCTTCGGTTGGCTGCATTTTAATATCGATCATGGGCTGTGATCCTCTAGGTTTGATAAACGTTTTACGTCTGCTTTTGATAAGCGTCTGTGGAATAATTGTTAAAGCTTAAAAGCGTTTTTTTGAGATGAAAAGGGAAAAATGTGAAGGATTCACAGGGTGATACCGCTTTTCTTACATATTTAGACTAACATATTTTCATACATAGATTCAAAAAGAGCGGCTAAGTGACTCTTATTGCTAAGGTTTCAGTTACACACACAAATCCTTGTGCTTATACAAAGCTTACACACATTATATTGTGGATAATTGATTTACTCCAAACTGGGATCTCTGCGCTAGCACTCTAATGTCATACCATGCTTTTCGCTCATCTTAATTACTTCTGGATGCACTTCAGATCTAAGACCATCATCTTCACAAACACTCCACCAGCTTCTGAGGAAAGATCTATTCATAAAATGCTGCCTATCGGATAATCGGAAGAATTCTTGTCTTTCTTTATTCATCGCTTCACGCAAGATTGTAGGGTAGTCTTCAAGATAAATTGTTTCCGGATTTTCTTTGTTTTCAGCGATAAACCTTAGAAATTGTGCTTTCAGAAATTCTGCAGTTACCAGGTCAAGCTTCTGAAGCTCTTCCTCTACACGGCATAATATTTTATTTGGCGTTATAATACCTGTTCTTTCCTCAACTGAAGCATCGATTAGAACATCTTGAATATCGTCTAATATCTCTATTAGTCTGGATATAAGAGTAATATTTGGCAAAGTTTGCGTAGCAATTTCATATGATAATTCACCTTTTTGTGACGCCTCTGTCACTTTTGGAATTCCCAAAGCATTTTGAACAGCATGACATCCAAGCATTTCAACAACACGCAGGTTACACTCAACATGTTTTTTTCTATCCGCAACATTACCAGTTCGCATATAAGCTATTTCAGCTGTCGCACCTTCACGAATGAGAACAGCATATAAATTACTAAATGCCATGCTTTCTTTACGCGAAATTACTCCTAAATCTTCGAGCTGATCAATCGCTTGGAAATATTCAGGGACATATTTATCTAGGCCTAATAAAAACTCACAAGGCTCGGCCCCAATTTTCGCTTCACCCAAGGCAAGACGCTTCTCAACGGGCATTTCATCAATGATATTATCAACTTTTTTAACTGCCTCAAAAAGATCCAGTATTGTCTGTTTATGCTGAACCGATCTTTTGATATTTTGAGAGGATTGTAAAAGACTTACCCCTGCTTTACGTGCGTCTCCTGTCGATAAAAGCATGAATGCCATCGGATATCTTGCACTTCCCCTGAAACGCAAAGCACTGTTGAAAGCAAAACCCATTGCTTTTTCAGCGAATGTTTCGTGAAGACGCTGATTACGCATCTGCTACATCTCCTGCAAATTTGCAGGATTAATATCAAATAATTTTAATTATGTCAATCACCAATTCTCATGAAGCCAAAGTTTGGCACGCTCAATAAATGAGCCGGGGGTTGCTTGTGCCATGATTTGGGCGGGCATTTCGTTGCTGTGTTCTGCGATATAGGTTAGCAACCCCGCAACCGTTGCAAAGCCAGGACCACTAACCGCGTCAGGCAGGCCATTTAGACGAATTGGTTTGCCAAGGCGCACTTGCTTATCCAGAACATGTTCGGCCAATTCACGAATGCCGTTTAATTGGCTAGCGCCTCCGGTTAAGACAACACGCCGCCCGAGGGCTGTTCCGAGACCACTATCATTTAAACGTGCGCGCACCAGTTCTAGAATTTCTTCAACGCGCGGCTGAATGATACCGACCAGCAAAGAGCGAGGGACGTGGTTTGGTTCAGATGTATCACCCTCGCCCAAGCGTGGCACATCAATCAATTCATTTTCATCACTGTTTGATGCGATTGCACTTCCATATAGCGCCTTTAGGCGTTCAGCATCTTGTAGCGGGGTTGTTAGCCCTTTTGCGATGTCACTTGTAATATGCGCGCCGCCGATTGGGATGGCGTCGCTATAGAGGATATTTCCACTTTGGAATACGGCGAAGCTGGTTGTGCCTGCGCCCATATCAATCACGGTGCAACCAAGGTCCATTTCATCTTCGACAAGAGAGGCAAGACCAGCGGCATATGCGGCATGAGTAAATGCCGTGATATCGAGGTGAGAGCGTTCGATGCATGTTGCAATATTTCGCAGCGCGCCGATATCGCCTGTCACTATATGAATGTCGGTTGCCATATTTTGACCAAACATGCCGCGCGGATCGACAATTCCTTCGTTGCCGTCGATACGAAAACCAACGGGAATTGTGTGCACCAATTCATAATCTTCGCTTAAAACTTGATCTTGGGCTTTTGATAGAGCCCGACGGATATCGTTATTGGTGATTTCATGACCGGCAACGCTGACGTCTGCTGTGTGGCCGTGACTTGCGGCGTGAATGCCTGGTAGATTAACTACAACCTCTCGCAAAGGATAGCCTTTCATCACTTCTGCAGCCATGTTTTCGGCGGCATGCACAGTTTGACGAATAGCACTTTCCGCACGGTCTAAATCCGTGATCGTTCCGCTTTTGATACCAACTGATGCGTGATGGCCCACGCCGAGAACTTCGAATGTGCCATTATCATCAACCATACGCGCAATAAAACAGGCGATTTTGGATGAGCCTATATCCAGCGCAGCCAGCAATGATCCCTTACTAATCATGTTGGATTTTTTTTGTTTCATACCGTTAGATATTGTTACCAGATTGAGCGTTTGCTTTGGAATAACCCGCTTTATATTCTTGCGTTGCGCCAGGTTTTGTTCGCACGATCATACGTGTTGGATCTCGTAAATCAATGACTTTTAAATCTTTATCTAATATCGCATCTTCGCGGTGCGCTTTGGCGAGGCTCGATATTGCGAGCGCTATATCTGTTTCAGGAAGTTTAACGCGTACGCCTGATTTCATGATCACATCCCAGCGGCGATCCGCAATTAACCCTGCGCTTTCGATGTCTTTGAAAATGTCTGGTTCTCCGACAAGAATTTGAAATAACTCTTGGGTATTTGCAGGGGCGTTCTCCCCTATCACAATCACAAGGTTTTCGAATTGTTGCATATTACTGACAGGAATGATGTCGCCATTGATATCAATCAACTTCAGCTTTTTATTAGTCTGCCAGAGCGCTATTGGTTTTCTCTCATTCAACCTGATGAAGAGTGTATCAGGCAGGCGTCTTTCGACATGCGCGGTTTCCACCCACCCAATTCTCTGTATGCCCTCTTTTGCGGTTTTAGGATCAAAATCAAAGAGTGGATCTCCGCGGCGCACATTGATAATAGCTTTTAAAATTTCAGGATCGGTGTAATTACGGCCTTCTATCAGTATATTATCGACCTCAAAGCCAACAGAGGCCGTGGCGTCTACCATTCGTGCATGCATCCAATCTGCTGTGTGGGTGTCAGCATCACTCATAAAAAACCAAGCGCCCAGCCATAACACGCCAACCGTTATACCCATTGTTACGCCAAAACGTTTAAGCCATGGAAACAGGCGCGCTTTAACGCCCTGCCTTCTTTTATTGTTAAAGGTAGATTTACGAGTGCCTTTTTTGATTGTTTTTCGTTTGGCCATTATCGTTTAAATAACCTCGCGTCTTTTGGAACAGGATCTTTTGGTAGGCTACGTCCGATATTTTCTTGGAGAGCTTCTTCCAATAAGGCCGTCAAAAATTCAGTGAATAGTTTGGAATCTTCTGCGGCCTCCCATAGGAAATATCCGAATGATCCGGGGATTGGATTGACTTCATTCAACCAAAGCTCGCCTGTTTTTTGATTGCCTATAAAATCAATGCGTGGAGCGCCAGTGCCGTTGATTGTTTCAAACATTGCAGTTGCGTATTTTTGAATGGCTTCGGTTTGCTTCTTATCCAGCTTTGGATTTAATTCACGCGTTAGTGAAAGCATGCCCTCGCTTATGGCGCCGACTTGTTTTGTGCCAGCGGTCTTATCGCCTGTTTTACTATCCTTACCAGAGAGGTATTTTTGTTTAAAATCAAGCAGCTCTTCACTTGCCTTAGGGCGCTCTATGGCGGATAGCTGTATGTCGCCAAATGCTTTTGAGACAGCTACGTTATATTCAACAAGGTTTTCAACAAATGGTTCCAAAATGGCGCTATCATCAAATTCAAAAATAGCAGGAAGCGTAGCTTTAATATCTTCGGGACTATCAACTTTGGCGACACCGATTGAGCTTCCCAGATGGACAGGTTTGATAATGCATGGGAATTTAAGATGCTTGACCTGCTCTTTGATCTCTTTTGTCGGGATCATAAGCCCTGTTTCGGGGCGTTTTAAAACAGCATATGGCAGCGTGGGGATATCGGCAGATTGAAGAATCTTTTTCGTTGCAACCTTATCCATGAGAACGGCGGAGGCCAGAGTGCGCATTCCCGTGTAAGGCGTATTGGTCAATTCAAACACGCCCTGTATATTGCCATCTTCGCCGTACAGGCCATGAAAACATGGCATTGCGATATCAAATTCAATCGGTTTTGTTTGACCAATAAAGCCGCGTTTTTTAGAAATCAATCGACCGCCGCGTGTCGCTATTGGGTCCAAAATAACAGATTTAGTTTTTTGTAAGCTTTCATTGCTTAACAAATAGACACTTCGCTCTCTCAAAATATCGCCAATATACCATTGTCCATCAGGCGCGATATAGACGGGAAACGCATCATAACGACTCTCGTCAATCGCCGATAACACTTGTAAGCCGCTTACGACGCTGACATCATGTTCGGGAGAGCGTCCGCCGAAAAAGACAGCTATTTTTTTTCTATTGTCTGATGTTGTTTTAGACATGCTTTTTTTGTATTTAATTGCAGAGTTTGAGTGCGTAAGAATCTTTTATACGATAAGACAATTAAATCACGAATAAAACAGCGATCAAAGGGGTTATCGCGTGCAAGAGTGCAACAGCGTCAATTTTATTGAAAAAGGTTTTGATAAAAACCCTGAAAATTCGCCTTTAATCGTCTGGGGACATGGTTGGGGACAAAACCATACTAGTTTTTTGGAACTATGCGCGCCGTTTGAAAAAACAGCGCGACATATCATGATTGATTTTCCGGGTTTTGGAGAGTCTGCAATGCCTTCGGATGCATGGGGCACGAAAGAGTATGCCGATTGTATTGAGGCATTCATCCGTCAGCAAAGCGATCAACCCGTTATTTGGATTGGGCATTCTTTTGGGTGTCGTGTTGGATTGCAGCTTGCGGCGCATTACCCAGATCTTATCCGCGGATTATTTTTGATTGCAGGTGCGGGCATACCTAAACAGCTGCCATATTATAAAAGCGCCTATTTTAAATGTAGAATTGCGCTTTATAAGTCATTGAAAAAGTTAATTCCTTTTGGGTTGTCAGAGGAATGGTTGATTTCAAAATTTGCCAGTAGAGACTACAAGGATGCTGATCCTGTTTTGCGACAGATTTTGGTTAAGGTTGTGAATGAGGATTTGCGCAATATTGCACCGCGTATTACTTGCCCCGTGCATTTTGTTTATGGCGATCAAGATCAAGAAACCCCTGCCAAAATTGGCGAAGCACTTTCAGGGTTGATTCCAGACGCAAAATTGTCTCTTTTAAAAGGACAAGACCACTATAGTGTTTTATCTTCTGGGCGTCATCAAGTTGCCACACTGCTTAAACAATTTATTGAAACCATGAAGGCCTGAGTGCGAGAAAGAAACGATCATGAATATCATTGAAATTGCTAGCTTCACGCTTGTTTTTGTTGCGTTTATTGCTTTTGCAGGTAAGCGGCTTTTGACTTATATGCATGTTTTGCAGCAAGAGGATTATTACAATGGACGACTGTTTTCTTGGATGATGCAAAATGGTGCCTTTGACAAGCGTGTTTCATTTGTTCTCATTTTGCTAGGTGGTCTTACGATCGGTCTGCATGTCGCTGATTATGATGACATGCTGCCGCAATTCTTTTTGAATTTCATGATGTTTATTATTTTTGTGATTGGCGCTTATGTTGAAATTGATCCGCGAAAAAGTTCAAAGAAAAAATTGGTGTCTACAGCGCGCGCAAAACGCATATTTGTTCCTGCATTTATAATCGCTGTTCTTTCTGCGGTTCCATATTTCTTTGGAGGGCATCCTTTTTTATGGGTTGTTAATATTCAACTGCTACCGTTTTTATTAATTTTGGTGAATGTTTGTTTGCAGCCTTTTGAAGAGATGATCCAGAAGGGTTTTTGGGATGAGGCACATAACAAAGTGCTTGATTATCAGCCAAAAGTCATCGGCATCACTGGATCTTACGGTAAGACGTCTATTAAACATATTTTAGGGCATATTTTAAAGACACAAGCGCCAACATTGATCACCCCCGGAAGTGTTAATACGCCCATGGGCATTACACGTGTTATCCGTGAAGAGTTAGAGCCGACACATCAATTTTTAATTGTTGAGATGGGCGCATATGGTCCAGGATCTATTGGTCGTTTATGCAGACTTACTCCGCCTGATGTTGGTGTTATTGCTTCCATTGGGCATGCGCATTATGAGCGTTTTAAATCACTTGATACTGTGGCGCAGGCAAAGTTTGAACTCGCAGAAGCGGTCATTAGAAAAGACCCTGAACAAGGGAAAACGATTATTCATGAGCGGACTTTGAGATTTTCGCATGTCCGTAAATTAAAAGCTGCGCATCCGAAGAATTTTATTGTTGCTGGCGATTCGCCGAACCCAACATCAGGTCGAGAAGTCACCTATATTCAGCCTGAAGATTTACAAATTCGTTCTATTGATCAGCGTAAAAACGGGCTTTGTGTTACGTTTGAATATAAAAAAGTGATTTATTCTCCTGACGTTCCAATCTTTGGCATTCATCACGGACATAACATTGCGCTTGCTTTTGCGACCGCGATTGAGCTTGGTGTCGACTCTGCTGATATTCAGGATGCTATGGCAAGTATGCCGCAAATACAGCATCGTTTAGAGGTTAAAAGACAACCTGACGGAACCACATTGATTGATGATGCTTATAATTCAAATCCTATTGGATTTCAGTCTGCTCTAACTTTGCTATCCAATCTTGGTGCTAGTGGTCGTAAAATATTGATTACGCCGGGCATGGTTGAGCTTGGTGTTGCGCATGGTGATGCACATGACAAAATTGGTCGATCCGCCGGTGAAATCTGTGATATTTGTCTGGTTGTTGCAGCAGATCGTATTCCAACATTTGTTAAAGGATTTAAAGCGGCAGGAAGCGGGAAAACTCTTCTTGAATTTGACAGCTTTCACGACGCGCAAAACTGGTTTGTTAAAAACAAACAAAGCGGCGACATTGTGCTAATTGAAAACGATCTACCAGATATGTATGAGCGTATTCCTAAGATGTAGCGGGTGCTTCTTGATCAACCTCAGGCAGCGGCACTTTATCTTTTCTGTTCTTAACTAACATGTAGAGTGCACCGCCAGCTAAGCTTAGTAAGGCCAGTGATAATAGTGGCCTATAGAAGAACCATGCGATTGCAATCGTCATAGAGCTTAAAACAATCGCTACTAGGCCAGTCACAATCATGACAGCCCCCTCGAAGATAGTGCCGAAAATAGGTACGTAATTTGCCAACATTTTAATCGGACCAAACAATATTCCAAGCCCTGCCCACATCAAGACAAATCCAAGACCACGTAACATCCATGTGATCATTGTGTTTTCATCTTCCGCGTTTTGCAACATTTGAAACGCATCGACTACGCCTTCATCAACCAATGATAAAGTTCCGTGTTTTGTTTGGAAAACTTCAACCCATTCGCCGTTTTGTTTGCCCATAACACTCATATCCATGGGCTTTACGGTTTCAAATTTCACACGCATTGCACCGACTTGTGGGCTTTGTGGGTTGCCAAAAAAATAGTAATTGCTGCTTATTTTAAATGCCTGCTGGAATTGTGGGCTCATTCGCTCTGCATCTTGTTGCGTGAGAGCATAGGGCTCATAGGCATTCATTTTTTTAACGAATGGTTTTGAAATATTGAAGGCATCAATAAAGACATCGCTCGCTAGGTAAGTCTGACTATTGTAAGGCATAGTATCCGGGTTTTTATGCCCCGAAGGCGTATGGAAATTTGCGGAATTAATATGTTTTTCAGACCATATTTTATTGTATGAATATGTTGTTTTATTCTCGCTTTCTTTCTTATCTTCTTCCCATTGATACATCTCAACGGTTCGTTTGATTTTGATTGCCTGATCACTGACACCAAATAGGGCATCTTGGATAGGACGTTTTGTATTGGCGAAACCGGAAATATGGATTAGCTGATTTTGATTATCCGGTGAGACTTGGGTTGATGGGACACTCACAACGAGCTCACGTCCTTCGTTGATTGTTTTAATGCGTTTAACGCTTCGTCCTTCATTCCACCATAGTAACGGAAATGACCCTAGGAAGAACAATATCCCGATTAAGACTCCAGCGAAAGCATTCTTGGCCTTTTTGCCAAAGCCCTTTTTGACTGTTACAACATCGCTCATATATCCCCCTTAAAGCGTTGATTCAATTTATAGTTTATCACCAATTCTTTTAATTTCCCAGTGCAGCTCTAGCCCCATATGGTTATAAGCGCGGGTTTTGATTTCATCTCCTAAGCTTTCCAAATCTGTTGCCGTTGCACCGCCATTATTAATCATAAAGTTACAATGCTTTTCGCTCATTTTCGCGCCGCCGATCATGAGGCCTCGCCCGCCGACTTTTTCAACGACTTGCCATGCACGCATATCTTCGGGTAGGCCCAAAAAATTGAGTATGGACGCGTTTGGATTGGCGAATGTTGAACCACCTGTTTGTTCTTTGATGGGCTGCGTTTCGTTACGTTTTTTCTTAATATCAGTGATGCGCGATTTAACGGTATCGTAATTTTCAGCTGTGCCTTTTAAAATTGCGGAGGTGAAAATGAGATAATATGGCGCATCGTTATTACGATAGCTGAGATTGATGTCCACACGTTCTGCCGATGGATTAAGGGCTACGGCTCCATGCGGTTCACCTGATGGGATTAAGCAATATTCATTACCTGCAAAATCAACAGCATTTATCGCCATGAGACTATTGGACATATCTGCGCCATATGCCCCTGCGTTCATGCGTAACGCGCCGCCCAAGCTTCCGGGAATACCCGATAGAAATTCAAATCCGCCGATTTCTGCCTTTACAGCCGCAGCAGCAATCGACCCATTCAACGCGCCGCATGATGCCTTGATTTTATCGCGGCCGATGATTTCAATATCAGAAAATTCTTTACCAAGCTGGATCGTAGCGCCGCGCACACCGCCATCGCGGACGATTGTATTCGCCAAGCCACCAATCATTGTTATGGGTTGGCTTGTTGGATGCTGTTTCAGGAATTGTGCAAGGTCGGCTTCGTCTGCTGGTTTAAACAATAAATCCGCATGTCCGCCACAGCGAAACCAGCTTTGTGCGCCAATCGGAGCGTCTTTGATTAATTCACCGCGAATATTGTCCATTATGATCCTGCGTTAGCGTGTTTAAGCCACGTTTTTTGATAGCTCATCATTCAATAAATCAGGCAGCTCATAAGCCCAACTTGTGATATCACCAGCGCCCATGCAGATCACATAATCGCCAGCGTTACTATATTTTGCAATGATACGGGCAAGATCATCCCGTGACGCCAGAGCGTGCACATCACGATGTCCGTGGCTTTTGATCCCATCGACTAATGATAGTTTGTCACGGTTTTCAATCGGTGTTTCACCCGCTTCATACACATCAGTGATAATGACTGTATCGGCTTCGTTAAAACACTTACAAAAGTCTTCGAACAAATCATCAAGGCGTGAGTAGCGATGTGGCTGCATAACACAAATTACTCTCGCATTATTTTCTGCAACTGCCGTTCGGGCGGTTTTGAGCATGGTTTCAATTTCAATAGGATGGTGCGCGTAATCATCAATAATGGTTATGCCCTGCGCTTCACCAGTTTTAGTAAACCGGCGTTTGACGCCAGTAAAGCTGCCCAATCCTTTTTTAATCAGTGGCGCTGCAACGCCCATTTCATGGGCAATAGAAATAGCCACAAGGCAGTTTTGAACATTATGTTCACCAAGCATGGGCAAATGGACGTCTTTTAATGTGCTGCCATCAGGGAGTGTTACATCGAAAATTGACCCTTGCGCGTTTGATTTAACATTGCTGACCTGCACATCGGCTTGTGGGTTAAAACCATATGTTATGATTTTGCGATCTTTAACGCTTGGCACTAGCGCTTGAACTTCTGGGTGATCAATGCATAAAACGGCATAGCCATAGAAAGGCAGATTATGGATGAATTGGCGATAGGCGGCTTTTACGTTATCGAATGTGCCGTAATGTTCCATATGTTCGGGATCCATATTTGTGACCACCGCAACAGATGCAGGGAGCCTTGTGAAAGTGCCGTCACTTTCATCAGCTTCGACAACCATCAGATCGCTCTCACCAAGGCGGACATTTGTGCCGTAGGCATTTACAATTCCGCCATTAATGACGGTGGGGTCAAGATTGGCAGCTTCTAACATTTGCCCGACCATTGACGTTGTTGTGGTTTTTCCATGTGTTCCGCCGATGGCAATGGCCCATTTCATGCGCATTAATTCCGCAAGCATTTCGGCGCGACGAATAACAGGAATACCAAAATCGCGGGCCGCTTGAAGCTCCTTATTGTCTTGTTTAATAGCAGACGAAATGACGATTGCCGCGAGGTTAGATGTGATATTTTCAGGCTCATGCCCGATAAAGACTTTCATACCTTTTTCACGCAAACGTACAACATTTGCACCCTCGGCTTGGTCTGATCCTTGGACTTCATATCCTAAACGATCCAGCATTTCTGCAATTCCGCTCATTCCAATACCGCCAATACCTATGAAGTGTAAGGGACCGATATCTTTAGGCATTCCTCGCATAATTATACTCTCTTGTTCTCTTTGTTATGCTTATGAGCTTTTCTTGTGAACTTTAGATTTTTACATTCACTAAAGGCTCTATCATGTCGGCTAGTTTAGACGCAGCGTCGGGTGTTCCGCAAGTCTTTGCCTTGCCCGCCGCTGTTTTGAGCGTGGATGGGTCAGCTAGAAAGAGTTCAATTTTTTCTTTGAGGACTTCAGGCGTGAAATCTTTTTCTTCGATTGTCCATGCACCGCCTTTTTCGGCGATGGCGTCGGCATTGATTTTTTGTTGCTGGTCTGCGTGGTGTGGATAGGGCACATAGATTGCTGGGCGACCCGCTGCAGTAATTTCAAATACGGTTCCGCCAGAACGACCAATGAACAGATGACAATTCTTTAAAGCTTCTGGGACATCATCAATAAATGTTGCTAGTTCAGCGTCTATATTGGCTTTTTTATAAGCTTTGCGGACTGCTTGGATATCAGCTTCGCGGCATTGTTGTATGATTTTTAATTTAGATTTTTGGTTGTGTGATAATTGCGTAAAAGATTTAGGAAGGACTTCGCTGAAGACGGTTGCACCCAATGATCCGCCCATCACTAAGATATTAAGCGTCTCGTTCATGTCAGGGTATTGTGTGCTTGCAAGTACAGCGATATCTTCGCGGATTGGATTGCCGATCACTTGGCTTTTGGACTGTTCTTTCTTGCTTAAACCTTGTGTCTTATTCCATGAAAGGGATATTTTAGTGGCAAGGCACCCTAAGGCTTTGTTGGCTTTGCCGAAAATCGCATTTGATTCATGCAAAATGTTTGGGATGCATAAGATCTGCGCCGCGAGTATTCCAGGGAAAGATGGATAGCCGCCAAAGCCGATCACGCAATCGGGACGGTTTTTTATCAGTAAGATCATTGATTGCAATAAGCCAAGGATCAATTTAGGAAGGCCTTTCCCGAACGTACCTGCACTGATTTGGTGGATTGGAATACCGCCGAAGCCTTTTGTAAATTTCATGCCGCGTGAATCTGTAATGACTTCTACCGCATATCCTTTTTTAAGTAGTTCAGTTGCAAGAGCTTGGGCGGGAATAATATGCCCGCCTGTGCCGCCGGTGCTTAATATAATCAATGGTTTGTTATTTTGGCTCATGCCGTGGATTTACCAAGATGAGCGCTTAAAGACAAGCCACCGCGAGAAATTCCCATTTTTCGAGTGCGTCTTGTGAGGGCCAGAACAACACCCATCGATAATCCCATTGATAAAACTGATGAGCCGCCATAGCTGATGAATGGGAGTGTCATGCCTTTAGCAGGAAGAAGATGCATGGATGAGCCCATATGTACTAAGGCTTGTAAGCCAAACATAGTCAGCAAACCGCCTGCGGCTAGAACGCTAAAAATATCGTCGGAATCTGATAAGCGGTTGAGCCCGCGCATAATGACAAATCCAAAAATGGCAATGATGATGAGGAT
>JBGCEF010000028.1:0-24983 GCA_045106175.1 Bdellovibrionales bacterium
TCTGAAGGCTTTTCCAACAAATAACTCGAATTGGCTTTCTAATTCGTCATAAAAACTTCTAAAAAGTCGGAAGTCTCTTTTGCCGATTTTACGTTCTCTTATAGCAGCGATTAAGCGTGATAATTTACTTCCAATTTGTTGATTGGAAGTACTAAAGGCTTTTTTTGCGTCTACTATTCTTTTGCCGCGTTTTGACATGCGGCTTTGTTAGCACATATTTTTACTTATGTAAATTAAATTTCTAATATCTTCCTTGCTTCTTGTACGCTTGCGGGGTGGCGGTTGTGTTTTTCGCACATGTCGCTGATGCGTTGAACGAGGGCGGCGTTTGAAGGGGCTAGGGTTTTGGCGTCCATGCGGATGTTGTCTTCTAGGCCTGTTCTGCAGTGCCCACCAAGTTCGAGGCACCATTCATTGACTTCGATCTGGGTTTTACCTATGCCTGCGGCGGTCCATGTGGCTTCGGGGAGTATTTCGTTTAGTTCGCTAATGTAGAACTCGAGAAGCTTTCGTTTGGCCGGTAGGGCGTTTTTGATGCCGAACACAAACTGTACGTGTGCGTTGGCTTTTATTAATCCCATTTCGACAAGCTTTTGCGCATTATAAAGCATGTGGAAATCAAAAATTTCGATTTCTGGTTTGATATCATATGTTTGCATTTCGCGTGCGAGATGATCAATTAGCTCTGGTGGGTTTTGGTAGACGATTGTTGGGAAATTAACCGAGCCAGTCGACAGTGAAGCCATTTCTGGTTTGTAGTGCAGCATTGAACCGCGTTCTTCCATTTTGCGGCCACGTCCACCGGTGGAGAATTGGACTATCATGCCTGGGCAACGATCTTTAAGGCCTGCTTGAACTTTTGCGAAGAATTCTGGATTTGAGGACGAGCTTTGGTCATCATTGCGGGCGTGAATGTGGGCGATTGTAGCGCCGGCTTCGAAGGCTTCATGTGCGGATTCGATTTGCTCGTTGGTGGTGATCGGAACGGCGGGGTTGTGTTCTTTGCGAGGGACAGACCCGCATAGCGCGACAGTGATGATACAAGGTTTGCTGGTCATTTATGGCCTTCTTTTTTTGCTTCTTTTCCTTTATACAATTCGTAGAGTGTTTAAGGAAATAAAGAATTTAGATATGACATCATTGGCACAAAAATTATCAGTACTTGTCGGGCGGGCGTTTGAAGCGCAGGATTTACCCGCTAAGCTTGGTGTAGTGCGTGTTTCGGATCGGCCCGATTTGTGTCAGTTTCAGTGCAACGGCGCGATGGGTGCAGCCAAATTAGCGAAGAAGAATCCGCGCGAAGTTGCGCAAGGTGTTGTTGATGCGTTGGTTGGTGAAAAGTGGTTTGCCAACGTTGAGATTGCTGGGCCGGGATTTATTAATCTTGATGTGAGTGACGATTTTATTACGACGCATTTGGCGGGGTTGAATGATCGTGCGGGAGTTGCCGAGAGTGGCGTAGGTAAGACAGCAGTCCTTGATTATGGTGGTCCTAATATTGCAAAGCCAATGCATGTCGGACATTTGCGGTCTTCGATTATCGGAGATTCGTTGAGGCGTATTCTTCAATTTGCAGGGTATAGGGCGATTGGCGATGTGCATATGGGCGATTGGGGCACGCCGATGGGGATGATTTTGTCCGAGCTTGAGATTCGCGGGCATCAAGGGGATGTCACGATGGAGGAATTGGCAGAAATTTATCCTAAGGCTGCGGCGGATTGTAAAGCGGATGAAGTACGCATGGAAAAGGCGCGTGCAGCAACAAAGGCCCTTCAAGATGGTGATGAGACGTACACTCAAAGATGGCGACAATTTATTGATATCTCTATTGAGGGGATGAAGGCAAATTTTGATGCGCTGGGTGTGCGTTTTGATGAATGGAAGGGTGAAGCTGATGCACATCCATTTATTGCGCCGATGGTTAATGATTTGAAAACTAAAGGCATCGCTGTTGAGGATGATGGTGCACTCGTTATTGATGTTGTTCAAGAGGATGATAAGAAAGAGATTCCGCCGTTGATTTTGTTGAAATCGGATGGGGCGGTAATGTATTCGACGACTGATTTGGGGACGATTATTGACCGTGTGGCGCGTCATGATCCTGCGAACATTATCTATGTCGTTGATCAGCGCCAGTCTTTACATTTTGAACAGGTTTTTCGTGCAGCGCGCAAAGGTGGTTTGGTGAATGATAAGCGCCCTGAACTTACTTTTGCGGGGTTTGGTACGATGAATGGCGCGGATGGTAAGCCTTTTAAAACGCGTGCAGGCGGAGTGATGCGGCTTGAAGATTTGATTGCTATGGCGGTTGAGAAGGCACAGGCTCGATTGGTAGAGGCTAATTTAGATGATGATATTGATGAAGCGGAGCGAGGCGATATTGCTGAAAAAGTTGGGTTGGCTGCGATTAAGTTTGCGGATTTACAAAATCAGCGTCAATCCGATTATGTGTTTGATTTGGATCGTATGACATCCTTTGAAGGTAAGACAGGGCCGTATTTGTTGTATCAGGCTGTGCGTATTCAATCGCTTTTGAAGAAGGCAGGCGATGTCAAAACCGATAATATCATGATGGAAGATGCGGTACGACCTTTGGCGTTATTGCTTGCGGAATTACCGGATCATTTTGAGAATGCATTGAACAATTATACGCCACATGTGCTGTGTGATTATGCGTATAGATTGGCACAAGCGTTTAGCTCTTTTTATGCGCATTGTCATATTTTATCCGAAGAAGATGAGGCGTTGCGGCATAGTCGTCTAGCATTATGTGCGATGACACATAGGCAGCTTATTGTGGTGCTTGGTTTGCTGGGGATTGAAGTACCAGAGAGAATGTAGCTTTTTAATTGTTAAATAAAACTTCAGTTTTCTTTATGCTTGATTTACGGCTTAAATTGGCTAAAATATTCTTATGCTTGGTATAAATGCGATACATATTACACCTGAAGTTCTAAGACAAGTCTCATCTATTGATGAGTTTAAGGGGCTTTGGACGGGATTAGATAAACACACGACAGGGCTTCATTTATTGGGGGATGTCGCGGATTACGGCGCGAAGTTTGAAGCGGTTTTAAAGCCGTTAAAAGACCAGCCGATTACATCGGATATTGTACGCATTTTACATGCCAATCAAATGGGTGAAAAAGGGCAAAGTGATTTTCGTCATGTTGATTTAGACCTTGCCTTACCAAATTCTAAAAGTCCTACAGGACATATTCATACTGCGATTTCTGAGGATATTGAGCCTTTGTTAGCCAAATTATGTGGTTGGGTGAATGAGAGTTTGGATCGTGGGACGCTTCACCCGTTATTAGTGGCGGCAGTTTTTATGTCTGTTTTTTTACAAATTGCACCTTTTCAAGCGGGAAATATTCGTGTTGTTCGGTTTTTGCTTATCCTTATTTTATTAAAGGCGGGTTATACGTACGCGCCGTATGTGTCTTTAGCTAGCATCATGGATGAGCGCGGAGACGCTTTTTATGCGGCGTTATATGCTAATCAAAACAGCCTTGAGGCGGGTCAGCCGGATTGGTCACAATGGTTGGCGTTCTTTTTAAATAGCCTAGAGGTGCAGACCTGTACGTTATATGAGCGATTATATGGTAAGGAAACAGAACTTCAGAATTTACCGGCCTTGTCGGCGAAGATTATGGTGTTGTTTAAAGAGCATAAGCGTTTGCAAATGAAGCAGATCATTAAGCTTACACGTGGACGGCGCGCGACGATTAAATTGCGCTTGTCGGAATTGTTGGAAGCGGGTTATTTGCGGCGTTACGGACAAGGACGTGGGACTTGGTATAGTTTGGTTTAGCGTTCTATTAAGGCGTAATAGAAATAGTATTTATCATTTCCTACTGTGCCATTATCGCTTACGACACAAACAGGATTTCTTCCATTTACTTCGTTGCCAGTTGTATTGACGGATACTCCAGAGTTGATTGTATTATCAAAGCCGAATGTTCCTGTAAAAGCCCCACCATTTGGCCCACTGGTATCTCTAGGCGGTTCGCCTAACGGATTTTCGACGCCGCTTAGTTTGTTTATTGATAAGCAAACTTTTCTATCAATGTTGGCTAAATTCATAATTAGATCAGTTTTTTCATCAACTCCGATTTCTCTTATCCTCATTGCCCTATGGTAGAAAAATTGCGTCAAGGGCCATGCTGATGTGTCGGTTGTGTGATATCCTGCTTGAACTGTGTTTAAGATTGGCATATTGCCACCTTCTGGGTCGAAGGCTCGGCATTTAGGGTCAACTTGGGGGGTGTGTGCGTAAGCGTCTACTCCAAAATGAGTTGGTGCTCCTGTGAAGCTAATGTTGTTTTCAGAACAACCGTTCCGGCGTATTTTGTTGATGGCCCTTTCCATGCGCTGAGCATATTCGATAATTTCTGTTGCTTGAAGTTCAGCTTGTCTATCGCTCATGGCGGATGAGTTGTCGCTACGAAAACCGCGGGCAATGGTGAAGGATAGGGCGGCGAACAATATGACGCCGAGCATGATGAACAGGAAGACGTTTCCGTTTTCGCCTTGTCTGTTTGCTTGTTTATTGTTGTTATTGAGAGTGTTTTTATTCTGCGGCATCGATATCTTCGTCATCTTTGAATATGGATTTTTTAGCGTTCTTTGAGGCGGCCTCGATGATATCTTCGATTTCTTTTGGCAGTTTTGCCTTTTTCGTTTCAGGGGCGTTCTGTGCGTCAGGTGTTTCTTGAGCAGGTTGAGCGGTCGGGGGTATTTGTGTTTGTTCTGTTGGTGGAGTAACAGGTGTTGTTGTCGGTGATGTGACTGGTGGCGCTGCAGGTGCTTGGCCGCCTTGAGGTTGCTGTTCTTGAGCGGCTGAATCGTTTTGTTTGGCGATTTCACCCCAGTTTTTCGGCTGCTCTTGCTGGGTTGGTTCAGATGGGGGTGGGGTTGTGGCGGAAGGTGGTGTTGCAGGCGGTGTGCTTGCTGCGTCTTGTTTCGCGCCAAAGAAGCCCATTGGATTTCCGCTTGCATTGTCGTCTTGTGTTTTGGCGGTTTCAGTTGTCGCGGGCGGTGTTTGTGGTGTTGCGGGGGCTTGTGTTTGCGGTGGTGTGACGGGTGATGCTATTGGATTTTGTGTCGCAGGTGGTGTTGTTTGAGCAGGGGCTTGTGTGGCAGCTTGGGCGTCTGTCGCAGGTGGCGCGGCGGGTTCGATGGTCTCATTAATGGCGTGCACTTCAACAATGGATGCGATACCGCGTATGATAGGATCTTCTTCGACCTTTTCGAATTTTCGAAAACCTTTTGCCATGGCTTCGATTTCAGGCGGTGTTTCGATTGCAACATCTGATCGTTCTGCGCTCCAGCTTTTATTGACCAAAAGATCGCGAAGTTTGGTGATAGCGTTTGCGTGTTTGAGTAAGGCTTCATCGGTTGGCGGTAACGCCATAAAGCGGGTTACACGCATTGCTTTTGCAAAGCCAGGATTTGAGTAGAACATCGCGCAATCAACAACCGTTTCACCAAATGTTATGACTGCTTGTCCTTCTATGAAACCGCGAAGGTCTTCGTATTGTGCGCGTGGGCGAAGTTGTACGCCGGCTTGTTGGGTATCGAAATATGAGCCAAGTTCAGAGCCGCCAGTCATTTGGAAACCTGAAACTTCTGTTACCATAGCCGAGCCAACGGTTTTTTCGAAAAATTCTTTGGTTTCGGTTGGGTCTTCCAGTTTACCGAAGATTTTGATGTTACAGTTAGCGAGGATAGAGTTTGCTTCTTCACGGACGCGTTTTTTCATCGCGGGGATATCCTGTCCCGAGAAAACTAGACAAAAGCCAAGTGAACGCGCCTGCGCGGCCATGACCGCCATGCCTTGTGCGGTATAGTAACCAACCTCATCAAAGACCGTCATGAAGGGTGTTGCAGAATGGGTTGGCTTGTTTTCGATCACGGTTGCTGATGACCCTTCCACGGTGGAGCCGAGAGCCGAGCCCATCATCCCTTTCATGGTAGCAGCAACGATTTTACCCAAATTAGCGATTTCATCACCAGATTTTTCCAAAGCGGGGATGAGAACGACAAGGATGCGACGGTTCAGTACAACATCGACCATGTCGACGTCTGCGGCTTGGGTATCGAAGATATAGCCGTAATCATCACCCAAAGATTGAAGTGAGCGCGTGAACTGCATCGCCAGATAGCCGTGCTGTTGGTTGGCGGTTGTTGTATCATATTGTGGCGTGTCAGGACCGGGTGGTTTGACGTTACCATCATCATCGTACGCATCACCAGTAAAACCAGGAAGCGTATCGAGATAACCGAACATACCGGCGCGCAAAGTTTCGGGCACTGCTTCGTCACGAGCGAGCTTGATAACATTGTTGAGAGATAAGTAATCACGAATGGTGATAACAGACATTTGCATGTCTTGGTTGTCACGTTTCCATGTTAGAACGGGCATCATCGCTGAACAGAGCGAAACCGCACGTTCTTTCCACATAGCGTTGTCGCCCTCTGCCTCGGGCATAAGCTGCACGAGCATGTTTGTTAGGTATGACGCGGACCCAGATGAGAAAGGGTTCATTGTGTTAGATGGTGCGCGTGCGTCCGAGTTACCAGTCATGTAGTTTAGAACCAATAGGTCATCATCGCGTCCTAAACGGCGGACAAGTGATGAGAGTGATGACCAAAGATCTGTATCGGCTTTACCATCAACATAGACGAAGCCAGAGCCCCAACATAGGGCATTAGACACCATTGATTTCAGGCCTTCGGTTTTACCAGCGCCTGTTGTTCCAAGGTATAGTACGTGTGTACGTGCATCTGAATTTGTGAACCAGGCTTCTTCGTTTGTGTTTTCGACATTACCAAGATAAAGGATGCCCTCGGCCTTTCCGGCTTTGCCGTTACGGCCATTGTTCCTGTCTGGATATTTTGCGCCGAAGGGGAGTTTGAATGCGAGTGAGCGATCACGGCTTGTGAGCCACCAAAAATAGAGGGCCGTTAGAACGATGACGACATCACCAAACGCCAATGTCCATGGGCTTGTCCAAAACAGTGCGCCAACCATAAAGAAAATTGTGAAAGAATAAGTTGGTTTTTGAAGAGCATCAGCCAAACGCGTACCAAGCGGACGCACATCCCGAAGGATTGCCTCATGCTTGTGTTCGTATTTTTTCTGATCTAATGCCATTTTGTTATTTTCATTTTGCACTCTGATCGCGTTATTGCGATCCTTGCGTAGTTACTTACGCGGCGTCACTTGCTCCTTGTCAGATGTCAAAAGCAAAGCAACATAGTTGATTGGTAGTGCTTTAATGATGTCCTTTCTTTTTAATCATCTTTTTATATTTCATTTTTACAGTCTGCTTAAAATTATAGGCCGCTTAAAAAATCATCAGCCGAGACAGGGACCCCAGCAGTTTGGGCGGCGTTTGTCGGGGCGGTTTGTTGGGCCAGTGAATTCGTGTTCGTTGTTTGAATGTTTCGCGGTGTTTTGGGTGTGGTGGAACTCCATACGCCGAATATTGCGACCAGAGCAAATACAGCTACAATTCCTGTGACCCATTGGCCTTTGCCAGCCCTTTTTCGAGGGGCGGGTGCGTGTGCGATGGAAATTTTTTGGTCTTCATTGGCTGCTGTTTGGATGTTGCCATGTGCATTTTTTAGTGCATCAGAAGCTGCAAGCAGACCGTTCAGGGCTTCTTCGCGGGTATCGAAGCTTGCAATTTTAACTTCTTCACCTTTTTGTGTTTTCAAGGCTAGGAAACAAATGTCTGATTTACCTTCTTTTTGCACTTCCAATGCTGATGATTTGGCTTGTGTTAAATCCATTTGCCACAAAACGGGTGTTTGAGCTTGTGGGAAAGACAGGATGAGTTTGCCGTCAACGACGCTTGCGCTTGCTTTGTTCTTGTTGGCTTGTGGTAAAAAATTGGTTAGCATTTTGTGTGTGTTCTCCTCATTATACTGCTTTTTTAACGCCGCGTTTCTTTGATTGGCTGTAGTCAAGTTGCGGAATTGGTCTTGCGAGTGTTGATGTCATATATTCAGTAATCATTTGGACCGCGCCTTCCATCTTCGGTGTTGGGATAGGGCGGTTTGTTAGCTTTTCAGCCTTGAAGTGTGACATGGCGCCAAGGGCTTCCATGTGATAGCTGTGGCGGCCAAGGTTATTCATCGGATACCAGAGCGTGCGGTCATGCGCACGAAGCCATACAAATTGCGCAGGAGCCAAAACGCCACCTTCTTCTCGGGCGTAGGCTAAACCTCTTAAAAGGGCTGTTGTTAAAAATGCGTGTTTGTTACATGCGGCAATCGTGCCACTTGATAGATCTTTGTTTTTTAAAATTTTTCGTGCTTCAGAGACTAGGGATTTATCCTTGCTTAGCTTTAAGCCGTCTTTAGCGTTCCAGCACAAGGCGATACGTGAGAGCATATCATCGGCTTGATCACGTTTGCGGCTTGCTTTCAGGGAGAATGCGGCGAGCAGGACTTGTTCGTGAGGTTTTAGGGCTTTTACGCCTTTCCAGCGACCTTTGAGTTGTTTTTTAAAGTATTTTGCGGCGGCTTCTTCTTCAATTTTCCCATCCGGAATTGGGATTTGATTGAATGCAATCCATTCTTCTGGGCCTAAGGCTTCGGCAAAGTCGGGTAATTCAACCGGCACGGGAGAGCCAGGAGGGCGCGGTGGTTGTGTTGATGGATTGAAATCGGCAAAGGGCGCAATGACGGGAAAGTTTTTTGCTTGTCTAGCAATAAGGCCATCTAAACCTAAGCGCGAGCGATATTGTGTTTGAGGGCCAGAAAACAAGCACCAGAGACCGCCTAAACCAGCTAGTAGCATGAAAATATATTTCATTAATCCCATTGTCATAGCGTTAAACAATGAAAGATGGTCGAAGGTGAGGGCATTTTTATTATAGTTTTTCATGCCGTAATAAAGGCTGGAATTTGGATTTCCGTTTCTTCCGACTTCTTGTGTGACCAGGTTTGAATTGCCATTTAGGACATCAAAGAATGAATAGGTTTGTCCGCGGAAAATAAAGGTTCCGTCACTGATTCCTATCATTTGACCAGCTAAAATAAACCATTGGAGAAACCATGCTTGACTAAAACGGATCCAACGAATGAGATTACGAACTTCTTCTGATTTAAAATACCAAAATAGATAGACAATTACGGCAAACACAGCGAGCAAGATGGCCCAGCCAATCGCATTTTCATGTAATGTGTTTTCAGCCTGCTGTCCGCCTGCCATTTGTTGCGCCTCTATGCTTTTTGATTTTGAATCATTACTACCTCTATTAAAATAACAGAAATTGCGGTTAAAACCAATAAAAGTGCCCAAAAAGCCTTAAAATTTGGATAGTTTTACAGATTGTCCAAAAAAATTTTGATTTGGGCTGTTCAAGCGATTTTTTTTTTGTTAAAAAACGCAATCCTTTTCAAATCACTAGGAAAAAGGGTATGAGAATTTTAGTGCGCCGTAATAGCTCAGTTGGTAGAGCAGTTGATTTGTAATCATCAGGTCCGCGGTTCGAGTCCGTGTTACGGCACCATTTCTCATTTATGTGCACTCTTGCTGGGGTGTCGCCAAGTGGTAAGGCACCGCTTTTTGGTAGCGGTATGCGCAGGTTCGAATCCTGCCACCCCAGCCATTTTTTCTTTCTTTCGACGCATTCAGAGAATTTTAGCGCCGAAGGCCTGCTGTGTGCGGGATTTGCTGCGATGCGCTTTTTAGACACGCGCAGAGAAACCCATTTTCATCTCAAATATAGCCCGTTTTCTCTACGGTTCTTTTGGCTGCGTGCTGGACGTTAGAATTCCCTGTAATTTACAGGAAAAATATCTGACCAGAATTTTTTCTCATCCTGAAGCCAAGCCCTTAAAGCTTCTGGGGTGGTCGCATTTTGGATATATAAACTATCACCATCAGCCAGACTTAAATTTATATCTTTTTTCATCGAGTATCCTAAAAGTAAGATAGCGCCCCAAAAAAAGTTATGGGAAATTTATTTTTGTTACTATCATTAATATCTTCACAATTTAGAAAGATATTACGATGAAAGCAATTATCTTAGCGAGAATCTCAACGAAAGAACAACAAGATGGTCATTCACTTGAGGCTCAGGTAAATAATTTGACGCAATACGCCGAACGAAACAGCTTCACAATCATAAGGCAATTCACATTGGTTGAGTCTTCAACAAAAAGACAAAGGCCAGAATTTGATCAGATGATTACCTTCATCAAAGAGCACGAACAAAAAATAGCTCTTATCGTTGATACCGTTGACCGTTTGCAACGCAGCTTTCGTGAAACCCCTATTCTCAATGATCTCATGGAAGATGGTATTCTAGAGTTACACTTCGTTAAAGAGGGCAATATTCTCTCTAATATGGCTAATAGTGCGCAGAAGCTAATGTGGAATATGGGTGTCATGATGGCTCAGTCTTATACAGACCAGCTATCTGACAACGTAAAGAGAAGCATTAACTTTAAAATCCGTAATGGTGAATGGTGTGGGCAAGCACCTCTGGGTTATATCAACTCAATAGATAGCAGATCATCAAAGGCTACCATTACACCTGACCCAGCTAGTTATGAGATGATACGAGGTATCTTCATTGATTATGCATCTGGCACATACTCATTGGCTGAGTTAGCAAGAAAATATCATCATCAAGGTTTGAGGTCTAAGGCTGGTAATGAGATAAGAACGCAACAGCTTCACAAACTTATTCAGAACCCCTTCTATTGGGGTGTGATGGTTATTAAAGGCAAGCAACACTCTCATCATTATCAGCCACTTATAACCAAGACATTATTTGATACATGCCAGCTTGTTCTCAATAGCCGTGGTAGAACTCAAGCTGTAAAAGACACTAAGCAGCCATACCTCTACAGGGGCATTGTTAAATGTGCTGTCTCTGATAGGCAAGTTACGTGCGACCTTAAGAAAAAGAAGTACGTCTATTTAATATGCCGTGACCCCGATGATGAAAATAAGAAGTTATGGGTTAAGCAAAAAGATGTTGATGTTCAAATTGAAAAAAAACTGACATCACTAAGATTATCGAAGTCATTTATAAATGAGGTGTTTGATTATATTTCAGCGTCAAATGATACTGAACAGCGAATAGTTCAAGAATTAACAATTGAACAAAATAACATCGACAACCAAGTCGATAGACTCACAAACCTATTAATAGACCGCACCATCACCAAAGATGTGTATGACCGTAAAATAGAATATCTACACGCCAAACGTCTCGAAACTGATTCACTGCTATCAGAATATAAGAACTGTGATGAAGAGTATGAAATTGCCTTGAACGCATTGATGCGCATAGCACACAGCAGTTTATCACTATTTAAAAGTTCGAAAATGGTGATTCAGAGAGGGTTGCTGTTATTGGTGTTTTCGAACTTACAGTTAGAAGGCTGTAAGCTACGGTCAGCATGGCGTGAGCCGTTTAACAGTATGCGAAGAATGGGGGATAATCTCGCCGTACGGACTTCTAATTAAATCACTAGTTCATTGATACTGAAGTAACTTTTACCATGCTGCTTTTGTTGATGCCCCCATATGTGCCCCCGGAATTTTTGAGGAAATCGGACTTCAAATTCGTGTTGCCTTAATTAAAAAATCGTTAGTTAAAATACTACCCAGGCAACGTGGATTTGAACCTACGACCTTCAGGTTATTAGAATTGTCCAGACTAATAGCGACAACAAAAAACAACTGGCTATAACAATTAAATCAATGGCTTGGCAAGAATGAATTGTTGTCACATATGGCACAGTATTGCTGTTTTTTGATGCTAGCTTTGCTCGGAGTGTGCCATAGAAAAACTAAGGCTTTGTCTCTCCTAATGCACCCCACAAAGATTGTCCAACTACTCCAATATCCTTATCTTTGCGCCGTACCAGAAAGTGAGGCACCGGTGTTGGCGGGTATCCCTCAACACTTAAACGTACAAGGGATCCATTCTTCAACTCTTTTTGAATAAGATGTTCAGGCATACCGCCCCAACCCATATTCGACAGTAAAATATTTTTCTTCGTATCAAAATCAGAAACCGTCCAACGTAATCCGCCAGGCAACAAACCTCTGCCCTTTTTAACTGATTGAGTGCTACTATCGGCAACTACAATTTGCACATGAGTTTGCATTTCAGCTATTGAGTTTGTCTCTTTGTTGCGCGCGGGTTCAAAATCAGGATGAGCCACAGGACACATTATGATAGATGACAGTGGGAAAACCTCAACCTGATCAAGCGGTACATCATCTAAAGTCGTTATAGCTATATCTATTGCTCCATCGAGCAGTTTCTCTATTGCCCCACCCATATTTTCACTTAATAAGCGAATATGAGTTGCTGGAAATTCTTGCGTTAGATCGGCTATTAATTTTAGCAACGGCTTCAACGGATAAGTCGCAGTCACCGCCAAAGATATCTCAGCTTCTTGCTGCGCATGTAAGTTTTTTACAACCGTATTTAAATCTTGAACGTTGCGTAAAATGCGTACCGTATGGCGATAAAAAACTTCACCAGCAGGTGTGAGCTTAGGACGGTATTCCTCGCGTGATAGCAGATCAATATCCAGCTCAAATTCAAGCTTCTTAAGCATATGGCTTAGTGCCGACTGAGACTTATTTAAATACTCGGCAGCCCCACGAAATGTCCCCTGCTTAACGATGGCGTCCAAAGCAACTAACTGATCCAACTTCATGATACCTTCCAAAATAATGATTAGTTTTTTAGATCATTTATATGAATGAACAATATTATTATTAGATCATTTTTATTGCTACCTTACAAGAAGATACATAAATAACCATTATTTTTGAAAGGACAGACAATGGGTAAATTAGTTGATGGAAAATGGCTGGAGACCAGCATTATTACAAGCGACACATCAGGGCGATTTGACCGCCCGCCACGTACATTTCGTGAGGTTATCAGTGCGGATCACCCTGAATTTAAACCGGAGAGTGGACGTTATCATCTTTATGTCGGTTATGCCTGCCCATGGGCAACGCGCACCTTGATCTATCGCAGTCTAAAAGGGCTTGAAGATCATATCAGTTTTAGTGTTGTACATCCCGATATGCTGGATAAAGGCTGGAGCTTTGATACAGATTTCCCAGGTGCAACGGGAGACGATCTACACGACCTTACCTATCTGCATGAGCTTTATCAAAAAGCACAAAGCGATATTACCACTAGTGTCACTGTCCCTGTTCTGTGGGATAAGAAAACGGAGCAGATCGTCAATAATGAATCCTCTGAAATCATCCGCATGTTTAATACAGGGTTTAATAACCTGACTGGAAATACAGACGATTATTATCCTGAGGAACTGCGCGGTGAAATTGATAAATGGAACGACGAGATTTATCAGCACGTCAATAATGGCGTTTACCGCAGCGGTTTTGCCAAAACACAAGAAGCCTATGATGAAGCAGTGACAGGTTTATTTGATACACTCGATAAGCTCGATGCTCACCTAGAAGGCAAAGACTATTTGGTTGGCGGTAAATTGACCGAAGCTGATTTGCGCCTCATCCCAACATTGTTGCGTTTTGATCTTGTCTATTATGTACATTTCAAAACAAACATCCGCCGGATCATGGAATACCCTAATTTATCGCGTTACACATCAAATTTATATGCAATCCACGCCATCGCGAAGAGCCATAATTTTGAGCATATCAAACGCCATTATTATTACTCACATGAGGACATTAACCCGCATCGAATTGTGCCCAAAGGTCCTGCGGAATTTATAAAGAAGGAGGAAATATAATGAAAATATTAGCAATAGCAGCCACAAACCATAAAAATTCAATCAACAAACAATTATTAGAGTATACCGCGACAATGGCTCAAGAGCATTTCAAAGGAGAGGTTGAAATAGAAGTTCTTGATCTTACGGATTACGAAATTCCTTTTTACAGGCAAGACCGCGAAGAAGCCGATGGTGTCCCTGAAAAAGCGCAAGCACTTTATTCAAAAATAGGGTTTGCTGATACTGTCTTCATATCTTTCGCAGAACATAATGGCGGCTACACTGCCGTGTACAAAAATATTTTTGATTGGATGTCACGCATTAACATAAAAGTATATCAGGACAAGCCGGCATTATTTCTATCTACATCACCAGGCGCGTCAGGAGCAGCCAGCGTCCTTAAATCAGCTGAAACATCAGCTCCATTTTGGGGTGCAGATTTGAAAGGCACATTTTCCGTCCCAAGCTTTTATGATAATTTTAATTTTGATAGCGGCACGTTAACAAATACAGAACTAAAAAACGGGTTGCTAGATACTCTCAAAAATTTCAAAAGAGCCTGACCTTAGTAAAAACATAGTTGTGACCTGCCCCGCATAGTGGTACCAGTTCCAGAGTTAGTCACTGGTTTGGTTTCAATGCGTTAGCCATGTGATATGGCCGTTGCGTAGCATAAGCCATATCACATGGTTTTGGCAAGATTGTTTGCGGTGCTGGAGGTTTGTATCCAAGTGAGCTATGTGGCCTTTTCGTGTTGTAATGCACACGCCAACGCTCAATTAACACCTGTGCTTCATGCAGCGTATCGAATAATTCCCGATCCAATAATTCATCCCGTAGCTTGCCGTTGAAGCTTTCATTATAACCGTTCTCCCAAGGGCTGCCGGGTTCGATATACGTTGGTTTTACTTCCATTTTCTCAAGCCAATCTCGCACAGCAATGGCTGTAAATTCAGCGCCATTATCCGAGCGGATATGATCGGGCATACCGTGATCAATGAACAGGTTTTCCAATGTTTCCAGCACATCGCCGCTCTTGAGTTTACGTTTTGTTGTGATCGCGAGGCATTCCTTGGAATACTCATCAATCACCGTTAACATCCTGAATGCCCGCCCGTCCTTCGTGCGATCATGCACAAAATCATATGCCCAGACATGGTTTTTCCATGACGGGCGCAGGCGAATGCATGATCCATCATTCAACCACAAACGGCCCTTCTTTGGTTGTTTCATTGGAACTTTAAGCCCTTCACGCCGCCAGATACGCTCTACGCGCTTGTGATTAACATGCCAGCCTTCGGCTTGAAGAAATGCTGTGATCCGGCGATAACCGTAGCTGCCATATTCGCACGCAAGCCTTATAATGGCCTTGGTGAGCGCATCTTCATCATCACGCTTGATTGGTTCTCTACGCTGTGTTGAGCGTGGCTGTTTAATCACGGAACAAGCGCGGCGCTCTGATACGCCGAGCTTTTGAGTAACATGATCCACGCACTCACGGCGGGCAGAAGGGCTTAAAACTTTCCCGAAAGAGCCTCCTCCAAGATCAGTTTATCCAGTGTCAGATCAGATACCGCTTTGCGAAGACGCAGGTTCTCCTTCTCCATATCCTTAAAACGCTTGGCTTGATCTATATTGATCCCACCATACTCTTTGCGCCAACGATAATAGGTCTGCTCAGAAATACTGCACGCTCGAACAGCCTGTTCCACTGTCTGACCGCGCGATGTGTAAATCTCCACCTCTCGCAATATCTTGATAATTTGTTCGGCTGTGTATCTTTTGCCTCGGCTCATAATTTGTCTCCTTTCATAAAGACTTTTATAAACCAATTCCCAACTTAAAAAATGGACCGACTTTCGGGGGCAAGGTCAGGGCTTTTTCAAACGCAGTTAAACTTTATGACAGAAACGATAAACGTTTTAGTCTGGGTATCTTAAAAAGAATAGGAGATGTTCCAGTTAACAGTTTAAGGTACATCCCCATAAATTAATTCTATTTCATATTTGTATGTATGATAGAATTCTGCATATTACTTAATGAAATTTTAGTTTAGGAATTGTTATGAATATACGCAAAATCAGCCTTCTAACCTCTTTGCTTTTATCCTTACTTTTTATATCGCTTGCTACATATAAATTAATATCTTTAAACGCCGAAAAATCTGCGAATGAAGATTTGCAGGCCGCTGTTATTGCTTCTAGCATTTTAAATAAAGCCATCATTGAGCTTTCCCTTGAACGTTCTGTTATGCAAGTAACGCTTAATTTACCCGATGCTATTGCAAAAGAGTTTCGCGGATTAATTGACGAGCAAATAAAAAAATCAGAAGCTGGATTTGATGAAGCCGCGCGCCTTGTTCAAGAAGATGACGGCTTTAGGCGTAAAGATGAGTTTTTGAATAGCCTTAAAAAACTACGAGAAGAAATTAATGTTTTACGCGTCAAGGCGGATAGGAATTTATCTGTTCCTTTGAACAGAAGAAATAACGATGATGTTAAAAATTTACCAATCAATATGAAAGAAATTATCTTATTATTTTCATATTTACCGATTGAACTTAAACCTGAAAACGCCACTATTTCTTCTAAAACTATTGCTATGGAAGGCATTCAAAAAGAAGCTTGGGCAATTCGTGAGTTTGGGGGGCGCGAGCGTACATATTTAGCGATAGCGGCCGCTACTGGTGGGAAATTATCTGATGTAACATTAGAAGATATGAAACTTTATCATGAGGCCGCCGAGGCTGCCATGCATAAGCTGGAGCTAATAGCGGGATACAAAGGTTTAGATGCAAAAGTATTGCAGCAAGTTGAAAAAGTGAGAGATGTATACTTTAGCGATTACAAGAAAATTCGCAAAGATATGATAAACGCCTCTGCGTCAGGTATACCTTACTCAATTTCATTTGGTGACTTTTTTACGAAGTCTTCTGACGCGCTTGATACTGCAGTTAATCTATCTTATTTAGCTGGCGATAAAATGGCAGAATATATTGAAGAAGACCTTCAACATTCCGTAAAAATGCTTTGGGCTTTTATCATTGTTTTGGTGGTTGCTATTTGTTTATGTGCCTTTCAAATATATTACACAATGATACGTGTCTCAGGTCGCATAGATAGTCTTTCATCGTTAATGGAAAAACTAACAAATGGAGACACAGATTTAGACTTAGGCGCTTATGCTGGCTCTGATGAAATTGATAAAATGGCAGAGCATGTGGAAGTCTTCCGTAAAAATGCTATAGAAGTTTCTCGTCTTGAAGCTGAGCAAAAAGCTGCGGAAGAGCGGCAAGCACAAGAGAAAAAACAAGCAACCGAAGCCATGGCGAACCAGTTTGAAGAACAAGTAGGAGGTATTGTGAGTGAGGTTGAAAAAGCGGCCTCAGATATGCAGGGTATGGCTAGTATTTTATCTGACGCTATACAGAAAACATCTAGCCAAAGCGCAACAGTCGCTTCTTCTTCGCAAGAAGCTACAACGAATGTTCAAACTGTTGCAGCAGCAGCAGAGGAAATGACAGCATCTATTGGAGAGATTTCGAAAAATGTTAGGGATACGGCGCAAACTGCTAAAGAGTGTAGTCAAGCGGCCGCGACTTCACAAAGTAAGCTGAGCTATCTTCAGGCTGCGGTAGAGGAAATTGATAGCGTCATTCAATCCATCAATGATGTTGCCGAACAAACAAACTTACTTGCGCTGAATGCAACCATCGAAGCTGCCCGAGCAGGAGAGGCAGGCAAGGGGTTTGCTGTTGTTGCAAATGAAGTCAAATCTCTTGCAAGTGAGACCCATAAAATGACAGAAGAAATAGCAAGAAAAGTGGAAGATATTAAAACGAGCGCTAGCGATACAATATCCAGTGTGAGTGATATTATTACACAGATAAGCTCTGTAGACGATAAAACGACAAATGTAGAAGCAGCAATAGACCAGCAAGCAACAGCAACAAATGAAATTAGCCAAAATGTACAACAAGCATCAATCGGCACAAGTAACGTATCTCAAAGTATTGAGCATGTGCAGCAAGCGGCAAATGATAGCTCTGCATCGACAGAAGAATTAAAAACGGCTTCTGAAAGCTTAGCAACACAAGCAACAGAACTCAAAAATGCAGTTGATATGTTTTTAAAGGAAGTCAGAGGATAATCAATTATATTGCCCCGGCTTTTCTCCTAGGCTTTAGTTTTGTAAGGGTTTTTGAAACTTCGTTAAAACTACCCAAAACTTCCTTTCCTGCAAACATTGGAAATACTACGTTTTCGCATTTGGGGATAGACAGTGCCCCTTTGAAAGTTCTAAGTGAAGTGCGACACCGTGGAGATAATTGACGTTAGTGCATGAAGATGCAGAAGTAAACAAGCCGCCTGATCAGGCGGCTTGTTTACTTTTTGGTCAATCCAACATCTTTATAGTGATAAGCTGTTATTCCCTTACCATCTCCAAGATGGCGCCACCAATGCCCATAGGTGTTAACACTAGTTCCATCCGGACCGTTACCACTATTACAAAGCGGCATTGAACATCCTCTAAATTTTACTAGAGGGTCTTCGTCATCTTCTGATTGAGGCTCCGTTGAAACGATATTTTGGTTGGGTATACAAGCTTTATAGGAATGATTATATGTAGACCCTATTGAACAGCACAAACCTTTTGGCTCACCATTCTCATCACAAGTCGGCAATTCTTTTGGGTTAAAGAATATTGTTCCTCCTCGGCGAAGTGTATCAAGACTTTGTTCAAACCAAGGCTTATCTCTAAACAGCGCCTTATAAGCGTTGTAAAAATCACAACTGTTATTGGTTGGACTAGCACATAAATCATTTTCAATTATGTCGATGACATTATATGGCTCTTCTACGCAATCATAATATTCGATTGATCCTTGTATCTCTCGCCAGCGCTTTAAGGGGTCTGTATCAATTGGTGTAGGAATAGCCTGGGCGGCATCCTTGGGGTGTAATACCTTTTTTTCTTGTTCAATGGCAACACGCTTTATCTTGCAGGTTTTTAAAATATCTCCTTCTCTAAATGTCTTAGTCTGGACTTCTTGAACTTGGAGAGAAGGGGATGCATTTTCTTCTGCAATGGCTGATTCTTCACAAAAAAACAAAAACGTTAATGATACAATCTGTATGTATAATAAATATTTCATCTCATAATTATAGCCTAAAAATTCTTACAAAACACCTCTTTCGGCGTTCGATAACCAAGACATTTTCTGGGCGTGTTGTTTATTTTATCTGCAATAGCAGTAAGGTTGTCATTTGAGATTTGTTCTAAATCCGTATTCCTTGGTAAAAACCTCCTGATCCTACTGTTTGTATTTTCTACTGTACCTTTTTGCCAAGGCGAGCGTGGATCACAGTAATAGCTTTTGATATTCAACTGACGAGAGAGGAGGGGGTAATATAAAAACTCCGATCCTCGATCAAATGTTACCGTCTGACGCATCGGCTTTGAGAACTGCCGCAAACGTTCACGAATGCTGCCCATCACTGTGTTTGAGTGCTTCGTTTCATTTTTAATGAGAACAGTATAACGGCTTTTTCGCTCTGTCAGCGTTGTCACATTGGCTTTTCCTAATTCTTTTTGAAACAATATTGCGAGCAGCCTAAACCATAGTCTCAATCGTACCATCAGAGAAAAGCGTGGCAGCATCTGCAAGGCCTATAACACCGTCGAGCCTAAGCATCTCAACGAAGTTATTCGCGCCGCCATCAACATCAATCATGATGGATGTATCGCTGCCATCATCGGTGATTTGAACGAAGTCTGTAATCGCATCGGACAATGGATCATAGCCTTCCAAAATACCGCTGATATCCAGCACATCACCACTGGCGGCATCAAAATTATGAATGCTCTCAATGATATCCGTATTATCATTGATGAAAAACGTATCCACCTCAGCGCTTGCATAAAGATCAACCTCAACACCCTTTAAAGAGCCATCATTCACAGAGAGTTCAAGGCGCATCTCATCCGTTTCACGGTCAACGCTGACGCGTAATCCTGTTACATTGCTATCCATTCCGGTAATATCAATATCACCAAAATCTCCATAAAGCTGATCAATCTCTTTGATCAGGTCGTAGCTATAGAGGCCATCAGCCAAAGCGATATCAGAAACATCTAAGGCCAATGTGGTATCACCAGAGCCAAGATCTATAATAGAATTGATATCTGGTGTATCACCAAAGTGACCGGATTTAAATTCGCGGATGGTTGTTATATCATCACCATCAATATCAAAGGCTAATGTTCCCCCACCCTTGAGGATAAGAGATGCATCGCCCGCATCAGAACCATCAAAGCCGACTTTGGCGTTTGAGCCTGCGATCATGATGCTATCACCGCTATCCACTGTGAAGGTTGCATTATAACCGGCGGCAAAGATCACTTGTGCGTTGCCGGAGATATCAAGGCTATACGAACCATCCCAATCGCCTGTATTGGCAAAGCGGCCACCATCTGCTGTGATAGAAAGCATATCGGCATCAGAATACCCGTCTGCCCAGAACTGACCGGCATTGCCAATAAGAAGGCGACCGCCATCTTCACCAACCTGCAAATCATTGGCAACATTCAGATATCCTTGACGAACAGTCAGCTCACCATTAGATCCAAGGTCAAGGTCATTAACCGTAACAGTGCCACTAAAATTAACCCAATTACCGGCAAGATTAATATTGTCACCATCTTCTGGCAGATAACCTTTATCCCAATTCAAACGATTATCCCAGCGTACACCTTCTCCTAAATCACTTGGTACAAAACGAAGCGTTTCGCTTTCCAACACAGACTCGGGAATGTCAACGCCAAAACCTTCTTGAAAATATTTGATTATAAGCTCAGCATCTGTATAGCCATCCAAGTTGCTTGAGGCATTATCTCGAAGGTAATTTGCTAGATCATCTACTGTTGCATTGGGATCACCAAGAAGATTGGCCGCATAATTTTCGATCGTGGTTTGATCTAAAACAGTTTTATCAAGATTTTCAACATTATTTGCAAAAGTTTCTAATTGTTCTGAAGTGTATCGTTCAATATCTCTCTGACCGTACCATTTATATATAATTGTATCATTATAATTAGCTTCATCTTCAATGTATAATGGGCTTTTCACAAGATATTTCTCGATAATTTCTTGTGCATCTGCTGGATTGGCAGCATGTGCCACTATATTATCAACATGCGTTGTTAGCCATGCTAGATCTTGAACGCCCCAAGCTGCAAGAGTGGGCCTAACGCTAAGCAGATGAGTTGCCGAGGATGTTGTGACATTACCACTAACAAGTGAATAATTTCCAACGGGGCCAAATGTTTTATAATCGCCTCCCAAAATGCTAAAATTCCACATATTGTTAAAAAATAGATTATCTTCTACAAATGCGCCGCCCCTAAATTGTACACCAACGTAAGAACTGCGTGTGCTGATTGAATTTCGGTATGTGACATCTGTTGTATCATACTGAAAATAGACATTATGACTGTATACCCCCGGAGCTTGAGGGCTATCTGCGGAAAGGTTAGGATCAAAACCTGCTCCCCAACCATTATGGTCGAAGTACGAATTATCCACTAAAATGCCATCGACGTCTTTAGCAAGAAATCCATTGATTCTATCTCTAAATGCGTCCCATGAGGCAGCACCACTTCTTGGAGCAAAATTAGTAGAATCTACTACAGATGAATTAATGAAGGTAAAATTATCAAAGTATCTAATATTCATCTCTCCAGCTAAAATGCTATTATCTACCAAGACGTTTTTGTCTTCATGACTTCCTTCAATTCCATATACTTTTAATCCGCCCCCAAGACGTAAATTTGAAATTACTATATTTTTACTCGGCAAAGTTTGTAGGGCAGCAGAGTCGTAGATGATAGGAAGCTCTCCTACACCATAAGAAGTGACGTGGGCTGGATTAAGTTCTGATTCTCCGTTGGTTCCACGATCAAAAATTCTATTGGTATCTACTGACCGATACTCATACCCACGTTCAAATAAAAGCCAGTTTGAGTTTGATTTGCCACCTCCTGTGGTATGTTGCCAAACCTCTATACCTACATCTGTCTTTAAGGCTGTCGCTTCGGTAGAACCATATGGAAGGCCATTTTCTAATATCCAACGGGAATTAACTTGACTAACATCAACGCCTTCTAAACCCGCAATGTCTTGACGGCTTAATCCATGATCACCTTCTGTAACGAAAATTTTTCTATGATTTTCACCTGCTTCAACAATAACATTTCCATTACTGTTTGTTTGGAGCATATAATGATCACCATATCCCCAGCCAGCTTGCTGTATCGATTGTTCAACGTTCAGGCTCACATTACCTTCAGAAATATTACCGCTTTGATCTTCAATTTCGTATGTGAATGAAAGTAGTCCTGAAAAATCAGGATCGGTTAGAACAAGAGCCAAAGTTCCATCCGGGTTAACAGTAACATTTCCTTGTGCGGGCATGTCCTTCACACGTATTGAATGAAGGTCAAGATCAAAAGAATCATTCGAAGTCACATCTAACGTTGTCACACGGGCACCAACAACTTCATACTGATCATCAGCCGCAACCATTGTATCAACTTTTGTAAAGGTTGCCGTTGCAACTGTATTCCCACCGTTTTCATCTGATACTGTATACGTAAAGCTGTCACTTCCTGTGAAATTACTATTTGGCGTATAAGTCAAAGTTCCATCAGAATTTTGTATAACTGATCCTTGGGAGGGTATTGAAATATTTGTGATAGATAACTGGCTATTTTCAACATCACTCGCTTCGGTTAAGCCACCAACGGTAATCGGTTTTGATTGAAAGAAATTAAAATCTGAATTGGTAACAACGGGTGCATCATTTACTGGATCTATATGTATTATGATCCTATTTCCTTCTCTTATAGCACCATTCTCATCTATGACCGAATATTCAAAGCGTTCTTCACCAGAAACATTAGTGTTAGGGGTGTATGTAATTGTGTTATCAGGATTGACAGTAACACTACCCTTACTTACAGACGTTAATTCAACGCTATGCAGACTTATTGTGTCGCCATCAATATCAGTATCATTCGCAAGAATATTTAATATATGTGAACCAGAATCCTCATCAATATAATATATATCCTTGACGGCATTGGGCGCTGTATTATTAGGATCTATTGCACTATCCAAAATATTAATAGTCGCATTTTCCGTGAACTTATTTGTACCGTCACTAATTTCTATTTTAAGGTCATATTGAGATTTATTATCAAAATCAAGATGTTGTGGTGCATCCCTAGTAAGTGATAAGAAGCCATCTTTGTCTACTGCAAACACATTATTGTCATTACCGTTAATGATTTTGTATGTATATTCGCTGGTTCCTTCTACTTCTATGCGTCCAACTAATGTCCGTTTTGGTGCAGACTCAATAATATCAAAAGTTGTAATTGTAACGTTAGGAACATCATAAACTGGATTTATACTTAAATTCACGGATGCACTACTTGTGCTGCCATTACCATCGCTTATTGTATAAGTGAAGCTATCAAAGCCATTGTAATCCGCATTGGGTGTATAGGTAGCTGTACCATCACCGTTATTAACAATAACACCATTGGCTGCTGCGCTGATAGATACAATGGTGATTGTATCCCCATCAGCATCACTGTCATTGGCCAAGAGATCGACCGTAACAGAGTCGTCTTCGTTTAATGTTACAATATCACTATTAGCATCAGGCGCAGCGTTACCTGGTATGATAATATCATCACTGGTGTCGTTTGTAATAGTGATGGTAAATGACAAGTCCATTGTCCCGCCGTTACCATCACGCACTTCTATTGTAATGCCATGATTGGTGTCTGTTTCAAAGTCGAGCGCATTCTTCACACGCAATTCATTGCCAACAATCTCGAACTTATTATCCGCATCCCCCGTCAAACGGTAAGTCAAGGTGTCAGCATCAACATCGGACGCTGATAAAGTGCCAACTGCTGTTCCGGCTGCGACATTCTCTATGATGTTTGTTTGTGATAAAACTAAGAGAACTGGTGCGTCATTAATCGATGCCACAGCGAGAGAAACACTGGCTGTATTTGTGCCGCCATTACCATCGGAGATGCTATAGCTAAAGCTATCACTGCCATTATAATTGGCATCCGGTGTATAGCTCACGGTTCCATCACCGTTATTCACTAAAGTGCCGTGCGCAACAGAACTCAGGGATGTAATTGTTAAATTATCACCATCCTTATCGTTATCATTACCCAGTAAATCAATAACAACCGTGCCATCTTCAGACAACGCTGCACTATCATCAACTGCAACAGGATTAGTGTTTTGCACAACATCATTAGGGTCGTCATTTGTATCATCTTTATCAGCGCGAATTTTTTTGATGGTCTCTGACGTTTCTTTTATCTCATCACGTACTTGTTTCATACGTGCGCGCAAATCATATAAGGTGTTACGACCATATTGAATACGGCTTTCTAACGCATCTCTATCAAGAGTCTCTGAATTATTTTCTTCCAAGATTCTGATATCTGAAAGTTTACTTTTAAATTTTGATAATCGTGTTGTTAAATTTTGATAGCGCGATGAAAGAGTTTGCCCAGACTCTTCCAGGCCATTTAGTTTCGATTCTATTGTTTCTATTTTTTGTTCAAGATTAATCGCTTTCCTATACGCTCTGAGCTCACGTAAAACATCCTTCTCAGTAGCTATTTCTGATTTGAGTTCAGATCTTTGTTCTCTTAGCACTTGTCTGTCCTCAATCGCTTCTGAAAGTTCTTCTTGCCTTGAATTATGCGATTTGGATCGAATGTCTCTTAAGTCTTTACCTCTTGAATCGTCTTCGTCCTTTTGAAAAGATTGAGAGAGTGCTAGAATTTCTTCTTTGGATTGAAGATTAGAAGCAACCCCAGAATTTTCAATGCTATTTTCTTGATTTGTCATGATTTAATTGATTACTTAAATGAATATTTATGTAGGTAGGTAGATATTACTGTTTATTATGACAATAAAACGGGGGTGACGCAAGTAAAAAGTCACGTGACGTGACCTGCCCCACCATGATGGTACCAGCATCAAACAAAGATTGTGGTGAGCGTGTCACAAAATTGGAGCGCGGGTCATGCAAAAATAATTTGTTCAATTAATCTCCAAAACCCGCATTCAAAAAATATGCAGGCCTCGTCCATTCATTTGTTATTAAGCGGGCACGATG
>JBGCEF010000029.1:0-28534 GCA_045106175.1 Bdellovibrionales bacterium
TTTAAATGTCACTTCAACAATATCCGCTTCATCCGGCGCATCTTCGGGCGCAGTTGTGCGTGAATAAACATCTTCACCTGCTGGCACGTTCGGATCTTCCAAAATCCCTGCCTCATGAGAAATATGAAGCAGATTTTCATCTTCTGAATATGGCTTCTTCTTCGTCGCAGTCACTGGAATATCATGCTTATCCGCATAATTCAGCATATCTGTGCGCCCCTTGAATGCATCTAAAAATTCCGGCATCTTCCATGGCGCAAGCACTTCAATATCCGGCTGAAGCGCATAATAACCAAGCTCAAAACGAACCTGATCATTCCCTTTACCTGTCGCGCCATGGCTAACAAATGCCGCGCCTTCTTCTTGCGCAACGAGAATTTGGCCCTTGGCAATAACGGGACGCGCCACAGCCGTACCCATCAAATAACGCCCTTCATAAACCGCATTACCCTTAATGGATGGAAAAATGAAGTCGGTAACAAATTCGTCTTTCAGGTCATCAACAACAACCTTGCTCGCACCCACCTTCAATGCCTTTTCGCGCGCTGCTTCAAAATCTTCAACCTGGCCCACATCGGCAATATAGGCAATGACCTCATATCCTTCTTCGATCAACCATTTCAAAATGATCGATGTATCAAGACCACCAGAATAGGCGAGGACGACTTTTTTGTTATTAGACATTTGCAATTCTTCTTTGTTTTATGTAATTAAACAATATTATTGGATAGGTAGTTAATAGTTGATGTCACAGGGACTTCCAAGCACTTTTTTAGAAATCATGAAGGATGCGCAAAATGAGGCTGTTGATATCGTCTCAAACATTCATGATGACCTCAAAATGAGTTTTGGCTTAGTCGCAGGTTTAAAATGGCACGGCTTCAGTGAACGCTTTCCTGAAATAGCATCAAAGACAGAAGATTTACATGCAAAAGCTGTGTTCCAACTCTGTCGACAATACACCGCGATTGCAATGAGGTCTGAAGTTTCAAATCCTGCGCTAAAGGTTCCTATCGCATTCGGCCTAATCGGTGTGGGGGTCGTAAACCCACTACCAGGGGATATTTCTCTGGGTGTACTGCTTTTGACTTCAACATTCAGACAATCAAAAGGCTTTGCCCGCGAAGTGATCGATGAGATGGATGGAACATTAGAAAAAAGACAGTTTCAAGATGCCATAGATAGCATTGCAGCGACTTATGATACTGAAAAACATATTGTTATAGAGTGTTGTCCTCAATCTTTGTCTTAATGCAAACCACTATTGCTAAACTTCAACACCTGCATCTTCCAAACACCATGCGAGAATAGCTTTTTGCGCGTGCAACCTGTTTTCAGCTTCATCATAAATAACATTCGCGGCCGATGCGAGAACATCGGATGAAACTTCTTCACCGTCATGGATAGGCATGCAATGCATAAAGATAGCACCTTCATTTGCAGCGGCCATAATCTGAGGCGTAACGGAGTAGGGGCGGAATTTCTCTAAGGCCGCTTCGCCCGATTTATCACTTTCTTGCCCCATCGACACCCAAGTATCAGTCACAATGACATCTGCGCCTTCCGCCGCCTTCATCGCGTCTTCCTCATAAGAGACATTCCCGCCTAAGTCATCGGGCTTCAAATCAATCGGTGTAGAGATCACCAAATCAAAACCCCAGATTGGCGCGGCTTGCGCAAATGTTGCGCTCACATTATTCCAGTCTCCGAACCAAGCAACTTTTTTCCCCTGAACCGATCCTAATTTTTCTTCAATCGTCAGTATATCCGCCATAATCTGACAAGGATGCGAAACATCGGTCATACCGTTAATGACAGGAACTGAGCATTCTGCCGCAAATTCAGTGAGTTTGTCATGATCACTCATCCGTATCATACACGCATCAACGTAGCGACTAACGACATTAGCTGTATCAGCGACACTTTCTGCGCCTGATATCTGCAATTCATCCATCCCCATAACAAGCGTGTGTCCACCAAGCTGTTTCATGGCAATTTCAAAGCTCATCCGCGTCCGCGTTGATTTCTTATCAAACACCATCGCAAGCGATAACCCGTCAAAAATCTGTGGGGGATGAAATTTTTCCTTCTTGAGCGCATGCGCGGATTGAAGAATCCCTTTCAACGTCTCTGGCGGAATATCATCTAAATCTAAAAAATGCTGAATAGCCATTATTCCATCTCTTGCAATGTTGTCTCAATAATACCAAGCGCTTCTTTGGCTTGTTCTTCATTTAAAATAAGCGGCGGTGTAAGGCGTAAAACATCGCCACCCGCCATCGTTGCCATCATACCGTTCTTTTGCAAGTGACTCAGAAGGTCTTTGGTCGGGAAAACGGTTTTCACGCCAATCATAAGGCCCTTACCCTTGATCTCTTCAATCTTGTTAGAGCTGCGTTTTATATCTTCTAAACCATCGAACAAAACCTTAGACACAGATTGAACATTCTCCATAAATCCCGGCTTCATCATCTCTTCAACAACAGTTGCACAAACGGCGCACGCCAAAGGATTTCCGCCATAAGTTGTACCATGTGTTCCAACCGTAATAGCCTTACCAAATTTTGTCATCGCGCCCATTGCACCAACTGGAAAGCCTGATCCCATGCCTTTCGCCCACGCCGCAATATCGGGCTTAACGCTCTGTGCATTTTCGGTAGGCTCCCCGCCATGTTCAACACATTCGGGGCAGCATTTAAACGCATCATACGCGTTATATTCACCCAAACGCCCAAAGCCCGCTTGAACCTCATCAAAGATCAAACAAATATTCAAATCATCACATAATTTTCTAAGACCCATCAAAAACTGTGGCGTTGCGGGTGTAAGGCCGCCTTCACCCTGAACAGGTTCTACAATAATCGCAGCGGTCTTATCCGCATCTGCAATGGCTTTAACGCTTTCAATATCATTAAATGTCGCCCATTTTATACCACCCAGATAGGGGTTAAAAAATGGCTGGGAATGAAACTTTTCCGTTACACTAGCCGAGCCATAAGTTCGCCCGTGGAAAGAATTTCTAAAAGCAATAATCTCATTTGCCTGCTCACCTTTTTCATCATACGCCCATTTGCGTGCACATTTAAGCGAGGCTTCGACACTTTCGGTTCCGCTATTCGAAAAATAAATCAAATCAAACCCAGTTGTCTCTGAAAGCAACTTTGCTGCTTTATGCTTCTCTTTTGTAGCATAAGATGCTTGCACCGCCATTAAGCGTGGCGCTTGTTCAGAAATTGTTTTCATCAAAGGCGGATAGTTATGGCCAAGTGACGCTACCGCAATCCCAGCTGCAAAATCGAGGTATTTCTTACCATCTGTATCCCACGCATAAACCCCATCACCATAATCCATAACAACAGGCTGCGAGGCATATGTTTTAACTAAATGCTCGAAACTCTCATCAATAATTGTCTGTGTGTCATTGCTCATTACAATTTTATCCTCTTATCTTTTAAACTTTTTAACATTAACCAGTATGTCTGCTTCATGCCTACTTTAAGCTTTCCCTTCAATAATCCTCTGCGTTGCTACCTCATTCTCATAAGCATCACGCGCAGCTTCAGGTATTAACATTGTGCCGGGCCCTGTGGATTCAAAAATCTCTGTCCGCAGTGCATTATCTTTTAAACCATTGATAAGATGGATACGATTAACGCCCGCATCAAGGGCTGCTTTGCAGCTTTCTAATTTCACCTGCATGCCGCCCGTCACCAAACCATCTGCGATATGACCTTCAATCTGGTTATCCGTTATCAGGTGCTGTGTTTGCCCATTAATATGAACACCATCAACATCGGATAAGAAAATCAGCTTATGTGCCTTCGCACCAATCGCAAGCTGCGTGGTAATTGTATCCGCGTTAATATTGCAAACAACGCCTTCATCCGTGATAGCAAGGCACGGCATTGCGACGAAATCATAACTGCGCATGGCGCGATTAATGCTGCGCTGATCAACAGATTTAATGCCGCCTGTAAAATCATCACCTTCGCATTTTGGCTGCAAAACAACATGCATCCAATCTTGCGGAACAGCGTTAAGCGATAAACCGTCCAACTTCACGCGCGCCATTGCCGAGTTGACGCGAAAGGACAAGTCACCGCCTAGAACATCTTGAACAATTTTCATGTTCGCAGCATCCGTAATCCTTTTACCACCTGTCTTTTTAACCGCGACACCGCGGGCCTCAGCTAACTCATCCATCGCGCGGCCACCGCCATAAATCAACATCACCTTAATGCCGACATGATTAAGATCGCGAATATTAGATAACAAGCTCTCAAGTGCTTGTGCATCCTCGATGACTTTGCCGCCTGCTTTGATAACAAAGAGATTGTCTTTGAATTTACTCTCGTAAAATCCATTAATAAAAAATTGTGGTATTTTATTTTTCATAGCTTCCTCTATGGATAAACAGGTGCAAGGTTTGATAATCCTGCTGTCTCATCCAACCCAAACATTAAATTCATATTCTGCACCGCGCATCCCGATGCACCCTTCACTAAGTTATCAAGTGCACCTTGCACAATGTATCCGCCATTGGTTTTGTGAAATGAAAGATCGCAAAAATTCGACCCAACAATATTCGCAATAGCCACACTATCCGTGACACGAACAAATGGGTGAGCATCATATATTGCCCTCGGCTCGGCTTGCGTTTTTACAAAAGCCGTCGCAAAAATTCCCCGTACAAAGGGCCCAGACGTCGGCACAAAATTTAACTGACTTTCATCAATTTTGGCGGAACGCGTAATTTCGGGGATATGGCGATGTGCGTTAATATTATAACTCTTCATATTATGTGATCTAACGGGATGATGCGTACCATCGCTCGCGGACTTGCCCGACCCGCTAGATCCGGTTACCGCCATAATATCGACATGCTCAATAGATCCGGTAAACGGCAATAACATCAACTGCGAGAGCAATGCAAAACAACCAGGGTTAGCAACGGTGTTCGCACTTTTAATAGCATCTCGATGCATTTCCGGCACGCCATAAACGACCTCCTGCAAGAGAGCAGGGTGCTTATGCTCTTGATAATATGTTTCATATGTCGCGACATCATCGAGGCGATAATCAGCAGACAAGTCGATAACCTTCACTCTACCATGCAAATCCGCAACAACATCTTGCGCGGTTTTATGCGGCAAACCCAAAAAAACAACGTCACTATCTGCGCCAACTGTCTTATGGTCCGTATTAGTAACCCGCAAATCAAGATGTGAAAGATGCGGGTATACTTGCGCCAAAGCAACATCATCATGCTGCCGCGACGTTAGATGTGCAATCTCAACATTCGGATGCGCGAGCAAGATCCGGAGCGTCTCCAACCCTGTATACCCCGTAATTCCAACAATCGAGGCGCGTATGGTTTTATTAGGCGGCATATTGAACCGCCCATCTGGCTATCACCAAATCAAGCCACTCATTATTCGGTTTAAACGCATTATAGGTAAGCACATCTAATTGCTCCCTCAAAATATCCTGACCAACCTGATTATCTGTAACAGGACCGCTCATCACATCAATAGGAAGCCCAATCCGCACGCATTCATGCGCAAGACCAATCGCACCAACCGGATCACGTGCGCATCCAATATGCAGCTTCACATTGTCTTGAATTTGCTTGTCCTGCAAAATCGCATTAACACCATATTTTCCCATCAAACCATCACCAAATTCGACAATAATCGCATCGGGCTTTGATTTGGCGAGATGTTGAATAGCGCCTTTCGCAACCGCAACCATTTGCGCATCAGGCATATTCGCGGTCGAAGTCACACCGCAATCAACAAAGGTAACACCTTCACGAATGCCGTAATCTTCCATTTTGAATAAATCACGTTGCGCGCCGACACCGGTTAACTTTGTCCCCGCCAAATTCATACCAATTCGCGTCAAAGTTTTGGTCACCTCAATCGCAACGGTCGTCTTCCCGCTATCCATTGAAGTTCCAGTCGTAATAATCAAAGGAATATCATTATTCATCACATCAAGCGGCTTAAACTGGCAAGCATCGCCGATATTTGCCTGTTTCCCTTTACGTTCAATCCCGCCAAGAACACGAATGCGCAACGGCTCGCCCACCTCTTGAACATTCGCAGACGTACAAACCCCTGCAACACCACCAAAATTAAGCAAATGAATAACATCATCAACCTCAAGGCTAGTAGGTAAATGCCCAACAAACCCCTGAAGCGCCATACGATTACCAAGCGCCACCGCCAAGATATCGCCTTTCTTTAACTTGCTCATCCGCCCCGAAGGTAGTTCAAGCTCGTTATAAACGCTCTTATCTTCCAGTACCTCAACCGCCAGCACGCTGCCCATGTCGCATGACAGAGTTTTGGTTAATTTTACAGTATGCGAAAGCTCCAGATTTTTGGTCACTGACGCAATTTTATCAATTTGAATTTTGTTCATAGTTTCAATTCTTTATTGGCTTATTACAATGCAACGCTTTTGATTCCCATTCAAGAGTCCAATTAAGCAAGTTTCAATTTTCGGATATTTGGTTATGGCATGAAAAAAGCCCGCTTAATCGGATGGATTTAGCGAGGACGTCGTCGGCTGTTTGTTGCACTTATGTTTTTCATAGAACTCATATGCTCTGATTACAGCTAATTTGTCAAATAATAATTCAACACATCTTCACGCACAATGATGATTATAGTAACACTTATAAAGTATTTAAAAGAAAGCGAACATATGATGAAATCTCTCTTCCACCTTGCATATCACGTTAATGATTTGGATGAAGCTCGTCAATTCTATGGTAAAATTTTAGGATGTAAAGAAGGACGCAGTACGGAGACATGGGTTGATTTTAGCTTTTTTGGCCATCAAATCTCCCTCCATCTCGGACAGCCTTTTTCAACAACTAAAACTGGAAAAGTTGGTGATCATATGGTCCCAATGCCGCATCTTGGAGTGATCTTACCACTGGCAGAATGGAAAAAACTGTCGCAATCCCTAGAGGCTGCAAATATTCATTTTGTTATCCCTCCAACAATTCGATTTGAAGGTGAGTCGGGTGAGCAACGTACAATGTTCTTCTACGACCCATCTGGAAACCCTATCGAAGTCAAAGGTTTTGCTGATTTTGAAAGCGTTTACGCAGCGTGAGTATCAAGGTTCAAAGTGCTCTCAACTAACCGCACCCAATACTCAATTCCCGCTGGGATAATGTCGTCGTTGAAATCATAGCGCGGTGTATGCAGGCCTTGGTTATGCATTGACGCCGCATCATCTTCGCCTTGGCCCATCCAGATGTAACATCCCGGAGCTTGCTGCAACATCGCACCAAAATCTTCCGCACCCATCGATGGATCAATACTTGTATCAACAGTGTCAGATCCGAATAAATCCTGCAAAACAGAGATACAGCCCTCAGTCTCTTTATCGGTATTGACCGTCGGATCATAACCGCCCGCCATAAACTCACACACCGCACTTCCACCCAGTAATTTGGCTGTATCAACAACAATCTCTTCAATGCGCCGCATCATCAAATCGCGTGTCTCTGGCTTAAAGCTCCTCATGGTACCGCTCAAAACGGCGTCATCAGGGATTACATTAAACGCACCCGTACCTGCGTTAAAATTCGTCACCGAAATCACAACCGGATCAAGCGGGTCACGTGTTCGACTAACTAATGTTTGAAGCGCGCTAATAATTTGCGATCCAATAACAATAGGATCAATACAAGTTTGCGGCATGGCCGCATGACCACCTTGGCCAGTGATCGTAATATCAAAACGTTCCGCTCCTGCCATAATCGGACCGGATCGAACCCCCACTGTTCCACGCGGCATTTTGGGCCAATTATGAAGGCCGTAAACGCCGTCCATGGGAAAGCGCTCGAATAACCCTTCTTCAATCATTTTATGCGCGCCGCCTTGCCCTTCTTCGGCAGGTTGGAAAATCAGATAAACCGTCCCGTCAAAGTTTCGGTTCTCTGATAGATATTTCGCCGCACCAAGCAACATCGCTGTATGCCCGTCATGCCCGCACCCATGCATCTTTCCAGGAATTTTGGAAACATGCGGCTTGTTCTCTTCTTCCAAAATATCAAGTGCATCAATATCTGCACGCAAACCAATCGCGCGTCCGCTGGTATTAGTGTCGCCTTCAATCGTTGCTACAATGCCTGTCACCGCGATTTCATCTTCAAAATGAATACCCCATTCATTCAGTTTGTCGCGCACCATGCCACTTGCAAATTCCTCTTCAAAACCCGTTTGCGGATTTTGATGAAGCTCACGCCGATACGCTGTGATTTCATCTTTTAAATCATGAATGGAATTTCGAATATTCATGGGCGCACCTCTCATAAAGTCGTCTTGCGAGGGTCAAACGCATCACGTACGGCCTCACCGATAAACGTCAATAACGTTAGCATCACCGCCAAGCTCATAAATGCAGCAATACCAAGCCAAGGCGCGTTTAAGTTATTCTTGCCTTGCGCCAATAACTCACCAAGCGACGCGCTACCGGGTGGCAAGCCAAGCCCCAAGAAATCAAGACTGGTCAAAGCCGTAATAGAGCCTGTCAGGATAAATGGCATAAATGTTAAGGTCGCAACCATTGCATTGGGTAAAACATGGCGATACATAATCGTAAAATTCCCTACACCAAGCGCGTGCGCGGCACGCACATAATCAAAATTCCGAGCCCGTAAAAATTCCGCCCGCACAACATCAACTAAGCTAACCCAGCTAAATAACAACAAAATCGCAAGCAAGGTCCAAAAACCAGGAATAAAAATCGAGGAGAAGATAATCAGGATATAAAGGCTCGGCATGCTGCCCCACACCTCAATCACGCGCTGCATAATCAGATCAAGCTTACCGCCGTAATACCCCTGAAACGCCCCCGCAGCAATCCCAATGATCGAGCTAACGATCGTAAGTGCCAAGCCAAACAGCACCGATATCCGAAACCCCCAAAGTACGCGTGCCGCCACATCACGCCCCTGATCATCAGTGCCAAATATATTGTCACTAGTCGGCGGAGAAGGAGCCGGTACATTCAAATTATAATTAATCGTGTCGTAAGAATAAGGAATAGGCGGAAACACCATCCATCCTTTTTCGTTTATTAAATCTTGTACAAATTCATCGCGATATTCTGCTTCTGTCTCAAAATCTCCACCAAATGTGGTTTCAGGATAATTGATAAATGTCGGAAAATATAACGATCCGTCATAACTAACGATGATCGGCTTGTCATTCGCAACGAATGGCGCCGCCACCGCGATAAAAAGAAGCACGAGAAAAATCCATAGGCTCCAAAATCCACGTTTATTTGCACGAAATTGTTGAAGACGCCGTTGCGTAAGTGGTGACAGGTCCATTATGCACCTCTCGCTTCGAAGTCGATCCGCGGATCAACAATCACATAAACCACATCACGCACTAAAGTCATGATCAAACCAATCAGCGCATAAACGTAAAGCGTTCCCAAAACCACGGGATAGTCACGATTAATAACCGCTTCATATCCAAGCAAACCAAGCCCATCAAGGCTAAAAATAACTTCAATCAGAAGCGAGCCTGTGAAAAAGATGGATATAAAAGCTGCAGGAAAACCTGCAATGACAATCAACATCGCATTGCGAAATACATGCCCGTAAAGAACCTGATTTTCGGCTAAACCTTTGCTGCGCGCTGTAAGAACATATTGCTTATTAATCTCATCCAGAAATGAATTCTTCGTCAGTAGCGTCAACGACGCGAACCCGCTAACAACCATCGCAATCACGGGTAATATCATATGCCACGCATAATCAGAGGCGCATTTATAGGAAGCCGCACAAGTCCAAAAACCAAAATCACGAAACTCGTCTGAATTGAGACCCCGCAGGGGAAAGATATCAAAATACCGCCCACCCGCAAAAACAACGATCAGTAAAATCGCAAACATAAATGATGGAATGGCATACCCAATAAACACGGCTGCACTGGTCCAAATATCAAAAGGCGAACCATCACGCACCGCTTTTTTAATGCCAAGTGGAATAGAAATCAGATAAATAATTAATGTCGACCAAAGCCCCAGAGAAATGGAAACGGGCATTTTCTCTAGCATCAACTCCCAAACACCAATGTCACGATAATAACTCTCCCCCAGATCAAAGCGGGCATAGTTTTTCAGCATAATCAAAAAACGTTCATGCGGCGGTTTGTCAAATCCATAAAGCGCCTCTAGCTCTGCAATGAATTCTGGGTCTAACCCCTGTGCACCACGATATTTCGACGATTGCCCTGTGCTGGAAATAGCGCTGGCACCAATCGCGGAATCACCGCCAGAACTGCCTCCAATGCGCGCTGTCGCCTCTGTCCCATGTCCTTGTAATTCCGCAATCATGCGTTCCACTGGACCACCAGGAACAAACTGAATAATCACAAACGAAATCAACATAATCCCGAACAAAGTCGGAATCATCAATAACAGTCGCTTAAAAATATATGCAGCCATAATGAAGAGTATAAAGACAGCTTGTTAGGCAGCAAGCACGAATTCATCTTCATTCACTAAAAAAGCAGCCCTCTGTGCGCCCGCTAATGACAAATCAACAAGGTTGCCATGTTTTTTGAAGGTCACTTGTAGGTCGTCAATGCTGCCATCTCGATTGAGCTTACAGTTGACGCTAACATTATCCCTAAATGTAAAGCCCCCAGCAATCTCTGACTTATCGCGCTTTTTACGTTTTTTAGAAGCTTTTGCGTCAGTGTTATGAACAGAAATTGACGCGCTTTGCTGTAGGGCAGATGAAATCATATGCGCCTGTCCCGCAGGAATAACTGTTTTCCTCTTGGCACGACCGATTACATCCTGAATAGGTGCTAATTGTATAATCGCTTCATCATCATTCACATGAACACTGGCTTCAAGATTAAAACTATAGCGTAAACTCTTTTTTGGTGGTTTAACACCAGTAACACTTCCATCTTCTTGAACATCTAAAAATTCAGCAAAAAGACTAGAAATATAGCTATGCGTCGGCTTTTGCTCTCTACTTTTGACGGTTAAAAAACAAGCCCCATTTGCAACGGTTTCAAAATGTGGTTTTGCATCAGTATCTAAATCTTCTTTTCTAAAAGAACGGATAAAACCATCATTATCAGGCATGAGGGTTGTTCGAAGTTGCAAAGCAATTTTGGGTGAAACGCAGGCAATGCGGTCATTATGACCGTAAATAATCTCCGAATCTGCAACCCTTGCCGCAAGATGACCGGGCCTCCATAACATTTCTGAATCATACAGCCTTTCGAGAACATGATCAGTGTGCATCCTGCTTAGGCTGTCTGATGTCGTGTCTTTAGGCTGCTGCCTCGAAGGAGTAATTGCATGGTCACGAAAAAAAAGCGCGTGAATTTTATCATGCAGCGCTTTCGAAACAAGAATAACACTTGATTCATCATAGTTAGCATTTTTAGAAAATGTTAGAACAGATGCTTTTTGCATATCTGCATCTGGGCAAAAGATAGTGGCGGGATCTGAGAAGGTCTCAACAAATCCTTTCACATTTTGAAAACTTATATCAGGCCACGCCTCAGGTGAATGTTTGCGCGTATGTTCAAGGTAAGCCAGAAACATCTCATTGGAAATAAGATACCCAAGGGCCCTATGAGCATTAGTTTTGTTCATATCATGAACAACAGGCAAAAAAGGAAGATTAGGATTTTGAGCAACCTCCCTGATCATGCCTCCACCACGGGTTAAGGCATAAATCGGGACACGACCTTTATTCAGGTATCGATGCTGTGCCATCACACATCCTGCTAGATCTAAAATAGGGTCGCTCTTTGGTTTTGTCATAACTAATCCTTAGTTGGATTATGTATATGAAAACAAAGAAATATGCAAATAAATTTCGCTGCGCTCTGCTAACTAGCCATTCTAAATGCTGGCCTCTCATCTTCATGCAAATGTGTTTGAGGTAAGTCTATAACATCCGCTTTAGGTCTGTATTCTGCAACTTCAAGGATGTCTTGAGCAAGATCAAAGGCGTTTTGCGGATCGCCAGCATTTTCCATTTCATCTCTAAGATCTTTCAAAATTGTTGAATAATACTCAGACGCGCTGTGCTCAACATCAAGTCCTAAGATAATTTTTCTCGCCAAAGCTTTAGACGGGCGATGAAGCGGATCTGTTTCAAGGGCTTTAATAAGGTTGCTAACTAAACCAAGAGCATCGCCTTGTTTATTGCTGATATTCGCTAATAGATAGAAATTTGGCGCATCAGGTTCTTTTGAAACCAGCGTAGCAACTGCTGCAAGAGTATATGCGCTTGATAAGGTTTCAGGATCTGCGTTGTCTTGAAATTTCTTAACTAATGCTTGTGATCTTACACGAAGCGGAAAAGCAGGATTTCCATCTTGCGGCGCATGCTCAAGTAAAGTTAGAGCCCCATCATGACCAGGGTGCTCTTTAAGAACAGTAATAAGCTTTAGTTGTGCTTTTTCGAATTCGCCAGCCTCAATAAGCTCCGCTGCCCTAACATAAGCATTGCGACACTTTTCAGAGGCGCTATCAGGCAAGGGATCGTTTTCTATAATCTCTGATATGTTCATAATACAATCTATAAATAATTAAAAATTTGCACTTATTTATAGATTTAAAAAGATTTGTCAAGTTTTTTAAGGACGGGTATTCCAGCTTTCACAATGCCAGTTACCATTCTCATGTTTCAAGATGCCGAACGCACCGGTTGATAATTTAATAGAATGCTGTTTGGAAAACGCGTCAAAATCACCCGTAATGTATGGGGCAAAACGCGCAATACCATTCGATGTTACAATCAACGCGGTCTCGTTATCGTCAAATGCCGAGATCTGTTCTGCAAAATCAATCCAGTTCTGCTTGACCTGATCAGGATTAACCTTCCACCCGTCCGGTACTTTTGCATGCGCATCCCAATCTTTAATCGCCTGTTCACCAATCCGCGCAATCACATCGGCTTCAGCCTTGTTCTCATCCGGCCCATAATCAATTTCATTAAACATTTCAAGCTTGAAGAACGGATTGCTAACCCCACTCTCTTTAATAGCAATGCTCGCCGTTTGCACCGTACGCTGTAAAGTCGAAGTGTAAACAACATCCGGTATCATCTTGTTATCTTTCAGATAACGCCCTATTTTTTTTGCTTGCTCAATACCGCTTTCAACCAACGGCAAATCCGTATGCAGTCCAACCCGCGTCGGCACATCAGCCGGTCCAAATGTATTCCCATGCCTCGCAATAATTAATGTCGTACTCATGCGCCTTGCTCCAATAAAGCATTCGCCCGCGCCAGATCTTCCGGTGTATCAATGCCCGATTGTATCGCGCCTTTATCAATCGCAACGGGAACAGCCGTAATCTCGATCCCATTTTCAATCAAGCGCAACTGCTCTAACCCTTCGAGGGTTTCATAATGCCCCATTGGCAATGCACAAAAGCGCTCCAACACATCAACGCGATATCCGTATAAACCAATATGTTGATATACAGGCGATGTTGTCGATTGTGTTCGCATGTCGTCTTCTTTGCGAATGGCCGGGATAATATTTTTAGAAAACCAGATCGCTTTTTGATCATTATTAATAATCGCCGTCGTGCCGCTAAACGGTGTTGATATTTTCGCCTCACGCAAACGATCCAAATCATCCCAAGACAGCTGATGAACGGGCGTAACAACTTGCGCAGCTGGATTGTTTTGAAACGCTTCTATAATGGCCTCTACTACAGATGATGGCGTAAATGGGGCATCGCCTTGCAGATTCAAAACAAAATCTGGCATCGCCTCACCATTATCTACTCGAACTTTTAAGGCGGACAAAACCCGATCCGATCCAGTGTCACAATCCCCAGTCATCACGCATGGCGCAGCAATATCATGGGCATGATCTGCAATGCGTTGGTCTTCTGTTGTAACAAAATATGAAATATTCGAATTGGCTTTTGCAATATCGCGCGCCAAATCGACCACGCGGTTTAACATGCTTTTTCCGCCAATCTCCGCCAAAGGCTTGCCCGGAAAACGCGTCGATCCATATCGCGCAGGTATAGCAATCGCAATGCGCATTTACTCGCTACTTTCTTGCTGATTGCTTTTTGCCCACCATGTATCTGTGATCAACGGGCTAATCCCTGATAACGGGTCAGGGCGCGCAATATGGCTCCAATAAGCAATGCGCCATTTATTAAAATGCCACATCGGAATCACGAAATGCTCCGCCAAAAGAATGCGGTCCAATGCACGAATATGCGTGATTAAATCCTCACGCGATTGCGTCACGATCAATTCTTCAATGATTTGATCAATCGCGGGGTTTTGAACACCGATATAGTTGCGGGAACCATCAACATTCGCCTTCTCACTCCCCCAAAAATCTCTCTGCTCATTACCGGGGGAATTAGACTGCCCAAAACCAGATACAGTCATATCGAAATCAAACGCGCTCATCCGGTTTTGATATTGCGCCGTATCAACAACGCGAAAATTGGCTTCTGCACCAATACGCTTTAAATTCTTAACAAACGGCAAAACCCAACGTTCAAAAAGAGGATTAGAATCGACAATTTCAAACTCTAAACGAACACCATCTTTGCTGCGAATACCGTCTTCACCCAAAATCCATCCGGCATCATCCAGAATTTTCATTGCAGTTTTAAAGTTTTGACGTGCGCGACCTGAACCATCTGTCGCTGGATTAGTGTATGTTTGTGTGAAGACCTCATCCGGTACATGCTTGGGATGTTGCTCTTTTATACGTTTAAGCAATTCAAGCTCCGCACCCTCCGGCAGACCTGAAGACGCCAATTCAGAATTCTCATAAAAGCTGTCGGTTCGAACATATGCGCCAAACGCAAATTGTTTGTTAGACCACTCAAAATCAAACGCATAATTAAGCGCTTCCCGCACCGCCTTATCTTTAAAGACATCACGTCGGGTATTGTAGATAAAGGCCTGCATGCCTGCGGGACGCGTATTTCCGATTTCTTCTTTAATAAGATCGCCTTTTTCAAGGGCAGGGACGTTATACGCGCTTTCCCACAATTTTGCAGTATTCTCAATTTTAACATCATATTCATTGGCTAAAAACGCTTCCAGAGCGACATTCGCATCGCGATAATAATCATAAGTCACACGCTCAAAATTATAAAAACCTTTGAAAAAGGGCAGGTCTTCACCCCACCAATCATCGCGGCGTATGTATTCAACGCTGCGCCCTGCGTCAACAGCGCCTACCGTGTAAGGGCCACTCCCTAGTGGAGCCTCTAACGATGTCTTGTTAAAGTCACGCGGGTTGTTTTCGTCGGTCCAAAAATGTTTTGGAAGAACGGCAATCTCGGCTACGATAAGTGGCAGTTCAGCATTTCCTTTCACTGCGAATTCAAATTTAACACGCTTATCATTTTCCGCTGTGACGCTCTTCACATCCCCGTAATAAGCTTTGAAAAAAGGCTGCCCATGTTCCATTAATGTATTAAATGTCCAAACAACATCATCTGCACTCACGGGCTTGCCATCGGCCCACTTGGCTTCTGGTCGTAAATTGAAAGCAACCCAATCACGCTCTGGTCCGACCTCAATGGTTTCGGCTAAAATTCCATAAAGCGTAAATGGCTCATCCCAGCTATTTTGCATCAAGCTTTGATAGACAAATCCGGATCGTAAAAAATTCATACCTGCAGCAGGTGTGCCTTTTACGATAAAGGGATTGAGAGAGTCAAAACTACCAATCGCACTCATTTTTAATGAACCACCTTTGGGAGCATTTGGGTTCACATAGCTTAAATGCTCAAAGTCAGAGCCGTATTTCGGCTCGCCATGAAGGGAAATGGCATGCTGCGGAACAACGGCGTTTGAGCTATCCTCGATATTATCTTGAGCAAATGTGGAGGAGGTAAATATCAAAAATGTAAGAAGAAGGAGGAGATGTTTCATCTTGGTGTCCTTTAATGTTTAAATTCAGTGTGATGCGATCTTAGAACGACTATTGTTTGTTGAGCTTTCATAGGTGCTATCCAAATCCGGACGACCAAAATGATAACCTTGTCCGTAATGAAGGTCATAAGGAATAAGCTTTTGCATCATCTTGGCGTCTTCTACTTTTTCGGCGATAACGCCAATTCCATTACCTTCTAAAGTACGTTTCGCCTTCATAATTCCTTTGTATTCACGTTCATTACTGGCAGAATTCAATAACATATTCGCATCAATTTTTAAAAAGCGCACACGAAAGCGCTGAAGGTCTTTAATATCTTCATTGAGGTCTGTGACATGATCAAGTGAGAAAGCGCACCCAAGCTGCGCAAGACCGCGCATAATTTTCATTGCAGGTAAACCAATGTCATGAAATGTACTTTGCGGCATTTCAAAGATAAAACGACCAGCTAAATGCTTGTTTTTAGCTAGAAATGGTAACAGTTTGTTAATAAAGGGCCCATATTTTAGTGTTTTTTCATCAATATTAATAAAAAATGATGGAGGGTTAGAGATATTTTGAGTGTTTTTAACCAATTCAATGCATTTTTCTAAAGATTGAACATCAATACTAAGAGCTTTTTGTCGCTGTCCCGCTAGTTTCATAAAACGCGATGCAGGAAGATAAACACCTGCTTTGGCACGAATGCGCGCAAAAACCTCATAAAACCGTCTGCTTTGTTGGGGAAGCCTTAAAACCGGTTGAATAAAAACATCAACACTTTGATGTTTAACGGAATGCTCAATAAGCTCTTCAACCACAAGGTCACTCAAAGAATCCGCATCTTCGATGGCTGATGTGTTGTGTATACGCGGTTGTGTAATTTCATTTTTGGGTAAACCAGCGTGTGTTGATCTTGTTTTTAAAACGGAACGATAAGACTCATTAGCAGCAACGGGCGCGTTCACCATAAGGCTATGAAAGGAAATCGGCGTATGCTCTTGCTGATCATTCTTGCTGGATGATGTGTGAGATTGAAAATCTGTTCGATCCTGTTGAGGGGAACTGCCCGAATTATTTTTCCCGCGACGCTCTCTACGCTCATCGGCTTCAAATTTCTCTTTCACAGTACCAGACAGGGTGTCATGTTTTTTATTAATCAGACGGAACTTAAAATCAGCCGCAGCTTCCCATGCATTACGTCTTTTATATTCGCTTGTGATCACATATACGAGCGATCCAAGTGTAAAAACTGCAACAGACAATTCAACAGATATGAATGACAATAACGCAACGATAAACGCACAACATACGCTGGTCGCGCCAATAGCAAGATTGCGAAGAATATTATCCATGGTCTGCTCCTACAGCTTCTGAAATATGTGTGTAACCATCACGACGCAGACATTCCAAAAGCCCGACATTAATATCACGAGCGATATTCGGACCCTTGTAAATTAAACCTGTATATAGCTGAACAAGACTGGCACCCGCCTTGATCTTTGCATAAGCATCCTCAGCATCAGAAACACCCCCAACACCGATAATCGGTATTTTACCTTTTAAGTGCGATGCAAATTGACGCAAGGCGTGTGTTGATTTCTCTGCAAGGGGCGCGCCGCTCAATCCACCTTTTTCATCACGAAAGCCATCTTGAAGATAATCAGGCCGATCTAATGTTGTGTTGCTAACGATAATGCCATCAACATTTCCATCAATAGCGCATTGGCTCAATTCTTCGATCTTTGCATCATCCAAATCTGGTGCAAACTTAACAAGTACAGGCGTATCTGCATTCACATCTTTTTTGGCCTTTTGAACGGCATCTAATAAGTCCATGAGTGGCTCACGCGATTGCAAATCTCTTAAGCCTGGCGTGTTGGGTGAAGAAATATTGATGGTCAGATAATCAGCATCTTTTGCAAAGCGTTGAATAAGCGCGGCGTAATCGACTGCGGGATTTGTCTGCGTTTTATTCATGCCAATATTAATGCCAACAATACCCGTTGGATGCTTGTTCTTTTCAAAAGCTTTAAAATTTTTCTCAAATACATCCATGCCACCATTGGGAAAACCCATTCGGTTAATCACGGCTTCGTTCTTGATGTCACGAAAAACACGTGGCTTGTCATTGCCGTCTTGCGGCTTGGGTGTAACGGTCCCAACCTCGGTAAAACCAAATCCTGTTTTTAAAACTGGATCAATCACTTCTGCATTTTTATCAAAGCCAGCCGCGAGGCCGATAGGATTGGTAAAACGAAGACCAAAAATATCCTGTGCCAAGGCATCATCATTGGCGATCTTAACGCAAGGCATAATACCGCTCTTCATGGCGCGAATAGTAATATTATGCGCAACCTCAGGGTCCATCTGAAAAAGAACAGAGCGTCCTACTTTATAAAAAAACGACATGCCATTGTTAAAGCACAGATAAACAGATTTAGAAAAGAAAATATGACGATAATGCGAATCAATCTGTGTTTATTTTTGACGGTCGGCAGTTTTCATGAAATTCCAGCCAGTCTTCATGTATCCCCATCCTGTTACAACCGTTAAAATCGCCGCACCAGCTAAACTTATTTGCCCAATCAAAAGAGTGTAAGGAACCACAGGCGCAAGGATCAAAACACCTAGTGCAACCATCTGTAGCGTTGTCTTCCATTTTGCAAGCTGCGTAACGGGAAGCTTCACATTATGCGGTCCCAAAAACTCCCGTAGGCCAGAGACAAGAAATTCTCGAAATAAAATCACTAAGACTGGAATGATCCATAGATCTTCAAGGCGTCCAAACGCAACCAATAAAACCAATAAACATCCAACAAAAATCTTATCTGATATAGGGTCTAGGAATGTCCCAAACGCACTGATTTGATTAAGTTTTCTTGCGAAGTAACCATCAAAAAAATCAGTAAGCGCCGCCAGAACATACAGTCCAAAACACACCCAAACGGACATCGCCCCTTCGCCCCCTTCAAGATAGAAACAGGCAAACATTAACGGTAAAACAACAATCCGTCCCATGGTTAATATATTTGGTAAAGTCCACATCATGCAGCTATAGCAGAACCCGTAAAACAAAACACCCGCGAAATTCGCGAGTGCTTAAAAATATTAACAGTTCGAATGCAGAAGATTATCCGTTTGCGGCTTTTTTCTCACCTTGTGGATCACGAAGCACATAGCCACGACCCCAAACTGTTTCGATGTAATTAATACCGCCTGACGCATCTTCAAGCTTTTTGCGGAGTTTGCAGATAAACACGTCAATAATTTTCACTTCCGGCTCATCCATGCCGCCATAAAGATGGTTAAGGAACATCTCTTTGGTCAATGTGGTCCCTTTACGAAGTGATAACAGCTCAATAATACCATATTCTTTACCAGTCAGGTGAAGCGGCGCATCATTAACTTCAACAGTGCGTGTATCAAGGTTCACTTTCACTTTCCCGGTTTCAATAACGCTCTGACTGTGCCCCTGTGAACGACGAACAATCGCCTGAATGCGCGCAATCAATTCGCGTTTATCAAATGGTTTCGTAAGATAGTCATCCGCACCATAACCAAGGCCTTTAATCTTATTGTCAAGCTCAGTAAGGCCGGAAAGAATAAGAATAGGCGTTTCAACCTTTGAGTCGCGAAGCGCTTTCAAAACGTCATAACCGTCCATATCTGGCAACATAAGATCAAGAATAATAATATCATAATCGTAAATTTTACCAATTTCGAGGCCATCTTCACCCAAATCCGTGGTGTCGACAATATAACCTTCGGATTTAAGCATAAGCTCAATCGATTTGGCGGTTGAGGTGTCGTCTTCTACGAGGAGTACGCGCATGTCATTGATTCCTTTGCGTTAATTAGTATTTTTTAGTATTTAGCCTGAAACGGCAGGGATAGAAAAATCACTCAATTTATTTAAAAATAAAAGCGTCCAACATCCCCACGTTAAACTTTATTAATAAATAGTTTAACAAATATTAACGCCGTTAACAATTATTTATTTTTATTAAGATTTATAGTTTAGCGATCAAAGTCATCAAAGTCATCGCCGTCTAATCCAGGGGCATTGTCAAAATCACTACTATCCGCAAAATCAAAACTGGCTACGCTTTCGGGGAAGTATCGTTTTCCTTCTACCCCTAAGTCATCAACTTTTGATATAATTGACTCTAAAAGATAATCAACAACACCGTCTGGTATATCACGATGATTTTCGTACATACCCTGTAACAACTGTTCTCGCGTTGCACCAGGTTTTGATTTAATGGCTTCAATAAGTGCGCATTCATCCTCTGTCAAATCGGCTTGCAGCGCTCTATTATATGGATCGTCCTCCAACTCGTACTCGGTGGCGCCTGTCCTAGGCTTGGCAACAATCTTTCTCTGAGTGTCAAAAACAATATTATGCGCCTTCACAATTTGAACTGTCCTCTCGCGTAATGTGCGCGGAATATTATCAATATCTGCAATAACAACTTCTAGGTTAGGGCTGCATGTATACTGTCCAGTTCCTGCAAAGCCAATAACATCATCGGGATCAACACCGATAGTGCTAAGCTTTTTTCGCAAGCTTGTAACATGGCCTTTAATAAATTTTGCTTGTGTCGCAGAAGGTGTCTGAAAAATAGCACCAATTAAAGCTTGGTTATCGATTGTCTGGCGCGGGTTTTGGGCAACATGATCTAAAATGCAACAATCAACAATATTGAGCGGTACTGAAGATACTGATCCCTGATTTGTTGCAATCTGTGTGCGTGTATCAATATGCAGGGTATCACCAATCTTAAATTCATTAAGGTGCGGGCTATTAAATGTGCTGCCAGTTTGACCTGTCATCGTTTGAAGAATTCTGGCTTGTAATTCTTTAGGTTTAAGATCATCGGCGGGCAAAATGCCGCGGACCCGTTGAGATGCAATTTTAAAAGTATCGATGGGGCTTAGGTTATCGGAAATAACAAAGATAGGAAGATCACTGTCTCTCTCTCGCATGGCTAAAATCTGAGATGTGACAGTGTCGGCATTATCAGGGGTTGCAACAAAGACCATTGAATCAAAACCAGTCTGCTCTGGCCTATTTGTGAACTGCGCCCAGCCGCACTGATCAACTTCGAAACGATCAATGCCTTGCGTTGCTTTATCGGCAATAGCATTATTTTTATCTATAAAAAGTAAACGCATAACGAATTCCTTATTCAAAACTTAGACAACTTACAATATTGCATTAATTATGTCAATTATACTCTGTTTTACTGTTTCGACTAATGCCTTTGATGGCGTATAATAATAAAATGGAACGCCTCGCAGATAAAGCCATCGCAACTATTCAAACCATACCTGACCATGAAATTTATGGCGAGGTAACAAAGATTCTTGGGCTTCTGGTCGAAATTGCAGGGTTTGGTCAAACCTTATCGATTGGCGCAATGGTGCATTTAAAACCACCAACGAACGAGACAATTCCTTGTGAAGTCGTCGGCTTTCGTGATGGGCATGCACTGCTTTTGCCATTCGGCACATTAGAAGGCGTAGGATTAGGCTGCAAAGCCGTCATTCAAAAATCACAACCCGTTGTTTCCCCCAATGAAGCATGGCTTGGGCGTGTGATTAACGCACTGGGAGAGCCTATCGATGGTCTAGGGCCGCTCCCACAAGGTACGCATTGCGTGCCCCTAAAAAATAAGCCACCACCACCACATTCTCGTCAACGCATGGGCGCGCAACTGGATTTGGGTGTGCGCGCAGTCAATAGCTTTCTCTCGACATGTCGTGGTCAACGCATGGGCATTTTCTCTGGCTCTGGTGTCGGGAAGTCCGTTTTGCTGTCGATGATGGCAAAATATACCGAGGCCGACATATCGATCATCGGTTTGGTTGGTGAACGTGGACGCGAAGTGCAGGAATTCCTAGAGGATGATTTAGGCCCCGAAGGTCTCGCACGCTCCGTCGTCGTGGTTGCCACAGGGGATGAGCCGGCCCTTATGCGCCGTCAGGCCGCATATATGACATTATCTTTAGCAGAATATTTCCGCGACCAAGGTCAACAAGTGCTTTGTCTGATCGACTCGGTTACCCGCTTTGCCATGGCGCAGCGTGAAATTGGTCTCTCCGCAGGCGAGCCACCAACCTCAAAAGGCTACCCGCCAACAACGTTCGGCGAACTAGCAAGGCTGCTGGAACGCGCTGGTCCTGGCGCACCGGGGCAGGGTGGTATTACGGGTCTCTTTTCTGTCCTTGTAGAAGGCGATGATCATAACGAGCCAATATCCGATGCGGTGCGCGGAATTGTTGATGGGCATATCGTTATGGAACGTGAAATCGCCGATCGTGGTCGTTATCCGGCAATAAATGTACTAAAGTCAGTCTCCCGTGCGCTTCCCGCAGCTTTAACGGATGAGCAAAACGAGATTTTACGCCGTACAAAAAAAATTATTACCTCCTACGAAGATATGGCAGAGCTTATCCGCCTCGGTGCATATCGAAAAGGTTCCGACCCCGATGTAGATGAGGCCATTTCCCTTTACCCAGAAATCGAAGAATTTCTGCGTCAAAATAAAGACGAAAAAACAACAATCGAAGAGGGGTTCGCCCGCCTCGCCGCAATCATAGGAGCAAGCTATGGCGGCTGATCTAAATCCGCTTATTCGCATGCAAAAGCATAGCTTGGAACAAAAGCAAAAATTTCTGGCGGAGCTTTATCGCCAAGCGGACGACTATGAAAATCAGAAAAAAACGATGATCGAGACATTGGAAAAAGAACGCCAAAGCGTCAGTGATATGGGCGTGGAAATGCTATCTTATTTTGGCCCATATGAAAAAAGTGTTGAAGCCCGCGTAGAAGAGATTGATGCAGCAATGCAAACGCTAAATACCCGCATTGAAATGGCCCGCGAAGATATCCGTGCTGCTTTCGCAGACTTAAAAAAGGTTGAAATCACGCAAGAAAACCGCGACCAAGACGAACAAAAAGCCATTAATAAAAAGCAATCTGATGATTTAGATGAAATCGGATTAGAGGTTTTTCGTCGCAAGAAAGTAGAATAGAACGTGTTTAAGCCATACCCTTAGGGCTGAAATCATTAATATTTTGCAAGGGGCTATCAATGCCAGCATCCAAAATACTCTGATTAGCGGCAAGGATACGTTCATTATCAGCCAAAATCGCATCCATCCGAATAAGTTCAGCATCCATAGCAAGTATAGCGGCTTCATTTTCCATCAGCTGAATAAACGGTGTTTCATCCATGAAAATAGGATCAAGCTCTTCAGTGTTTAGAAATGCAAATTTAGAAGCTGTATCAATAACAGCCATGGCTTCTTCGGTCGTGATTTCGCCGTCACGTCCCATTACCTCAAAACCTAATTCAACACGCTGAATCCATCCAACGGGAATGTTAGCTTCGATCGACAGGTCTTGCGCTGCCTCTAATGCATTTTCTGGATCATTTTCAATCGCTTCACCTAATTCTGTTAATGCTAACATTAGTGAAGAGAAGCCAATTTGGTCACCTGCCACGTATTACACCCTAATTATTATTTTCTATAATATTAGAGTGAAATTGTTAAAATCAGCTTAAGCGCTTACGCCAAGAGCAGGATCATCTTGCGCGTTTATCATGAGCCATGCATCAAGACCATTCTGAAAAGAGAGCTCTCCGCCGATTTGCGATGGTTTGATGGCATCCATGTAAATACGGCGCATTTCGGCCTGCATGGCGGTGCTAAATGGTTCTTCTGTCCGCAAAACAATATCAAGTCTAGGCCCGTCAGAAGAAATAGGGCGAAACAATCCATCTAGCTGTACCTGCCCCATTGCATCAAGGTTGAGATCAAAAATAAAACGCGTGCCAACATTGCCTTTATCCTGATTTTGATCCTGTGAGTCGTCGGACTCATGTCGATAATGCAAAGCAATTTTTTGAATATCCCCATCCCACAAAAGCGGAATATTCATACCGCGCCATTCTGCGGAGGGTGTTTCCCCCATGCGCGAAGCTCCCGCGGCTTCGGATGATAGTCTAGAGAGTAAAGAGCCTTTACCTTGGGATTTTAAGATCTCAGATGTCTTATCACTGAGCCACGAACTAATGTCGCCGCCGCGAACGGCTGCAATAAATAACAAAGCCGCTGGCCCAAACTGTGCCGCATTCGATGGGCTTGGAATAATATTGGAAAAGGCTTGAGCGGTTGGCGCTGCATTTTGAACACTTGCTTGCAAAAGTGTCTGCTGAATATCCTGCATAGCCTGCCAAGGCGCGACGTTGGCAATATTTGCAAACGCAAGCTGCGGAAGGGCTTGGGGGATAATATTCTGGCTGGTTGAGATGCTAGAATCTAAAGAGGCCTGAGGTGTAACCGTAAGCGTGCTTCCCAATAAAAGAGCATCACTTGGAAATTGTAAGGCAAAAACCTGTTGCTGCGCTGTGTTTTGAGATGCGCTGAAGCTTAACGCTGTTAAGCCATTTTGTGGAACGGAAAATTGGACAATCGGAATCTGTGTGTTGGTTTTGGCAATAACCTGCCCCGATAATTGCGCCGCCCTTTGCTGGTTATTGATCACACTGTTTGATTGAACGTTAAGGGGCGCGTTACCATGCGAAATATTATTCCCTAAATGAGCAATCGGCGTCTGAATGGCATTAACCCTAATGTCTTGAGATGATGAAACGCCTGTATTGTTTATGGCAGCATTCTGAAGTTGCGCCACCGCTGCTTGCGACCTGTTCAAAATAGGAACATTCAACGAATTTTGAGAATCTCCCGAAACACCAATCAAGCGCGTGGTAACACTCTCAAGTGACACCGTATTTGACGTGCTGGATGAGCTAACAGCATAAGGACTACTTGTGGTTAAAGCTTGTTGGGTCAACACACCATTATCTTGTTGAGGAACATTTGTAACAATCGAAGGATTAGATGCAGTTGTAGCGGCTAGAAAAGATGAGCCAGAAGCATGACTTAATGTGCTGGTCTGACTATCTAATACAATTAATTGCCCCGTATCGGATAATCGTTGAAATTGTTGGGGGCTAAGCGGTTCCAAGCGAACAAGGCTACCAATTTCGGGGAAACGATTGACGGGTGCAGGCGCATTAGGGTCGGGTGGTTGAATGCTCGCCCGCTCTACGGTTGACTGGTTTTGTGCGTTCCGCACTTCAACTTGCACTGGTGTTGAAATATCGCGCGCGGGAACAGATTCTGATGAGGTGTTTTGCGTAACGCGAATCTCAACTTGTGCGGATGCATTGCCGTTTTGTGGTGGCGGGCTAACCAGCACTTCAACACTCTGGCCAACTCTTGGTCGCGGCTGATCGGGGGGGAGACGAACATCGACTTCACCGCTGGAGGTCGTAAGTCTCACGACCCCATCACGTGCAACGCGCGCCACTTCGCCCTGAATACGAATCTCCTGCGCTCTCTCAATCGCTTGCGCCCGCACCTCTTCTGGCGCGCGCTCTAATGTTCCAATCGTAACTTGCGGGCTACGCGCATTTCTAGATTGAGCAGCATCACTTTGATACTGCTGAACTTGCGGAAATTGTGGCCCACTGGAATTAGTCATTCTTATATTTTATCGTGAAAGGCAAAGGGCTGTCACTAAATGATGTAAAAAGCTTAAACACCTGCGCTTGCGCGCATAGATGTTCTCAAGATTTTCCAAATTTCATTGGCGATATCTTCGACATTTTCTGCCGCTTGTGTGTTGGGTGATCGAATTAAAAGAGGAACTTGGTTACGAATGCTTTCTTTGACCTTCGGATCAACACGCACCATGCCAAGTAATGGCGGCTTAAGACGAAGAAAGTTGGAGCATGCTTTAAGAAGGGTTTTATAAGTCTTCTCACCCTCCATTTCAGACGAAGCCATATTCACAACAATATTAATATTTTTCGACATCCCCGCCGCATTGCCAATTTTAATATAAGCATAAGCATCCGTCAGCGAAGTCGGCTCATCCGTAGTAATTAAGATAGTCTGTGACGCTGTAGCCGATAACATACGCACTGTTTTATCGACGCCAGCACCCAGATCACAAATCACAACATCATAATCATTCGCCACATCCAAAAGCTGATCACGCAAAAGCGTTAAACGTTGAGAGGGCAGTGAAGCAAGTGACGCCTGACCAGAGCGTCCGGCGATAATATCAAAATCGCCTTCCTCATATGTTTGTATAACTTTGTCCAAACTTAAGCGGCCACGAATAACGTCATTTAAATCACGTTTAGGCATCAAGCCTAGCTGAACATCCACATTCGCGAGGCCCAAATCGCCGTCAAATAATAAAACTTTTTTACCCATGCGCGTTAAAGCATGCGCAAGCGTGATAGAAAACCATGTCTTTCCAACACCGCCTTTGCCAGATGCAACAGCGATAATATTGCTGCCTTGCCTCACTGAAGGGGAAGCTGGACGCTGTTTTATGGAAGAATCATTTGAATTCATAATTTACTATCCATCAAATTTTATATCGTTTCAAGCACGCCCCGCACGCCTTGTGCGTTCCGTCCCCATCTCTCTAAAGGCGGCAGGCATTAAAAGTTTAGATAAAGATTTAGGGGTCATCTTCATCAATCCATCTGCAACTTTGGGCGTGTTACTCGCATCGGCAAGCGCGAGGCCGCCCTGATGAGATGCAGATAAAATCCCACCCAAACGACGTGTCATGTCAATACGTGTCGCAATCATACTCTCGGCGCCAACAGTCGAAAATACACGCGCCATCTCTGCCGATTCCTCCGCATCAATCCCCGCGGGAATAACTGCATAAGGTTCGACGCCACCAACACCAATCATGCGCGCCAATGACTTAACATCATCTTTGTTAAACGGGTTAAGTCCTGCCGTATCAATAATAACCTGATCAAAACCGCTAAGCTCATTAAGTGCACGCTGCAAATCTTTAACGCTCTCTGCTGTTTTTAAATCAATATGCAACAGATCTGTAAAATTGCGTAATTGCTCAATGCCGCCTGCGCGCACCGTATCCGTGCTAACCACGCCAACTTTCAAACCATTGATAACGCCGCGCGCTGCCATCTTCGCCGCCGCCAGTGTTTTTCCTGATCCAGGCGTTCCAACCATCATAATGGCCTTGCCATACCCTTGCGTAGGTAATGGTTTAAAATGAAATAAATGCTCAATCGCAGCCATTAACGCAATGCCCGAGCTCTCAAGACCTACAACGGTTGCACAAGAAAGAACATGATCCATCACATCTTCGGTCACGCCATGGCGCAGTAATGTATCGGTAATGTCTTCGGCAATGCCTGCATTTTCGCTTTCATCATCATATTGCAGCCATTCACGCGAAGCAGAGGCTGCGCGCCCACCTGAACCATAACCATGCGTCTCGAAATTCACGTCATCATCATGAAAATTATCTGTTTGTCTGTCTTGCAGATCATGCATGTCACCAAAACCTTTATGCTCTTCACGCTCGTCTTGAAAACTGGGATCAATAGCCGCTGTAACGCTAACACTCCCACCGCGCGAAGGGCCTCCTTGCTCTTCACGCGTCGCCACGATAATAGCATCCTCTCCTAATGCATCGCGAACCATTTGCATGGCTTCGGTCATTGATTTCGCACTAAAAGATTTCAGCCGCATGAATTAAGTTACTCATTACTCTCCATAAAGCGGAGATAATTAATTATAAGGTTTCAACAGATATAGTGCCAGACAATAGCGAAGATTCCTGTCACTATGCAACGCATTTTGGGGATAATTTTATTGACATAATTTTAAAAAGCTCATAATGATCACCCGTAATGTTCAAACGATATACAAATTCTGATTTTAAAACACCATATGCACGGCATTTTTTTAGCAGTGTGGTTGATTTTATGGATTATGATGCTGTTGATCATTTATCTGACGATTTAGCGCAAATAGAAATTTTAGATTATATTGATTGGATCAATGGGCAAATCGTAATCCCTCCACAAGTTGACCCTTCAACAGTAACCGTAGCGTATCCTAAGAAAACCCTATCTGATGGTAGAGAGGTATCGACGCCGGAGATTTTAAAGTTTCGGGAATTTATAAAACATCATAATACTCTAAGAGCTTATCATGCAATCGAAACAGGGTTTGAACAAGCAAGGACATAAGCAGAGATTATAGCCTTCATGAAAAAAAGCCAAGGGCAGCCCGGATATGATGAAGCCTACCGCTTCAGAGAGGCAATTTCATTTTTCCCATTAGAGGCCACGTTTATCCGCACAGAACTTCAGCATCCTGAGATGCTCGAAAACCCAATCTTAAAAACAAATGTTTTAAGAAGGCTACACCCATATTTATCAAGCGTTATGACATTTGGAGATACTGCGGAGGATTTTAGAATTGGCTTTGAAGAGGGGCCGCGCAATCCTGAATTAAATGCTCAGGAATTGTTCATGATGCTAAAAATGTGGGACGATACAGACAGAGTTTTAACGCCTGTTGTGCAGGCCGCTTTACACCCGGGAATGTACGATACTGAGCGCAGGATTTAAAGCGCCTTTTAGTTAAGGTAATTAACATAAAATTAACGGTTAAAGTGATAATATTCTCGTAAAATACGAGGGTAAAATGGCAGGACACGAAGATAATTTAGCGCCGGAAACTATAGAAGA